>PLJN01000171.1 GCA_003140235.1 Acidobacteriaceae bacterium
CCTGTGCCCATATCGCCGATCTCTGCGAAACGCACGGAACCGGTCTTGAGCGGAAACTTGAATTCGCCCGCCGTCTGGCCCGCCATAAAAGCGGCGAGAACGGTGAGAACGAGAAAGAGGCGGCGTCGCATGATTTACTCCAGGCTTTCTAAAATCTACGGACAGGCTTCGTGCAACAGGTCTACCACGAGATTCGCCTTCTTGTCGACGAGGACCAGATCGCGGCCCACGATACGGTATCCCAATTCGTCCGGCAGTGTGGGCAGTTTCTGCAAAAGGGTGGCGGGGAAAGTTGTTTCGGCGACAGCATTGGGATAAAGGCCGTTCACCCGCAGGCGGACCCCCTTCAACGGGTCCCTCTGCTTAACAACGTTGCGCGCGGTGGTGTGCTGAGGGTCCTTAAATTCGCTGCGGATCATATGCTTAAACGCTTCGCGGGCAGCCGGCGTAAAGATGTCTCCGGGTTTGGCGTGGGGACGCGCTTCGCGGATTTTTCTTGCCAGCGCCTGTTGGTGCGCGGCAATCATCTCGGGCAGTTCTTCTTTGCTCTTCAGAGCGGGAAGTTTCTTTTCGATGGGGTCGCGCAGTTTTACGTACTGGTCCACGCGGCCCATGAATTCCTTGAAGCCGGCCGCGTCGTCTTTTTGCTCCGGACTGGGAGCCGCAGCCTGTCCCATGAGGATACCTGTAGCAAGAAAAAGCGAGACGAGCAGAGCAAATCCATTATGTGTTACCAAGTTTCTAAATTTCATCGGACCTCCTTCGCGGCTCAACTAACCGGGGTTGACGTTCTGGGCGTCTTGCGCTTCCTGGACAGCTTCCTTCACGGCTTCCTTGACCGCCTTCTTGACTACCTTTTTCATTGTGTCCTTGACTCCTGGGTCGTGCAGCACATCGTCGCCGGCCTGGGCCACGGCTTTTCTCACGGCTTTCTTCACGGTGACAGCGAGCGGATCCAGTTCCTTGGTGAGGACCTCAACCGCCTTCTGTGCCTGCTTTTCCGAAACTGCTGGCGGCGCGTCGGTGGGAACTTCCGGCTCTTCCGGGTGTTGGGGCGGCGCGGACGCGTTCTTTTTGCAGGACGCTGTCCAGTCGGTCTCAAAGGTATCGACCAATTTCTTCACGGCCTTCGCATCCTGAATAATGAGACCAAGTTCACGGCGCGAGTCCATTTCCGCCGCGCGGAGACTCTGGCTGCCGACAAACGCCTGGCGCCTGTCGCGGACGATCGTGCGTGTGTGCAGCCGCGTTCCGCCCAGCACGTGCGATTCGAACGGGACAATCCCGGCCACTTTGCCGACCACTCGCACATTGACCCCCGCCTTCGCCCGCTCCTGCAGGATACGAAGCATCTCCTTGTCCGATATCTTGGGATCGTAGATCAGCAATTCCTTCTTGGCCCGCTTGAGAAATGTTCCAATCACATTGCGGGAGTTGGCCGGACTTACTACAAACGTATCGGTCTTAGGCGCGTACTTGGTCCGCGTGCAGTCGGCCCGGAACAATCTCACCGCTTCCCCAACCCAGGTCGCGTGAGTGGTCACGATGCCGAAGCCCCGGCTGTGATCGATGTCCAGATGCGTGAAGTTGAACGAAAGCACGTAAAGGATGCGGCGGTCGATCAGGATGTACTTGCCGTGGTAACGCACCAGATCATTGGCAGTGCGGGCAACAATGATGCCGGCATCGAGGAACCGGAGTTCCAGCCGGCGCAGGCTCTGCGCGCCGCCACGGTTGGCGTGTACGATCAGCGCCGTCACTCTCACGCCCCGGGCTGCCGCCGCCTTCAGGGCCGTCTCCACGTCTTTGCGATCAAACCGGAAGATGGCAATTTCTATGCTCGTCTTGGCGCTCTTGATGGCGGCGAGCAACGGCGCTACACCGTCAGCGGGCTCGATAATGAGTTTCACGATCGGGTCTCCCCGGCCTCGAGTTGGTCAGGACTTCCTAACCCGCGTTCTTCCCAACCCCGATTACAGCGCATTCAGCTCTGCAATTCTCTTGCGCACGGTCTCTGTCAAGATTGTGACTTCCTCCGGCGAATACCCTGCGGCGCGGAAGCAGTCATTGATCTGCTCTTCAGAAAGCTGAGCCAGCCTCTCCCCCAGCCATTTCGCGTCCGCACGAGGAATGTGTTTGGGGATCTCCTCCATCCGGGTGCGCGCTTTATAGTTAGGGGCGTTGACTACCGACAGAAAGAACGGACGGCTGTGCATCTCGAAATCGACGAAGTCCTCATTCGACTTCTCGATAAATTTCGAGTCCGCATAGTCCTTGGGGCGGCTCTTGGATCGCCTGAAGTTATTTCCCGTATTCCCAAAGCTGGCGCCCACGTCGCTGACCACATACCGGCGCTCATCGCCAACCACGTAGACCGAGTTGTTGACCGATGATATGTCCCAGTTATTCACCAGAGACATCATCACACGCAAGCCGTTCAGTTCCTGCTTGTCCTGAAATGGATTGTCGAACCAGTCCCAGGGACCGAGTTTCTTGACCTCTTTCGACTTGAGTTCCAGGCGCGCTTTGTGGACTGTGCCGTCCGCTGACACAAAGTCGGCGCCACGATGCAGCTTCTTTGGCATATTCGCGACTTTGACTTCCTCCAGATAGTAGTCTTCATCCACGAAATAACCGGCGGCCCACAGCAAGCGTGTCGCCGCTGTTTCCGACTGGGGCTCCTGGCCGAGTTTCACCCTCCACTTGCGACCCTGCTCGTCTTTGACATCGAACTTCGGACTCGTCCCTTCCGAGTCTTCCTTGACGAACGTGTAGGTGGCGTTCGGGTCTGGCGCGTCTTCTTTTCCGCCGGCGCCATAGATCAGATTCAAGGAGGCGACGTCGCCTGGATCATGCCAGATCACCGCAGGCAGGTTGGCGGCCTTTTCCGTTTTCTTGGCCTTGTGTTCGTCTTTGTCTTTGTCTTTGTCTTTCTTCTGCGCGGTCAACGATGCTGAAAATACCAAGACAATCAGCATCAAGATGACATAGAGCCTGGTTCTTGTTCGTTTCATGGTCTTTTACCTCTTCCCCAACGCGAAACAACTGTTAAATGGCGACCGGTTGGTCTGTCGCCACTTTATCCCCTTCCGGGGACTGAATTCTGTGCAATTCTGCATACACTCCGTTTTTTGCCAAAAGCACCTCGTGGGTGCCTTGTTCGACCAATTCGCTGTCTTTCATCACAAAGATGACGTCCGCATGGCGGATCGTATCGAGATGATGTGCAATCACCACGGACGTCCGGCCTTTCATCAGTTTGTCCAGAGCTTCGATGACGGATAGTTCGGAGGCAGCATCCAGACCGACGGTTGGTTCATCCAGAATCAGGATCGGCGTATCCCGAATGACGGCCCGGGCAATGGCAATTCGCTGGCGTTGACCGCCCGAAAGCGTGACGCCGCGCTCGCCGACCATGGTGTCGTATCCCTCGGGCATTTCCTCGATGAATTCCTGCGCGTTGGCCAGTTCAGCGGCCCTCTTGATCTCCTGGGATGTGGCGCCGGGTTTGCCATAAGCAATGTTTTCCCAAATCTTGGCGTGGAAGAGCTGGGTGTCCTGCAAAACGAAACTGATCTGATCACGCACCGACTTAATCTGATAGTGGCGAATGTCCATGCCATCAATTCGGACATTACCGGAAACGGGATCGTAGAAGCGTGGTATCAAGCTGACGAGTGTGGTCTTCCCGGTACCCGAGGGACCCACAAACGCCGCGACTTGTCCGGCTTCGATTTTGAAGGTGAGGTCTTTGAGGACCGGCGTCTCGTTGTCGCCTCCATAGTTGAAGCTGACTTGGGCGAATTCGATTTGACCGGTAAGCTTGGGTGCTCTGCGTGCACCCGGTTCGTCCTGCACGAGACTTTCAATGCCCAGGACTTCCTGGATCCGCTCGTAACCGACCGTCGCCTTGGATACGGTATCGGCCATTTTCGAGAGATCACGCATCGGCTTGTACATTTTCGCGAGATACAACAGAAATACGACCAGCGTACCCGTGGTGATTCCCAGTCCGTGATTTTGTTGGTGGAGCAGTGCCAGCCGTGCGCCGTACCCCAGGACCAGACACGTCCCGATGGCCACGATGACCGCCACAACCGGTGCCAGCTTGGCTTTTACGCTTCGCGCCTGGAGTCCTGCTTCTACGTTTTCCAGACTCTCAGACTCGAATCGTTTCTGCTCGTAGTCTTCCCGGGCGAATGCCTTGACCACGCGAATGGAGGTCAGCACTTCCTCAACCAGAGAAAGCAGCTCACTTTCTTTCTTTCGGACAGCACGCGAGGCCTTCTTGATGCGCCGCGTGTAGGAATAGACCACCACAAAAAGCACCGGCATCACAGAGAGGGCAATGAGGGTAAAACGCCAGTTGAGATAAAACATCATCCCGACCATGCCGGCCAGCGTCATCACGTTGACCAGAATGCCGAGGAGCGCGGAGTCGATGAAGTCCTGGACGACCTCGATGTCGCTGGTGACCCGCGTGATCAGATCGCCGGTCCGCGACTTATCATGCTCGGCCAGCGACAGCCGCTGAATGTGGTGGTAAAGAGTCCGGCGTAAGTCGTGCCCCACCCATTGACTTACGCTGGTTGTCAGGTATTTCTCGAAGTAGGAACTCACGGCGCCGACAACCGCAATCGCCACGACCGCGGCTACGGCAAAATTCAGAACGGCATAGTGGTTCTGACCGAACAGCCTGGTAACGAAATCTCCCAGCCATCCGGGAAGTTTGTTCCCGGGCGTAATGTTATCGACGACAATTTTGATCGGCCACGGTTCAAGAACGTCCGTGAACGCTTCGCCCACCATGGCGACCAGCGCCACGGTCAGCGCCTTCCAGTGAGGACGAATCAGGTCAATGATCCTCAGTTTTCGTGAGGATTTGGGCGCCACAGGTTTGTCAGCGGTCTCGGGCATAAGTATCGGGCATACTCTTTACAGGTGTTGGACACACAGTTCCTGCCGTCTAGTGGCGTCACTAACTGCGATGGTCTGTAAATGGGGAAGGTTGCTCTGCCCTGCTGCCCCTGGTCAGTTCGGACACAGCGTGCGAGCTGGGACCCTGCCGTTATGCTACGGTTCGAGGGCCGTTGAAATCTGAGCAATTTCGACCAGTATCGGAACTTGGGACTTCTCTCGCTCGCGTAGATACAGAGATTAAAGAACGAAGCGCTCCTGGAATTGGAGTCGTTTACTATACTGCTTGCGAAAAATCACATCTATGCCAGACCAATCACCCGGCAACGAATGGGGTCCCCGAATCCTGCGGGCGCAAGAAGAGATTCGTTCTTCGGTTATCGAGACGTTATGCGACGATGCATCAGACCTTGTCCCAGGGCTTCCGCTCCATCTTCTGTTCAAACGTGAGGACCTCCAGCACACAGGATCATTCAAGCTGCGCGGCGCCACGAACAAGCTTCTGTCGATCACTCCGCAGGAGCGCGCGGCGGGTGTGATCGCAGCTTCCAACGGTAACCACGGACTGGGTATAGCTGCGGCGGCCAAAAGTCTGGGAGTGCACGCGGAGGTTTACGTGTCTTCCCACGTCTCGCCGGCGAAAACCAAACGGATTGAAGACCTGGGCGCGGTGATCCGGCGTGCGGGCTCGGACCCTCTCGATGCGGAACTCGCTGGCCGGGCCGCCGCAGTGGAGTCCGGCAAAGTGTTTATCTCTCCCTACAATGACCCTGACGTCATGGCCGGGCAAGGCACGCTTGCCGTCGAGTTACTCCGGCAGGCACCGAAGATCGACGCCGTTTTTGTTGCGGTCGGCGGTGGCGGTCTGATCGGCGGAGTCGGCGCCTATTTGAAGTGGGCGTCGCCGCGGACACAGATCGTTGGTTGCTGGCCGGAGAATTCCCCTGTGTTGTACGAATCCATCAAGGCGGGCCGCATCATTGATGTTTCCGAACAGCCGACGCTTTCCGAGAGTACGGCCGGAGGTTTAGAACCCGGAACCATCACTCTCGATGTCTGTCGCAACGTGATTGACCGGTCGGTGTTGGTGCAGGAAGATGAAATCCTGACCGCCATGCGCCTGGTGCAAAAACAAAGAGGCTGGCTGATGGAAGGCGCAGCCGCCGTTGCTCTGGCTGCGTTTCTCAAGCACGCGGACGACTATGCGGGAAAGACCGTAGCCATCATCATTTGCGGAGGCAATCTTTCTCCAGAAGTCTTACGCCGGGTGACTTAAGGTTTCTTGTCGGGCGGGGCTTTTGTTCCCGGCAGATCGGGTGGCGGATAGTACACTTTGCTGCCGCCCGCTTTCTGGACTTCGTCCGCGAACGTCGTCCCATAGTCCCGCTTGGCGTCTGAGAGTGCGTAGGCCTGGCGCTTGTAGTTCCAGCTTTTGGGATTCAAACGCTGCGCTTCCTTAAAGTGCGGAATCGCTTCCGTCAAATGACCGGACTTATAGAGCTGCTCACCCAGACCAAACTCGGCAGCAGCCAGCAAAATATCAGGATCGTTGACTGAGAGCTTGTCTCGCAGCTTTTCCTCGGTCATCACGTAGGCGCTGGCTTTGCCTTTGGTTACCCAATCTTTCAACGCGTTGAGATATGGAGCAGAATCCATTCCCGTGAAATTCTTGAAGCGGTCGTCGGCAAACGCAACTTCATTGGGACGAACAATCCTTCCCTGCTCGTTGATCCACACTCCCGTGGGCACGTTGACCATGTTGTACAGCTTGGAGACGAGATGCTTTTCGTCGATGAGCGCGGTATAGGTCGGATGGGCGTCGGTGATCCATCTACCGGCGTCTCTTACGCCATTGGTGTCCTGAGCGACGGAGATGATTTCGAAATTCTGGTCTTTCAGTTGTTGATAGATTGCTTGCCAGACCGGCAAGTCAAAGCGGCACCCTCACCACGAGGCCCAGGTCACCAGAAAAACCTTCTTGCCGCGAAAATCAGATAGCGAGTGCATTTTGCCGTCGATGTCCGGCAGGGTGAAGTTCGGGGCTCGGAGCGAAGCCAGCCCCCGCCGCTGGTCGGAGCGTGTGCCGAAATACCATGTGGCCATGCCTGGATCATGGGCCACCGGCTGATGAACAAGCTGAGCGAAAGCCGTGAGATTGAACCATGTCGTGCCAGGCTCCTTGCGCACAAACTCTTTCTGGCGCGCCTTGGGTAGCGGGAAACACAACTCCGCACGGCAGACGCCTTGCGGTTTCACCTCAAAGCCGGTAGCGCGCATCAGGTCCGCAGTAGTGGTCCAAAGCTGGCCGGCGTCTTCAGCAACATTGACCTGGGTGGCCACATCGTCATAGACGATCGTCGCCTGCACGTCGGCAGCGAACGCTGCCGCGCTCAGCGTCACCAGCGCTAGCCCTGATACAAGTCCTGGCAGCATGTTTCCCTCCTACTCGTCGTCTGTCTTGATGCTGATTTCCTGGCCGCTCACATCGTCATACTCCGGCTTGCTCATACCTTGCAGATACTTATCAAACCAGCCGACGATGTGCTGCAAACGCTCCACCCGATGCCATGGCTGCCCGGAGCGGGAAAGCTCGTGCGACTCTCCGGGAAAACGGACCATGACGGTTGGACGTTTCAGGAACTTCAGCGCACGGAACATTTCTTCACCGCCGGCAGTGGGAGGCGTGCGGTAGTCGGCCTCGCCCAAAACCAGCATCAGCGGCGTGTGCACATTCTGAATGTACGTGATCGGCGAGCGATTCACATAATCCTGCGGGTCCAGGAAGGGCGGCGCTTTGAACCAGCTCGGTTGATACAAAGTGAAGTCGGCGGTATACCACCAGTCCGTCCAACTGGCGATGTCGCGTTGCGCCACGGCCGCGGCGAACCGGTCCGTATGTCCGACGACCCAGTTGGTGAGCACGCCGCCGCCGCTCCCGCCGGTGACTCCCAGTTTCTTGGTGTCAATGTATCCGCGCTTGATCACTTCATCTACGCCGGCCATCAAGTCCTTAAAATCGTCGCCCGGATAGTGATATTGAATGATGTTGCCGAAATCCTGGCCATACGATGTGCTGCCGCGCGGATTCGGATAAAGGACCACATATCCCCTGGCCGCCATCCACTGAAACTCATGATCAAAAATAAAACCATATGCTGCGTGAGGACCGCCGTGAATGTTCAGGATCAGCGGGTACTTCTTGGACGGATCAAAATCCGGCGGTTTCTGGATCCATGCGTGAACGCGTTTGCCGTCGAAGCTTGTGTACCAGATCTCTTCCGGAGCAGTGATGTTCAACTGGGAAAACAGTTTGTCGTTGATATGCGTCAGTTGCCTCGGCGCGGCGCCGGAACGGTCGAGTAGGAAAAGGTCGCCGATGTTGGTGGGCGTAGAGATCAGCGCGACGAATTTCGAACCATCACTCGACACGCGAAACCGTTCCACGGCCTGGTTGCCCCGCGTGATCTCCGTGATTTTCTCTGACGCAATGTCTACCTGAATCACGTTGGCTTTGCCTTCTCTTGCTGTGGTGACGATCAAGCCGTTCCCGTCCAACGTCCAGGTGACGCGGTCCGGACCGCCAGCACGCGGTGCGCTTTGGTCACCGCCGACGCCGCTGCAGACATCGAAGTCATACTTTTCAGTAAGGTTGCGCGGCTTGGCGTTGGCCGCGAGATCGACCACCCAGAGATCGGGCTCGGTGTAGGAAAGCACTGGCTCGTTGACGGAAGCACAGAATGCCAGGCGCTTGCCGTCCGGGCTGAGCGAGACGGACCGCGGCCCAAGATTGAGCGCCAGTACCTTGTGGACTTCGCCACCGGAAGCGGGCACCGAGTAAACATCGGCGTGCGGCAACACGTAGGACGGATCATCCACCTGGGTGGTGGTCAAATAAATCTGGCGGCCGTCGTTCGACCACATCACGTTGTCTTCCTGATATTTGCTGCTGGTCAGTTGTTTCGGAGTAACAGTGTCCTCGGAGCTTTGCGGCGCCGCGACCACCCAGATGTGTTGCGTGTGTTTGTAATCAAGATATCCCGCTCCGTTGGAGCGATACACGGAGCGCGTAATAACGCGCACGTCGCTCTCCCGCTCTGCAGGGCCGGACTTGTGCTGTTTGGCCACGTCTTCCGGCGAGGTGTCGCTGGTGAAGGCAATCGATTTACCGTCGGGTGACCAGACAGGCGAGCCGGCTCCGCGGGCAAGATCGGTCACTTTCCAAGATTCGCCGCCAGTTAAAGGCAGCATGTAAAGCTGCGCAGCCGGGGGACGACCAGGGCCGGCACTTTCGGCGGAGCGCACAAAGACCAACTGCCTGCCGTCTGGGGACCAGCGCGGAGTAGAATCGCGCGTGCCATCGGTCATGCGCCGGGGCGGACCGCTGCCATCGGTGGCGACGCTCCAAATCGCGGTGTCATATCCGTCCTTCTTTTCGTTGACCGTGACCTTCACAAAAGCCACGCGCGATCCATCCGGAGAAATCTGCGGGTCTCCGATCCAGTTGAATTGAAAAATGTCTTTCTCGGTGATGGAACGCTTTTGCGCGAATCCAGCCAGCGCGGCCAGCAGAAAGAGACACAACATGAGCAGACGGACACGACGGTGCATATTCAGGCTCCTCGGGTAAATAACGACAAAACAACCTTTTATACGATTCTGCGGCCCTGTTGTCTACAGCCATGCTGACGTGAGCGCAATTGACCAGAAGGCCGCGTTCCCAGTTGATAAGCTCGGAGCTGAAGGGTACCCGCTTCACAAGCCCTTTAGACAGACTTTTTGCCTCCGCAAAGAAGCCACTTTCTCGAGAAACTTATCAGTGAAGCCTGGGTTGGAGCCAGCATCAACGTGTCCACTAGGAGCGGTACCACGGTAATCTCCCGGGAATCCGGTTGCAGCCAATAGAGTGTTAGGTTGTTGGGCCGATGTCCCAATCAGCGGTCAGAGAAAATGTTAAAGCTACCAGGCCAAATCGCACTTGCGGCAAGCTTGCTGGGCAGCTGTCTCGCCTTTTCGCAAGCGCCGTCACTGAATGATGACTCTTCGTCAGGAGCCGCGGTAACGTCCGGGACCATCCAGCCGGTGACGCAGCCATGCGCCAAGCCCGCCGAAACCTTTGATATGGATGACTACAACGGGCCATTCAGCAAGCTGGTGGTGAGTTTCTCGCAGAAGGTGGAAATCAAGACCGTACACCAGCCGGGCCGCCATCGCCCGGGCGTTCGGCCGTGCTCCCTGGATGCAAGAGACAAGTTCCATTTGTTCGTGCAAAACACTTTTGAGCCCATCAACTTCATGGGCACAGGCTGGGACGCTGCCTGGGCCCACCTGGACCGCGACGATCCCTCCTTTGGGTCAGGCGCCGCCGGCTACAGCAAACGTTACGCCGCGGCCCTGGCGGGCAACGTGGCCGATGATTTTTTTGGCACTTTTCTCTATCCCTCAATTTTCCATCAGGACCCGCGCTATTACCGGCTGGGTCGCGGCCCGGTGCGTCAGCGATTCGGTCACGCACTGCGTCACGTCTTTGTGGCGCACAGCGATTCGGGAAACCTGATGTTCAATTACTCGGAGTGGCTTAGCTCCGCCAGTTCTACAGCGCTCAGCAATCTCCTCCATCCCGGAAATGAGCGCGGCTTCGGGGCCGCCGCCAGCCGTGGCGGCGTCGGTATTGCCACGGACATGAGTTGGGACGTTTTCCGCGAGTTCTGGCCGGAAATTGCCCACAAGTTCCGGCTTCCCTTCAAGAACCGCGAATATGCGCAGACCCATCCTGTTTTGCGAGACTCTCGCATGCCCGGGACCGCCGCTTCCGACTCGGAAAAACCGGCGCCTGTGCTCGCCGCCGTTGTGCTCCATTGATTGGAGACCTGCCTCTGCAAGCCTCTATTGTTTTAGCTCGAGCGCCGGCCACTGATAGAACTTGATTTGCACGCTGATCGACTTGCGTGCTTCGAAAGCCGCTTTGTCCACCGGATACGAAAAAATGCTTACTCCGGTAAACGCGCCGGGAGAAATTTTCTGCTCATCTCCCAAAGGACCGGTGCTAGCCTCCGCGAGTTGCGGAAAAGCTTTCATGAACCGGTCGACGTCTACCCTCGGCGCAGAGGAGTCGGTGTATTTTTTGCCATCAGCCATCTCGATCTCAGATGTAACTCCCTGGACCCACAATTGCCGCTCCGTGGAATTGTCAAACTTCACCTGGACCGCCACCAGAACACTGTCTCCCTGCGTGGCCATGCGCACCATCGCAATGGAACTATTGGTAATGGTCTTTGGCTTGACGGTGAACATGAAGATCGCAACTCCAATTGCGACCAACACCGCTCCGATCAACATGGGAACAAGCGGTAGCGTCCGCTTCTCGCGATGAAATTCATCCATCATCGGAAGGTGGCCGACAACGACCGGGCCCGGCGGCGTAGCAACTGGTGTTGCTTCCGGCGCGCCCGCTTGGTTGGGCGGCGTGGATGGTGAGTTTTCATCAGGCATAGCTTGCTCCGTGAGGGTGAGGACAGTCCTGTTACACGTTGGCCAGCACCGGCCTTCCCCGGCGCACAACTTTCGCGAACTGCGCCACTGGCAGCGTATTTAAGACATCTTTCTTCGTCAGCCATGCGCGACGGAGTTGCAGTACGCCGAACCGCATTTTTTCGAGGTGTGAGGTATGGTGCGCGTCCGTATTGATGATGAACTTGACTCCTTTAGACTTGGCCATGCGCAGGTGCAGATCGCTAAGGTCAAGACGGTCAGGATATGCGTTGTGCTCCATGGCCACCCCGGCCTCGGCAGCGGCGGCAAAGACTTTGTCGTAATCAAAGATAAAACCTTCGCGGCGCAGCAGCATTCTTCCGGTGGGATGTCCCATCAATGACGTATTGGGATTGGCAATCACGCGCAGCAAGCGGTCGGTCATTTGCTGCGGATCCTGCTGAAAATGCGAGTGCACGCTGGCGATCACGATATCCATCTGTTCCAAAACAGAATCAGAAAGATCAAGCTCGCCGTCCGCCAAAATGTCTACTTCGATTCCGGCAAACACGGTTATGCCTTCGATGGTTTTCCCGACACTGCGGATTTTCTTGATGTGCGCTTCCGCGCGCTTGTCATCCAAACCATTGGCAAAGGCAAGATTTTTGGAATGGTCGGTGATCGCCATGTATTTGTAGCCGAAGTCCCGGGCCGCCAGCGCCATTTCCTCGATGGTGCATTTCCCGTCGGTTTCGACCGTATGCATGTGCACGTCACCACGGATGTCGGCTTGCGTGACCAGATCAGGTAGCGTGCCTTCCTCAGCAGCCTCGATTTCACCGATGCTTTCGCGTAGTTCCGGCGGAATAAACTCAAGTCCCAGCTTCTTATAGATGTCTTCTTCCGTCTTGCTGGCCACGCGCTTGTTGTCCTCCAGGCGCACCAGCCCGTATTCGTTGAGCGTTAATCCCATGCGGAGCGCCCGTTGGCGCAAAGCAACGCTGTGACTCTTGGAACCGGTAAAGTATTGAAGCGCAGCACCGAATGAGTCCGGAGGCAGCAGCCGCACATCAACCTGCAAGCCGCTGCGCAGTTTGAAGCTGACTTTGTTCTCGCCTTTGGCCAGCACATCCTGGATTCCAGGAAGCTTGAGAATCGCTTCTATGACTTTGTCACGCTGCGTTTCGTTGGAGGCAAACTTGCCAGTGATCAACATGTCAAGATCGCCAACGGTATCGCGACCGCGACGCAGCGAACCCGCCGGCGTGATTTTCTCAACTCCCGGCATGCCCTGGATCAGCTCGGTGATTTTCTGGGCGACTTCATCGGCGGTATCCAGCAGAAAACGTCCGGTCATCTGGCGATAGCTGTCAATGGCTTTGATGATCTTCTGCTCGGACTTCTCGCTCAACCGCGGCAGCGTGCGCAGCTTACCCTCTTGCGCCAGCTTCTGTACGCCTTCCGGATCGCAGACATGAAATGCGTCCCAGATCAAAGCAATGGTCTTGGGACCCATACCCTGGATCTTGAGCAGTTCAAGCATGGACGGATGAAATTTCTTTAAGAGCTGTTCATGCAGCGGGAGCTTGCCCGTGCTGATGACATCGCGAATGTGGCCGGCCATGCTCTTGCCGATCCCCGGAATGGCCAGCAGAGCTTTTTCGTCTTTGTATATCTCCGACAGAGGACGATCAAACGCCTCAACGGCTTCCGCCGCCCGCCGGTACGACCGTATGCGAAAGGAATCTTCCGCCGCGATCTCCATCAGGTCGGCGGTTTCGTAAAAAATTGTGGCAATGACTTTGTTGTCCATAAATGCACGTTCATTCTAAGGGAAAGCAGCAATGAACGCGTGGGGCGATCAGGCGGAATGTGTCTTTTCCATCTTGGCTGTCAGGTCTTTGAGTGATGGATGGCACTGAGGTGGAATCAATGTATACTCTGGCGGACTGACGCCTGTTTGCAATGTTTGCACCAGCATTTCAATGGCGATACCGGCATGAGGCGGCAGAATGACGGTTGCCGCCAAAGCGCCGCTACGGACCCACGCCTGCCCGGTGGTGGGACCACCATCCACGCCGATAAATGGCACACCGACCAGCCGACCATTCAATTCCAGGGCCTTCCGAGCGCCCATCGCCATGCCGTCATTTTGGCAGGCCACGACTCCGATCGGGATGTCTTTCGAGGTGGATAAACGCAGCCACGCCTCAATGGCTTTGTGTCCGCTTTCCTGTGTCCAATCTCCTCGCAAGGTGCGCAGCTCGATATTCTTAGGCTTGGTCTGGCCCAGTCCTGTGGTCCGCGATTCGGATGTGGTGTTTGCCGGGCCTTGAATGTACAGGGCAACGCCGCCGCGCGGAAGCAACACACCCAACTGCTGCCCCTGAAGCCGTCCGATCTCTTCGTTGTCTGAACTGATGGCGAACACCGGGACCTTGTACTGGCTGCGAAGCTCTGCCAAATAGTCAGCGCGCTTGTTGAGCACCACCCATCCGATGCCGGCAGCAGCAGCGGCGCGCGCTACATGGGGCATGGGCGTGCCCGCGGGCTCAACCACCAGCGCATCCGGATGCAACGAAGGGGTCTGAATGACTGTCAGCAGGTCCTGGCTTTGCTTGATGCTGTCACCGTTTGCACTGGTAACCTGTAGCTCGGCCCCCAGACGCTCAGCGGCCTGCACCGCGGCGGAAGCCTGCAGCCTTTGATAATCGTTATTCTCCCTCACCAGGGAGAGTAGAAATCTTGGTTTTCTCACAGCGTCGGGGCCGTAAAAACTGCTTTGCGCAGAGCATACATCCAAAGAGTTCCATTTCGGCACAATTCTGAGACAAACTAGAATAGAGTTCCAAACTGGTAATCTTGGCTATCGCTTCAATATCCAACTCGCGATCTTTTCCAGCGCCACCGGTGACATGGTTTCCTCAATCTGTGCGTATTCGCTGGGCGAACCGGTCTTTGCGGTTTGGAAAAGATGGTTCAGTCCCGGCAACTCATCGGTTTCGAAGTCCTTATTCCCTGCCGCTTCCAGTGCCTTCCTGATGGCCGGCAAGTTCTGTTTGGGTGGGACCTGCAGATCTTTCCCGCCGTTCAGCGCCAGTACAGGACAGGTAACTTTGCGCAACGCGATTGCAGGATCGTAATTGATGAAATAGCGCAGCCAAGGTGATGTCAGTTGACGGATGGCTGCGTCGATCTGTGCTTCGGGCATTTGGGTGGCCAGCTTTTCGTGCAGTTGTTTCTCAAGAGCAGCCTGGTCGCTGGTGNNCAAATCCATGAATTCGCCCTGGCGTGCTCCGGCTTTCATTGCGGCGTCGTGGCTCATGCCGCTCGCTTCAGCAATCAGCTCCGTCTGGGCCACAATGATCTGGTCTCCCGGAACTCCTGAACCAGCCAGCATTACAATGAACGCCACGTCGCGATTACGGGCCGCGATCATAGGCGCAATCACGCCTCCTTCGCTGTGCCCGATGAGGCCGATCTTTTTGGCATCTACTTCCGGGCGCGTCTTGAGATAAGCGATTCCTGCTTCCGTGTCTGTGGCGAAATCGGCCGTGGTCGCCGTGGCAAAGTCACCGGTGGACTTGGCGACACCTCGGTCGTCAACCCGCAGTACGACGATCCCTTGGCGCGTTAAGTAATCGGACAGAACAAGGAAGGGCTTATGTCCCATCAAACTTTCATCGCGGTCCTGAGGGCCGGAGCCGGTGATCAGGACGACTGCAGGAAACGGCCCCTTCCCGGTCGGAATAGTCAGCGTGCCGGCGAGCTTATTGCCTGCTGACTTGTTGTCATAAATAACATCCTCTTCGCGATACGGATATGGCTTTTGCGGATTTTGCGGACGCGATGGTGGCGCCAGTTCAGATTTGGCATCCTGGACGCGCTTCAGCTTCAGCGGTGCAGATCCCGGGCCTTGCTTCCATGTGCCGTCCAAAGTGGCAAGGTCGGAGCTGGCCTTTCCTTCAAAGACTCCATTGATGCGGGCTACTTCCACAGTCACAGACGAACCGTCGAGTCGCACTGCTGAGGCGGCGATCCCGGAGACGCTCTGGTCCGGGCTGTCCATGGTCGCCTTGAGACCATCAGTGGTGTTGGTAATGTGGAATACGATCCGCAACTTCAAAGCACCGGTGTCGAGCGTGCCAATCCAGTCACCTGTGACATCCGAGAGCTTGAGCGGACCAGCCGCTGGCTTGGACGCGTCAGTCTGGCTTCTCACCGGGACAAAAAACAATCCTGCCACCTGACCACTGGTATTAAAAGCCAGCTTGATATCCAGGGATGTCTGCTCAAATTGGCTCGTAACGAAAACAATGTGATGGCCCTGCACCTCTTCCTGACGAGTCCCTTGAATCGACTTGAAGGTGCCGGCCTGCGCCAGAACAACGTCCCAGGTCTCAGCCAGCTTTGCCGAAGGCATGAGCGAGGACATTGCGGCATCGAAACGCGCTTCCACTTTGTTGAATTCGCGCGCAGCCAGTTGGCTGACAATTTCTTTGCCCCTGGCCTGGAAGTCCTGGGCCTGTGAACCGGCAACGGAGAGGACGANNGGTCCCAGTCGCATACTGACGAAAAAGGAAAACCATCACCAGACCCAGCAGGCCGCTGGCAACGAAAGTCTTTGCCGCAAACCGGTGCGTCGCGTACCACACGCGCTCGTTGGCCAGGGTCCACGGCGTGCGTACTCCTACAAAAAAGTTTCGCTTCACTTTACCCAGCATGTTGCCCAAAAGCGCCCAGAGCACACACATGCCGCTGGGCAGGGCACGCACAATCGGGACAGAGCCGGAAAGCGCCGCCCATAAGAGCAACGCGTGCAGGTAAGCAAACGTAGCGACGAAGATCAGCATGATCTGAAGATAGGCGGACCGGAAGCGGTCGATCTCAAAATGCCGGGGAGAAAGCGACGGCAGCACGGCAAACAGCAGCAACGTAAACACCATGACCGCGGGCATCCCGAGCACCAGCGAAGCGCGGGGGCCGTATCCCGTCACCTTGCCATTCTGGTCCCAGTGCGTGGGGGCCCGCTCGGGCAGATGCGGATACGCCACCAGGCTGGCAGCCAGCATGCCGGCCACGATCAACCCACAGATTAAGAAATACCGCTTCTTCATCGCTTGCCTCCCTTTTTTCCGTTCGGGGCGGTCAGGTCCAGGGCCCAGGCCACCACGTCTTGCAGGACAGTTGTATCCAGGCCGTACCAGATGGTTTGGCCTTCGCGCCGGCTGCTGATCAGACCGGCGTCCTTCAACAGCGCGAAGTGGTGGGACATGCTGGGCTTGGTCATATCAAAGCGCTCCGCCAACTCGCCCGCAGTCATCTCGCGATTGCGCAGCAGCCGCAGGACCTCTCGCCGCGTGGGGTCAGCCAATGCCTTGAATATTTGGTTGCTTGCCATCGTAATAAGCCAAATGTCTAATTAGACGTTAATCTAAATACAACCACGTGTCAAGCCCCCGCCATAAAAATTCCTGATGACCGCGAAAAGAAATTTGAATTTCCCTCCTTGTCTCTGCTGCCGCTACAGTAATTCCCTGGAGCAGAAAAATGGTGATGGGCAAACGATCAATCCAATTGCTGGTGGCACTTGTGTTTTTCTACCTCGCCGCACATACGGTCCTGGCGCAGACGCAGGCTGCGGCCCCAGTTGACACGGACCGCATCGCCAAGCTCGAAGCGGCGGTGACCGAAGCGAAAAGTTCCGCGGACAATTCCTGGATGCTCACCAGCTCCGCGCTGGTGCTGCTGATGACCGGGCCGGGGCTCGCGCTCTTCTATGGCGGACTGGTGCGCCGGAAAAACGTGCTGGCCACCATGATGCAGAGCTTCACCATGATGGCCGTGGTCACGGTGCTGTGGGCGGTCATCGGATACAGTCTGTCGTTTGGCTCCGGAACGTCCTTTATAGGAGGCTTTCAGCATTTCTTCCTGCATGGGGTCGGCACAACTCCCGAAGCTGCCTACTCCGGGACCATTCCGCACCAGACGTTCATGATTTTTCAGTTGATGTTTGCCATCATTACTCCCGCGCTGATNNACATGGTCTGGGGCAAAGGCGGGTTGCTGAACGCGGCCCTGGGCGGAAGGTTTCCCACGCTCGACTTCGCCGGCGGGACCGTGGTGCACATTACTTCCGGAGTCTCCGCGCTGGTGTGCGCGTTGTATCTGGGCAAGCGGATGGGTTATCCCAAAGAGCCGATGGCGCCACATAGCATGGTGCTGAGTGTTATTGGCGCCTGCCTGCTATGGGTGGGGTGGTTCGGATTTAATGCCGGCAGCGCACTCGGCTCCGGCGGTCTGGCTACCAGCGCTTTTGTGGCCACACACTTTGCCGCAGCAGCGGCCGTTGTGGGTTGGGTCGGAGCCGAGTGGTTCCGTAATGGAAAGCCGAGCGCACTCGGCGCGATCTCCGGAGCAGTGGCCGGACTGGTGGCCATCACGCCAGCGTCCGGGTTCGTAAACCCGGGCGCTGCGCTGGTGATCGGACTCATTGCCGGCGTTTTCTGCTACCTGATGGTGGCCCACGTCAAAGCGCGCTTCGGCTATGACGACTCGCTCGACGCCTTCGGTGTCCATGGCGCGGGTGGCACGATTGGCGCGTTGCTGACCGGGGTGTTTGCTCTACGCGCCATCAATCCGATTTTCAAAGACGCGCAAGGCAACATTCTGCCTTCGGGCGCTCTGGAAGGCAACATCATCCAGCTGCTCTATCAGTCCATTGGAGTAATCATTGCCTGGGCGCTGGCCGCGGGCGGGACGTTCCTGATCCTGAAGCTGGTGGACGGGCTGATTGGACTCCGGGTCTCAACCGAACATGAAATCCAGGGTCTGGACCTGTCGCAGCACGGCGAAGAAGGCTACTACGGAGAGACAGCGGCGTAGCACCCCGGCTACGGAGCCGGTGGAACGACGTACTCGTTGAGAAACTGAATCAGTTTTTCCCGATGCGCGTCGCGATAGGCGGAGTAGTCCTGCGCAATGCCCGCATCCGCGTGCGCCAGCAGAATGAACGGCTCCAGCAGGCCTTTCGCCTTGAGTTGTGACAACAGAACCAGAGACGCATCGGGTTTTTTCAGCTTGCCGCCTTTTCGCTGTTCGTCGAAGGAAGTCACCACCAAAGATAGCGCCGCAACTTCTTCCTTCAGCGAATGCCGGTAGACGCTTTCCTGCGGGAATTCCTTGGCAAAACTCTCGTTCTTCCAAAGCACCCTTTCCATGGGATACATGAGCCATGCCGCGCCGCCTGTGCCGGGATCGGTTGCCGTGGGATCGATCGTGATGTTGGCATTTCCCTTTTCATCCATCTTGGGGCCTTGCGGAAGGGTTATCGGAATTGACTTGAGAGCCAGGTGGGTCTTCGCAACCCAGTTGTGCAGGCCATTCCATGACGGA
>PLJN01000056.1 GCA_003140235.1 Acidobacteriaceae bacterium
AGACTGCCCGTATGTCTATCTCTCCGACGGCGGGCACTTCGAAAACCTTGGCATTTACGAAATGGTCAAACGACACTGCCACTATATTTTCGTCCTGGACGGCGCATCGGACGGCCAGCTTAAATTCAACGATCTGGGCAACGCGCTACGAAAGGTCCGCATTGATACCAAGATCGACATACAGTTCGACGACGGTTGGGAACGAGACTTGCGTGATGGCAACAGACGCTGGGTCGTCGCGAGAATCTGTTATCGCGATGCCGGGCTGGGTGAAGACGGCTTTCTCGTCTATATCAAACCAATGCTGCGCGGGACTGAACCCCCGGACGTGGTGGCCTATCACGCGGCCAACCCGGATTTCCCCAACCAGAGCACCGCCAACCAGTTCTTTAACGAAGCACAGACGGAAAGCTACCGCATGCTCGGCCTCTGCACCATGCGCGAGATGTTCGCGAGCTGGGATTCCGCCAAGGGTTTCCCGGGACTCGTGGAGCACCTTCGCGCTACGCAGGCCAAGGCAGCCCCGGAAGGCTAAGCCTCGCGTGACTTTCTCGTTGGTATCGCGGTCATTGGCTCCAAACCCACGCAATAGGTGAATGTGGTAGAACAAGACTTGTGAGCCGTCAATGAACGCACGCGCACTCAAAGCAGTCCTTGTTCTGGCGCTCGCGGTCATGACCGCTGGCGTCTTGATTGCTCAAGAGCAGAAACCGCGCCCGGTTCACGAACGGACATTTTTCAGCGAAGATGGACGATTCCCGGTCGCTCTGTCCCCAGCTGTCCTGAAGGTCCTATTAGAGACCACGCAGGCAAAGCAAGGGCTGAAAGACGCAAAACCTTCCCAACGGAAAAATCCCGCTCGGCTGTTTCGTGCAGCGGAAGCTCATCTTTATGCCCAGGACGAGAGTGACCTGGTTGTAATGGGTATTTTTCCCATGTCGGGCGCGGACAACACGTGGTTTTGGGTTGTGCGCTCGGCGCACAAGGACCCGAAAGCCGTCCTTTTTGCGGGAGGTAACTCTGTTGAAATGATGACCAGAAGGACCAACGGCTACCGCGATATCCGTAGTGCATGGTCATCTGCGGCTACAACCATAGTCTGCATCTACAAGTTTGATGGCACAGAATACAAACGCCGGAGCAGCAAAACGACGAATAACTGGAGCGGGGAAACCCTGTATAAACAGTTTTGATCTCTCAAATCTTCACGATATCGAGCGATAAGCGGATCTCACTAATGCGCCTCTGCGGGTGCGCAGGGATCGAACAAGTGCGGATAGAGCGCCCGCGTATTCTTGCGCAGGTCTTTGGCCAGCTCCAGCGTCCAGAATTCACGATGCAGAGGCGTGGGCGCATTCACGCGCAGAACGTAAAACTGGGCGATGGCGCCATAGAGTTGGTACATGCGGTTTTGCAACTTCCCCGCGCGTGCGTCGTTCCACACATAACTGCCAAACGCATCGGCGGCATCCAGAATCAGATAGCCTCCGCTGCCTAGAGTGATTCCCAGCAGATTCTCTTCACTGGGCTCATAGACACCAGACGCAAAATTGAGTGCCCCTAGTTGCAATCCAAATACGCGGATTCCATGAACGGCCAGAGTGTCTGCCACGGCGCTGAACTTGTAGCGCGAACTGGCTTCAAAGCTCGGTCCGCGGTCGCTGACCACGCCTTGCATCGGACCCACGCCGGTAATTCCACGGCCCTGATACTGGGACTCACTATTGGATTCTTCCAGATGATCGGCCATCAGGATAATGGCGTCACCGGGGCGCGGTTCACCGAACCAGTGGACGCCATTCATCATCGTGTCCAGTATGTTCGGGGTCTTGGTCTGTTCCTTGGGGTCGGCGGCCAGTTCCTGCACGGCTTTCATCAGGGCGTCGCGGCCTTCCTCAAAATGCACCTGGCGTGAAGCGCCGCGCGCGGTCATCAGCGCAAACGAATCCGCTGGACGCGCCTTGGAAAGAACATAGCTCACCATCATGGTCTCAGCCTTGCGCGCTTCGGGCGGAAGGCGGCGGCTGGTGTCGAGAACGAAGAGTATGCGCCGCGGACCGGTATCATAACCGACGTTTTCGATCGCCAGCGTTTGCTTACGCAAGTGGACGGTTACATCGCTGGCCGTCAGCCCATTGAGAAGACTGCCATCCATCCCAACAACGCCGACGGGCAAGTCAACCCGGCACGACTTTTGCGCCCATGCGGCCTGCATCATCAGCAGTGATAAGAAAATCAGGACATAAAAACGCATTCTTTCCACTGACCTCCACGTGTTGCACGCGGCGCGGGTGTGTGCGCATGCAGAGCTAATCTCTGCCAAGTGCCCGCGAATGTCAAGGACATCCGTACCGCCGCGCTCTGCTCAAGCGCGCTGTATGCTACACTATTCTTTTCAATCACATACACCCTGAACGCGCATGCTGCTTTCCAAAGAATATGTCGGGTATCTGGCCCGGCAAGTTACACAAAAACTCATTACCGGCGAATTCATTGAAGCCAAGAATGTCCCGGAGGTCTCCGCTGCGCTCAACGCCGCGCTGTTGGAAGAGTTGCAACTGGAAGACCGCATCAATGACGAAGTGCGTTTGATCCTGGAACAATACCAGGACGAGATGCAGCGGGCCGGCGCCAGTTATCAGGAAATGTTCAAGAAGGTCAAAGGCGAACTGGTGCGCAAATATAAGGCGGTGCTGTGAGACTCTCCGCAGATAAAGTCAACAAACTCGCGCACACCGTCGCCGATGCACTCGCTGAAATCGAGCAAGTCGAGTTTCTGGAAGACCGCAACAGCATCCGCACCGAAGCGCGCCGCATTCTGGAGATGCTGCTCAAGCAGGAAGAAAAAATCGATCTCGCCGCCAAGGCCAAGATCGAGAACCAGCGCAAGACGATCATCGAAGGCACGCAAGAGTGGGACATCCTCTACCGCAAGTATTACAACGAAGAAGTGAAGAAGCTCGGGATTTAAGTTTCTTCACATCCCGAATCCCGCGTACTCTGCTGCTACCATTCCCGAATCCCGCATTCTTTGCGGAGTGAGGGAGCCCATGAGCTTCGATACTCGTAGCTATAGGGATCCCTCACCCCGCAAAAGACGCGGGGATTCGGGATGTTGAAGACAAATGATTTCATCCTCAGACATCTCGCAAGCGGTCACCCAGGCCGCAACCGAAGCAGGCTTCGAGCTTTCCGGCATTGCTTCCGTACGCGAAGAAGACTTTCCCGAGTTGCACGCCTTCATCGAATGGGTCGACTCCGGGCACGCGGGCGAGATGAAGTATCTCGAAAAGCGCACGGAAGACGGCACGTTGAAACGCGCATCAGCGAAAAACGCGGCGCCCTGGGTACGGTCGGTGATCGTCTGCGGCCTGAATTACAACACCGACAAACCGTACTCAACCCAGGCGCACGATCCACAACGCGGATGGATCTCCCGCTACGCCTGGGGCAGCAAAGACTATCACCACGCTCTGGGCAGACGGCTGCAGCAAGTTGAAGCCGCGGTCAGGCACATGGCCGCGCAAAACAATCTGCCAATCGAAACTCGCAGTTACGTGGACACTGGCCCCATCGTTGAGCGCGTCTATGCCCGGTACGCGGGGCTCGGTTGGATTGGCAAGAACACCTGTCTCATCCATGAAAAACTGGGATCGTTCTTTTTTCTGGGCGTAATTCTCACGTCGCTCGATCTGGCACCTGCTCTTCCCGCCGCCGACCGTTGTGGGAGTTGCACACGCTGCATTGACGCTTGCCCCACGCAGGCCATCGTAGCGCCGGGTAAGCTCGATTCGCGCCGCTGCATTGCTTATCTGACCATTGAAAAGCGTGGCGAAATTCCGCTGGAATTCCGCTCGCAAATGGGACATCACATCTTTGGCTGCGACATCTGCCAGGACGTTTGTCCTTGGAACAACAAAGCCGGCAATGCGCCGTTTACGGAGGCGCCGGAATTTCAGCCTCAGCCACAGTCGTTCCATCCAGGCCTTGCTGCGCTGGCGGAAATGAATGAAGACGCCTTTCGCCAAGCCTTTCGCGATTCGCCAGTGAAGCGCGCCAAATACGCTGGGCTGAAACGCAATGTGGCCGTAGCCATGGGAAACAGCGGGCAAAAGGAATTTGCTCCTCATCTGGAAAAGATGGCAGCGGAGGGTGATGCCGTCCTGGCGGAGCATGCGTTGTGGGCGTTGGAGAAGCTGCGTTAACATCCCGAATCCCCGCGGGATGTTAAACGCGGGGATTCGGGATGTTAGATGTTATCTTAGTAACCCGACGCGTACGAATGTACTCATGCCCGGACCCGCGCCCGTGCTAATGTTTTCATCTAACCATGCAGAAGCAGCAGAAAACGACGATCTGGCAGGCGAAGCCGCGGGAGTATCCGAGGTTTGTTCTGGACTTGCCTCTGATGGTGCGGACTGCAATGCGGATTTACGGCCGCACGCGAGATATCAGCGAGACCGGCATGGGCGCGACTGTGCCTACCGAGTTGGCCTTTAACGAACTTCTGGAACTTGAATTTCAGTTCTCGGACGAGCCGGTCCCCATGAGCTTCATTGCAGAGGTTTCCTTCCGCCAGGGATTTCATTATGGTTTCAAGTTCGTCGGTCCCACGGCGAGGCAGCGGGAGACCATCCGTCGGAACACCCGAACACTGCACGTTGTCCGCTAGATTCCCTGCTCTTCCGGCCCCGCCCGGCGTTTTTTGATACGATCTTCGCAACCCCATGGAACCAACTTCTCCCACGTCACCCACGGACGCCGCTCCTTTGCCCGAAGCCATCACCACCACCTGGCTCCTGCGGCCGTTGGTAAACATGTTTCGTCAGCGGGGATGGTCCACGCTGCGCTACCTGACGCAGACTGACGTGCACACGTTCGCTTTCTCCGTGGCGGCGAACGCCATTCTTTCTTTTTTTCCGTTCATTGTTTTGATCATGTGGCTGGTACGCAACGTGCTCCACTCGCCCAACATGACGAATGTGATCGCGGCGCTGCTGCGCGACCATTTGCCCGCTGGACAGGATTTTGTCATCCGCAATCTCAACATCATCGTGAATGCGCGCAGGCAAGTGCGGATCGCGTCTGTTGTCATTCTGCTGATTACGTCCAGTGGCGTTTTTCTTCCTCTGGAAGTTGCCTTCAACCGGGCCTGGGGTTTTGCCAGAAATCGTTCCTATTTTCGGAACCAGCTGGTCTCGTTTGCGCTGGCCCTTTCCTGCGGCCTGCTGGCCCTGCTCTTTACAGCGCTGGCCGCGAGTAATGAGTACATCCTCGGATTCATCTTTCCCAGCGACAGCATCTTTTTCAAGGTGGCCAGCTTTATCATCTTGCGGCTGTTTGCCATCGCCACCAGTATTTCCATCTTCTTTCTGGTTTACTGGCTTCTACCCAATGGCAAGGTGAGTGCGCGAAGCGTGCTGCCTGCGGCCGTGGCCATGGGCGTATTGTGGGAAGTGGCGCAGTTTCTTTACGTCCGGAGTCTGCAATGGCTGAATTTTCAGGAAGTGTACGGGCCTTTCTGGCTCTCCACGACCCTGATGTTCTGGGCATTCATTTCAGGAATGATGGTGCTTGCGGGCGCACACCTTGCCGCGAACCATTCACCGAAGCAGGAACCGATCGGCACGGCAGTGCCGCCCATTCCAACTGCCGAAAGCAACGCGACGAACTCCTGACACACTGGCAACCAGCGGTTCCATGACTGGTTATAATCGGGGCTTGTCCATCTCCTACAGAATCGGGCGAAAGCTCGCCGCGCTTGGCCTGGTGCCGCGCTCCCGTTTGGCGCGCGTGACGGCATGGCTGGCGGCGGTTGAGCTTGCGCTGGTCTTGCTGAGTTGGTGTGCTCGGCTCCTGGGGATCACAGCTACAGGTCCTTTTCTTTCGGGATGGATCCGCTTTCTCGCTTATGTCCTGGCGCTTTTAGTCTTTATTGTGGCGGTGCGCTGGTTTCGCAAGCATGTGATGTGGCGTTTGCGGAACCAACTGATGGTCACGTACCTGTTCATCGGCGCTCTGCCGATCACTTTGCTGGTTGCTCTGGCCATGCTTGCGGGTCAGTATTCATTCAGTCAGTTCGCTACTTTCCTTACGGTTTCCGAGATCCAGTCAAAACTGCAGCGTCTGGCCGCAGCCAACAGTGCTGCCGCCGAGCAAATCATCAAACATAGCGCGAAACCTGAAGAGATCTGTGCTCGCGACACCGAGTTTCCCGGGCGCACAATCCTGATCTCACAGCTCTCCGAACGCCCGGAATGGCTCAAGGACGGCTTCTCAGGACTGGTCACCGACCATGGACAGTTCTATCTGCGAGCAGTGGATTCAGCGGAGACCAAAACTGGGCGCGTCTCCATCATCTCCAATGTGCCGCTGGGTAAACAATTGCTTGGACAGATTGCTTCCCGGTTCGGCCGGCTCACGTTTTCCCCTAACGATATCCTTTCGTCCAGTCAGAGTCCTCCATCCGCGGACAATGCGGCCACTGCCAGCCGGCCCCCCACCACTGTGGGTGCAGCGATCACCGCCGGCACCGTGCCGGCCGCACGCAGTTTTTTGGACCGTCAGTTTGAGTTCGGCGGGGCGGTTCCCCTGATTGAATGGTCCAGCGGCAAAAAAGAAGGGGGCGCGCTGCTGGCAGGGACCACCAGACCATCGCTGATCTACTCGCATCTCTCCGTGTACCTGGGCGATTGGACCGACAGGATTGCAGTCTACCTCGTGGTCTTCGCCGTCATCTTCTTCGTGATTGTGGTGCTGGCGTTATTCATTGGCTTGCGGTTAACGCGCATCATCACATCGTCAGTCGCTAATCTCTACGAAGCCACGCAGCGCATCAACCGCGGAGACTTCACCCACCGCATCGAGGTCAAGCAGAGCGACCAGCTTGCCACGTTACAGGTGGCATTCAACTCCATGACCGAATCCCTGGAGAAGCTGATCGCCGAGCAAAAAGAAAAAGAGCGCATGCAGAGCGAGTTGGAGATCGCGCATGAAGTGCAGGAACAGCTTTTTCCGCGGGCCATTTCCAACACCCATACACTGGAGTTGTATGGCGTGTGCCGTCCCGCACGCACGGTGAGCGGCGACTACTATGATTTTCTGCCTTCCGGACCAGACCAACTCGGCATTGCCGTGGGCGATATCAGCGGCAAAGGTATTTCCGCTGCATTGCTCATGGCCAGCATCCACTCAGCGGTCCGCGCGTTTGAGAGGGAGCCATGGGTCAACGCGCACTCAGGTGGCAACGGCGACACGACCGCGTTGGCTGCGCGTAACGGACATCCGTCGCCTTCTCAGATGCTTCGCGCGCTCAATCACCATCTTTATCAGAGCACGCAGCCAGAAAAATACGCCACACTCTTTCTGGGATTTTATGATGGCGAGAACCACCGCATGACGTGCTCCAACGCCGGCCATCTGCCGCCGATTATTCTCGGGCAAGATGGCTCAACTCGCCGGTTGGACGTTGGTGGGACCGTGGTGGGATTGTTCGACAACCTCGAATACCAGGAGCAGACCGTGGACTTTAACCCGGAGGACATCTTCGTGGCGTTCAGTGACGGAATCACGGAACCGGAAAACGAGTTCGGCGAATTTGGCGAGGAGCGGCTGCTGGAAACAGTGGCCGCGTATCGTCACCTGCCGCTGGCCCGCATTACCGAGCAAGTCATTGCCGCCGTGCAGGATTGGATTGGTTCGACGGAACCCCCAGACGATATCACTCTGGTGCTCGCCCGCCGTCTGCCTTAGAACGGTGACAAGCGACAGACGGCAGACTTGAGCCCAGTTAGTTTTTCCCGATCGTCAACCGATGGTCCAAGTTCGCGATGCGCCAGCCTGTCTCAAACACCAGCTTCGTTACCTCGGCCATTTTGTTGAAGTCGATCTTGTCCACCGTGTCGGTGTGTTTGTGATAGTCCACGTGCACGCCGTCAAAATAGAAAATGACCGGTATGCCGTGCTTGGCGTAGTTCCAATGGTCGGAGCGGAAGTAGATGCGCTCAGGATTGTTGGGATCGTTGTAGTAGTAACTCAGTTCCAGCTTCTGAAAATCTTTGTTCGTCGCTTCGCTGATCCTGTTCAACTCGGCGCTGATGCGGTCGGCGCCGACCAGATAGATGGTGTGCGGACCCGTGAGGTGCTCGTCCGCTTTAGCGTCGTCACCGTTGGGCTTCGACCGGCCAATCATGTCAATGTTCAGGTCGACCACCATGCTGCTCAAAGGGACCGCGGGGGCGTAGTCGGCGTTATATTCCGAGCCGAGCAGCCCCAGCTCTTCACCGGCGTGAAAAATGATCATCACGGAACGCTTCGGCCGGTCCAGGGACATCGCGTGGGCAATGGCCAGCATGGCGGTCGTGCCCGAACCATCATCGTCCGCTCCGGGGTAAATTCCGTCAGCATTGGTCTTGAGATGGTCATAGTGCGCGCTGAACGTCACATACTCATTCTTGAGATTCGGGTCAGTGCCTTCGAGTATGCCGACGACGTTCTGCGTCTTGTGGCGTTCCTGCTGCAAGCCCGCAACCAGCCGCACGGTCACATCGAGGGCCTTGGGCTGCAATTCTTTTGCTTCGAAAACCGCCTTCAGGGTGAGTCCCAGCGGGGCGAGAATTTTATCCGCTGCGTCCGGCCCCAAAGTAAGGCCCGGCAATCTGCCTTCAACGGCCTTCGCCACCCGCACCGATTCGCGCGCAGCCAGCAGGTTCTGAAAGTCTTTGTTTTGCATCCGAGCGGCAAATTGCTGAGGCGGAAGCGCGAGAAATCCAACCGCGCCGTGAGCGCGCGCCGCTTCGGGTCCCGACTCATTGTCCCCGACCTTGGACGGATCAACACCCGGCGCATTTCCGCCAGCAATCAAAACAATCTTTCCCTTCACGTCCAGACCGGCATAGTCGTCGTGATTCTGCGACGGCGAGGAAATTCCCCGGCCCACAAAAGCCACATGGCCTTCCGCTTCGCCGCTGCCGCCCGAAGGATAAACCTCGCCAAAACCATGGTTGGTGGTAGCACCGCCCACGGTGATCGTCAGCGATGTCTTCGCGGGATCGGCCTTTGACGTAATCACATCAAAGCCCTGGAGAAAATCGCCGTGGTCGCCGGCGCCGCGGAATCCGTAGGCCTTTAACCGCGAAGCCAGATACCGGGCTGCGATGGAAAAGCTGGGAGACAACGTGTAACGGCCGCCGAGTTCGGGCGATGCCAGAAATTCCAGATGCATCCGCAGTTCCGTGGGCGTAATCGACTCCACCGACGCTGGAACTTTGGGCAGATCGGGTGGGGCGCCGCCGGCGTTGATCGCAAACAGTACCAGCGCCGCGATGACAAGGGATTTGAAGGAAGATTTCGAATGATTCACGCTAATTAATGTACCAGCGAGGACAAGTTGTGCACAAATCGCGGAGCAGGGCCAGCGCAGGCGTCTGCCGCTTGAAAACAGATTGTGACCGGCATTTAATCTCGATGGGACTGTTTCGGATATAGAATCGTACGCGACAGCACTGAATGATTCTGTGAAACAAACAATCATCGTTCTGGAAGACGATCCAGACATCTCCAATTTGATCCGGTATCACCTCCACCAGGCCGGCTTCGGCGTGCACGTGTGTGCTTCCGGAGACAAGGTCCTGGGTCAGGCGCGGGAGCGAACGCCTGCGCTTTTTCTGCTGGACATTATGGTGCCGGACACCAACGGGCTGGATGTCTGCCGGCGAATCCGCGAGAGCAAAGACCTGGCCCGCTTCCCTGTCATCTTTCTGACGGCCAAATCCTCGGAAGAAGATAAGGTGCGCGGACTGGAACTGGGCGCGGACGATTACATCAGCAAACCTTTCAGCCCGCGCGAACTCGTCGCGCGGATCCGGGCCGTTCTCCGGCGCTTCGAGCAGCCTTTGACCACCACCATCACCACACCTGACTTCGAGTTGGACAGCGACTCAGTCACCCTAACGGTCCACGGAAAACTAACCGAGGTCACGGCCACGGAGTTTCGTCTGCTGCATTTCCTGGCTTCCCATCCGGGAAAAGTGTTCACGCGTGATCAGGTGCTCGACGCAGTCTGGCGGGAAACTTCGTTCGTTACGCCGCGCTCGGTTGACGTATACGTCCGCCGACTACGCGAGAAGATTGAAACCAATCCGGAAGAACCGAGGTATCTAAAGACCGTCCGCGGCGCCGGCTACAAGTTCGAGGCCGCCAAATGAGAAGCCGCATCTTCTTAAAGATGATGGCGGCTTTTGTCATGGTCATTGCTGCGGCCACGCTCATACTCGACTTTAATATTCGCCACACCTGGGAAGACTCCATCAGCAGTGACGTTGAACGGCTTCTCGAACAGAATACCCGCAGCTTTGCTCTGCGCGTCCAGAATGATCACGACCATCCGCTCCAGCAAATGGCAGACGAGGAAGCGCACATCACCGAGATGCGGGCCACCATCATTGCCCGCGATGGCACGGTCCTGGCCGATTCTTCCGCAGATTATAAGACCATGGAAAACCATGGGTCACGGCCAGAAGTTAAAGCAGCACTTGAAGGGGCTACCGGCACTAATGTTCGTGTGAGCAAGACTGTGGGTGTGGAATTTCTCTATCTGGCCGTTCTCGGCGGCGACAAGGTGGTCAGGCTGGCTTTTCCGCTTTCTTCGATTCAGGGCCACATCGCCCAGATTCGACAGACTTTGATGCGAGGGACCGCGCTGGCCCTGGCGTTGGCCCTGTTGATCGCGCTGGCGGTTGCTCAACGCGTCTCTCGAAGACTGCGGCGGATCGTGGGATTTGCGGAGCAGATTGCTTCGGGAAATCTTGCGGCGCGCATTGCTGAACACAGTGACGACGAAATTGGGCAGGTTGCCGTGGCCCTGGACCGTACGGCCCGCCGTCTGGAAGAAAACTTTGCCGCCATCCGCGAAGGGCAAGTGCAGCTTGAGGCCCTGCTGAACAGCATGAAGGACGGAGTCATTGCCGTGTCGCCGGACCTGAGAGTACTGTGGGCCAATCAGGCGATTACCGACATTGTGCGCCAGCCGGCGCGCATTGGCGCTCCGGTCATCGAACTCGTGCGGCACCCGGACTTCCTTTCAACGATACGGACCGCTGTGCAATTGCAACAGAGACAAAGCACGATTGCCACTTCCCTCGCCGGGAGCAGATCTTTTTCGATTACCGCAGAGCCGCTGCCCGATGGCGGCGTGGTCAGCGTGTTGCATGACATCTCAGAAATTGAGCGGGTGGAAAAAACGCGCCGCGACTTTATCGCCAACGTCTCCCATGAATTGCGCACGCCTCTCACTTCGATTCGTGGCTACGCCGAAACTCTGCTCGAGTCCGGCGAAGACCTGAGCGGCAACACGGGCGAATTTCTGCAGGTCATCCGCAGAAACGCAGAGCGCATGGGCCGCCTTACCGAAGACTTGCTGGTGCTGGCCCGCGTGGAATCAGGTGAAGAAAAGCTGGACCGGCGCTCGCATTCTGTCCAGCAGATGATTTCCGAAGCCGTGCAATCCATGCAGAAGAATGCCGGGAGCGAGGACGTGGAAATCACTATCGGCGAAGTGCCCGCAGGCTCCGTAATGGCTGATTCCTACGCCGTTCACCAGATTTTTGCCAACCTTATTAGTAACGCCTTGCGCTATGCCCAGAACGGCAAAAAGATCATAATCGGCGCAAAGGAAAAGCCGAATGGGATTGAGTTTTCCGTTCGCGATTTTGGTCCTGGGATAGCGTCCGAGCACCTGCCGCGCATCTTTGAGCGCTTCTACCGAGTGGACAAAGCCCGCTCGCGCGAATCAGGCGGGACCGGCCTGGGGCTGGCAATCGTGAAACATATTGTCCTAAATCATGGCGGAAGTGTCCGCGTGGAGAGCGCTGTGGGTCACGGTTCCACGTTCTTCTTTACGCTGACCAAAGCGTAGATATTAAGTTCATTCAGGCAACTCTGCCTTCGGAAACTCAGTCAAAACCGATAGCCTCTTCACTTTGCTCCGGCGATGATCAAGGCCGGAGATTTTTCAGCCGGGGCTTGTAGCGAATTTATTTTCTATTCATCTTCTGTTCATCATTTTGTAACAAATCTGCCCTATAAGTGGGATTGAACCCATTTCATCAAAAATGATTGTGGAGGTACTATGCGACGTAACTGGTTAGTTGGGCTCGTACTGGCCCTGTTTCTCGGTAGCGCGATTGCGGACACGAACTTGAACGGAGCGGGCGCTACTTTCCCCACCCCGATTTACTCCAAGTGGTTTAGCGAGTACAACAAGCTCCACCCGGATATCAAGATCAACTATCAGTCCATCGGCAGCGGCGGAGGCATCAAGCAGGTGCAGGCCGGCACCGTGGATTTTGGCGCCAGCGATGGCCCAATGACGGATGAACAGCTGGCGGCAACGCCTTTCAAGGTCGTCCACATTCCGACGGTGCTCGGCGCGGATGTGCCGACTTATAACCTTCCCGGCGTCAGTAAGGACCTCAAGTTCGAGGGTGGCGTTCTGGCCGACATCTTCCTGGGCAACATCAAGAAGTGGAACGATCCCCGGCTGGCGAAAGCCAACCCTGGCGTAAAATTTCCCAACTCTGACATCGTGGTAGTGCACCGCTCTGACGGCAGCGGCACCACGTACATTTGGACTGATTTCCTTTCCAAGGTCAGTCCTGAATGGAAGAAAAAGGTTGGAACGGGGACCTCGGTGAGCTGGCCGGTAGGAATCGGCGGCAAAGGCAATGAGGGCGTGTCGGGCGTGGTCAAGCAGACCGAAGGCAGCATCGGGTATGTGGAGTTGATCTATGCTGTGCAAAACAAAATGGACTACGGCAGCGTTCAAAATGTCGCGGGCCAGTTCATCAAAGCCGATCTTGCGTCCGTCACCGCGGCCGCCGCTTCCGTGAAAGACATGCCCGCGGATTACCGCGTTTCCATCACCAACGCTCCCGGCAAGGGAGTTTATCCGGTCAGCAGCTTTACCTGGCTGCTGGTCCCGGTCAAGTGGAGTGACGCTGGCAAAAAGAAAGTCTTCATCGACTTTCTGAACTGGATGGTCGGCCCCGGGCAGAGTATGACTAGCACCTTAAGCTATGCTCCGCTGCCCGCGAGTGTGGCTGCGAAGGTAAAGGTCACAATCAAAGCAATACAATAATCGCCCGGAACAAGAAACAACGCAAGCGCTCTCTCAGGTCAAGGACTCCGATACGCCATGGAGTCCTTGCCTTCTGAGCGGCGGACAACCGGCTGTTTCTTTTAATCATCCTTTAACAATGATCTGGTAGGTTCCGAAGCCAATGCCTGCACCTCCGCAAGACCGGATTTCGAGAAATGCCTCGCCAGAGACGCCAGCGGACGAGGTGGCGGACAACGCACCGCAAGCGCTAGCTCCCGATGCGAAGCTCAAATTCAGGACTGGGGACAGTGTCATTGCCGACCGCGTGTTTCGCGGCCTGACGATTATCTGTGCGGTTGCAGTGTTCGTAATTGTGGGGCTGGTTCTTTTCGAGCTGGTCCTTCAGTCCCGTTTGTCGTTGCACAAATTTGGGCTGCACTTCCTGACGAAAACCATATGGGACCCGGTCATTGAAGATTTCGGCGCTCTTCCTTTTATCTACGGCACCATCGTCTCTTCCCTGGTTGGCTTGGTGATCGCCGTCCCGCTCTCTGTGGGCACCGCGCTTTTCCTGACCGAGATCTGTCCTCGCCGGATACGCGCGGTCCTTTCCCTTTGCGTGGAACTCCTGGCAGCCATACCCAGTGTGATCTACGGCGTTTGGGGCATGTTTGTTCTGGTGCCATTTTTGCGCGTTTACCTGCAGCCTGCGCTGGCCCGTTATTTTGGGTGGACTGGATTGTTTGGGGGGCAAAATTTCGGCTTTGGAATGCTGGCGGCCGGAATCATCATCGCCATCATGATACTTCCCATCATTGCCTCGATTACCCGCGAGGTCGTTGTCGCCGTGCCCCGGCAGCAGCGCGAAGCGGCCCTGGCTCTGGGAGCCACGAAATGGGAAATGCTGCGCATGGCGGTGCTGCGGAATGCACGCCCGGGAATTTTTGGCGCCATCATTTTAGGTCTGGGCCGGGCCTTCGGCGAGACCATGGCCGTCACCATGGTGATCGGCAACAGCCCGGCGATTGCCCGGTCGCTTTTCGCTCCGGGATATACGCTGGCCAGTGTGATTGCCAACGAGTTCACAGAAGCAACGGGGAATATGCATTTGAGCGCGTTGGTGGAGATGGGTTTGGTGTTGTTTGTTCTCACCTTGATCGTGAACGCGCTGGCCAACTTGCTGGTATGGAGCATCAAGCGCCGGAACCCAGGGAGGGGCCTTGCCTAGTCCGCAATCTCACAATATCAAGTGGACGCGGCGCGTGAGCAATTACTTCGCGTTGGGTACCATTACCATTTTTGCCCTCATCGTGACCGTGCCTTTGTTCCTTATATTGGGGACAGTCGTGTATCACGGCATCAGCGGCCTCAATCTGGACTTCTTCACGCAAAACCCCAAGCCCATGGGCGAAGCCGGAGGCGGCATGGCCAATGCCATTGTCGGCTCTCTTATGATCCTGGCCATGGCCAGCGCTATTGGGGTTCCTTTTGGTATCGGGACTGGCATCTATCTGGCGGAGTTTGGCCGCAACGCGTATGGCAACGTCGTCCGTTTCACAGTCGACGTTCTCAACGGCGTACCTTCCATTGTGATCGGCCTCACCGCCTACGCTCTGGTGGTCGTCACGCAAAAGCACTTTTCGGCCACGGCTGGTGCGATTGCTTTGGGAATCATGATGGTTCCGACCGTCAGCCGTACTACCGAAGAAGTCCTGCTTCTGGTTCCGCATACCATACGTGAAGCCGCGCTGGGGTTGGGTATTCCGCAATGGCGTACCACGTTGTCGGTGGTGCTGCCCAGCGCCATGTCTGGCGTGGTTACTGGCATAATTCTGGCTTTTGCACGCATCGCCGGAGAGACGGCCCCCCTACTGTTCACCGCGTTGGGTAACCGGTTCTGGAACGTAAAAATAGGCCAGCCAACGGCGGCGCTGCCGCTGCAAATTTATTTGGACGCGCTTTCACCATATGACGATGATCATCGCCTGGCATGGACCGGCGCGCTGGTGCTGATCAGCATGATAGTGTTAGCAACGGTGACTTTCAGGTTTGTTACCAGCCGCGGAGTCAAGGAGGCGGGCTAGTTCATGGAAGGGCAAATTCAAGTACAAAACCTGAATGCCTGGTTTGGAAACACCCAGGCTCTCTACAACATCAACCTGGATATCCTGCCGAAGCACAGCACGGCCATCATTGGACCTTCCGGCTGCGGCAAATCCACGTTTGTGCGCTGCCTGAACCGCATGCATGAAACCCTGCCGAATACGCGGGTGGAAGGCAAGGTCACCATTGCCGATCTGGACGTATACGGCAAGGGCGTTTCGGCTACCTGGATACGGCGGCGCGTGGGCATGGTGTTCCAGAAAGCCAACCCGTTTCCCACCATGTCGATTTATGACAACGTGGCGGCCGGCCTGAAGTTGAATGGCTTCCGCAATCACCGGGAACTGGATGGCATTGTGGAGCGTTCCCTGCGCCAGGCGGCGCTGTGGGACGAAGTGAAGGACACGCTCAAAAAGAAATCGGGCGCCAGCCTTTCCGGTGGACAACAGCAGAGGCTCTGCATTGCCCGCGCCCTGGCCGTGGAACCCGAAGTCCTGTTGATGGATGAGCCGGCTTCGGCCCTCGACCCTATTTCGACTGCCAAAATTGAAGATCTGATTTTTGATTTGAAAAAGCAATACACTGTTGTGATTGTGACGCACAACATGCAGCAAGCCGCGCGTGTGGCCGAATACACAGCTTTCTTCCTGATGGGCAATCTCGTGGAGTACGACAAAACGGAGAAAATGTTTACCAAGCCTTCTGACAAGCGGACTGAAGATTACATTACCGGGAGGTTCGGATGACACGCACTCGTTTCCATCAGGGACTGGATGACCTCAAGCAAAAGCTTCTCACCATGGGCGGAATGGCGGAACAGGCCGTAGAACGCGCCGTACGCGCTTACCAGACGGGAGACGTCTCGGTCTGCCAGTTGGTATTGCGCGATGAAGGCAAGATCAACGCCGCCGAACGCGAAGTGGATGAACTGGCCGTTGATCTGCTCGCCATGCAACAACCCATGGCCGTGGACCTGCGCTTCATCATCGCCTGCATCAAAATTAACGCGGACCTCGAGCGCGTAGGCGACCAGGCCGTCAATATTGCCGAGCGCGTCATGGACCTGGCCAACCATCCCAAGTCCAGTGTGAATGCAGACATCGCGCGCATGGCGTCGCTCGCCATCAACATGGTGCGTGAAGCGCTGAACGCATTTCTCACCGCCGACGCGGACATGGCCCACACCGTTCTGGAACGCGATGACCTGGTGGACAACATGAACCGCGAAATCTTTGAAGCCGCCGACTATGCGATGACGCACTCCACCGAAACACACCGCCACGCCCTGGATACGCTGTTGGTAGCCAGAAACCTGGAACGCGTGGCCGATCACGCCACGAACATTGCGGAAGACGTAATTTTCTGGGTTCGCGGCGCAGACGTCAGGCACCACGCGCAGAGCTAGCTGGCGTACAATTGGGCCGCCAGTGCCTGATTTCAAAAAACTGATTGCCGGCCTGAAGCGACACTACGGCGAGCCGAAGTCGCCTCCGGCGCGAGGACCATTTGAGTTGGTCCTGTGGGAGAACGCTTGCTACCTTCTGCCCGACGAGCGTCGCGCAGAAGTCTTTGCGGGGCTCAAGAAAAAAGTGGGACTGAAGCCTTCTGCGATCCTGAAAGCCAATCGCGACACCCTGCTGGAGTTGGCCACCATGGGCGGCATGCGTCCGGAAACGCGGGTGTTCCGGTGGCTGGAGATCGCACGCATCACCATGGACCAGTACCAGGGTGACCTCGCCCAGATTCTGGAATGGCCTTATCCCAAGGCCAAGAAGGCGCTCAAGCAATTCCCCAATATCGGAGACCCGGGCGCAGAGAAGATACTGCTTTTCTGCGGGGTTGTTGACGGCCTGCCGCTCGAATGGAACGGCTGTCGCGTCCTCACACGCGTGGGCTATGGGCGGGAGCAGAAGGACTATTCAAAGATGTACCGGTCAGTCCAGCAAGATTTACGGGACGAACTGCCGCGGAAGTCTGAAGATCTGGTGCGCGCGCATATGCTCTTGCGCCAGCACGGAAAAGAAATTTGCCGCAATAACAATCCGCTGTGCCACTCGTGTCCAGTGTCTGACGTATGCGCGTATCCGCAGAAGCGGTTGAAGGTGTTCTTGCGCGCTTAAATTAGCGACGGAAGGATCAGTCGCTTGCGGTCATCCTGGCGGAAGCCTTGAAGGCCGGCATCGACTCCTTGCGCTCGGTGGCCAGCAAACCCTGCTGTAACTGCTCGAGCTTGCCCGCAAGCGCGGTCGAAAAGCCGGTTGCAGTGAACACGCTCAAATCGATCCATAGCGGAGTCAGCGCGCTCTTGCGAAACAGCGTGAAGTTGCCCAGCCGTTGCCCACTCTTATTCACCAGACTGAAGGTGAGACTCCAATTCGCTTCGGTAGAAGTCAAGCTCTTGTCCCAAAGATAATGGAACTGCGACCGGCCGGCTTGGCGCAGCGGAAAACCATCAAAATCCTCTGCCACGTCCGAAGTCAGATCAATGCCAAAGCCGTCAAATCCAACCGGTTCAAGGCACTTCTGCAATAGTTCGCAAAACTCGGTCGCCGTCTTGCAACGTTCCAGAGCGTCAGCGGCCCGGCGGATGCCCACACTATTGGCGATCACCCGTCGCAGATTGAATGTTCGGCTCGCTTCCTGCCGAAGTTCGAAAAACTCGTGATAGCGCAACTGCTGCACGCCAACCAAAACGCCAACTCCCAGGACCACCAGCACCAGTCCCACGGTCTGGCTGCCGGGGTTGAGCAGGAACAAGCTCAGCAATCCAAAACAGGCGCTAACGCCGTAGAGCAGCAGGACTGCTTGTTTGTGAGAGGCGCCTCGGCTGATCAATTGATGGTGAATGTGCTCGCGGTCCGCGGTAAACAGGTGCTTTCTGCTGAGAAACCGGCGCATCACGGAAACGGTGACGTCCAGGATGGGAAGTCCCAGGGACACAATGGGTATGGCGACGGCCACCATGGTGGGCGACTTTTGCGATCCCGCCAGAGCGATCGCGCTCAGCAGAAATCCAATCAGCAGACTGCCGCAGTCACCAAGAAAAATTGACGCTGGATTAAAGTTGTAGCGCAGGAAGCCAGTAATCGCTCCCGCCAGCACCAGCGTAAGAAAGAGGATGCCGTTATTGTGTCCCACCAGGGCAATCACAAAAATCACCATGGTAGAAAAGAGGGCCGACCCAGCCGCCAGTCCGTCAAGACCATCGATCAGATTGAAGGCGTTGGTGATCCACAGGACCCAGAGAATCGTGAGCGGCAGACCGATGATCCATCCCACACTCACACCGCCGCTCTTGATCGACACCAGGTAGATCCCGAGGCCATTTAAGTACAGCAGCACCGCAGCCACAATCTGAACACCGAACTTGGTGTACGCTTTGAGTCCGCGGATGTCGTCCAACAGTCCGAGAAGAAAGATCAGAGTGGCCGGGCCCAGTATCCTGATAGCGAGTTGAAACGACAGGTTTCCCGGCAAGCCAAAGTGTCCGGGCAGCCACTTCGACAGCAGCACCATTTCCCAAAGCGTCAATATGATGGCCATCCCGCCAAACCGGGGCAGGGGCCGCGTGTGGAGATGCCGGCTGGAGGTGGGGACCGACACCCATCCGCGCGCCTGGGCAAAATCCCGCACCCAGCGGGTAAGCACCGCCGAACTCAACACCGAAATTACAAAGACAACCAGTTGCATCGTTCTTATTCGCAGTTTCTCAAAAACACTTAGACATTTTCGCCGAAACCTGCCCAGACTAATCTGAACCGACCCGAAAACCCGCTAACCTTAACAATATCTAATCAAGCTGTATGTGCAAAATTGAACATCGCGGCATTTCTCACTGCCAGCGACCCTGCCATACTAACCGGCAAGGTGCTTTGGAACCCAATAAGAATATCGTTTATCCCGAATAATAAGGTTAAGTTACTGTAAATTAAGGACATCCTGGTAAACGTCGAGAATCCCAGCCGCCATTTTGGCGGCAGTGAATTCGCTTTCCACGCGCTTGCGGCCGGCTTCACCCATCTCCTGGCGCAATGAACTGCTGGCCAGCAGCTTATTGATGGCCTCGGCCAGCGCCTCCGGGTTTCGCGGAGGCACCAGTAGCCCGGTCAACCCGTGCACATTTACGTAAGAAACGCCAGTCGGCAAATTGGTTGCCACCACTGGTTTACGGCACGCCATGGCCTCCAGTTGCACGATGCCAAACATTTCGCTGTTGGCGACCGAAGGCAGCACAAAGACCTCGCACGCATGATAGTAAGCGGGAACGTCCTCATCGGAAATATTACCAAGGAACCTGACCTTGCTCTGCACGTTCAACTGTACCGTCAGCTGTTTGAGTTTGGATTCCAGCGGCCCTGTGCCGATGACCCAAAGCTGCGCATTCACGCGAGACATGGCTTCAATCAGATACTCGATGCCTTTGTAATACACCAGCCGGCCGATAAACAAAACGGCAGGCCCGCCACTGCGCAATTGGTCTGCCTTTCTTGATATCGCTTCCGTGAGATCAAACTTGCTCAGGCGAATTCCGTAAGGCACCACCCGGCACTTATGCTTGAATTTCGACACGAATGGCGAAACGCTGATGTGGTTCGGTGTTGGCGCTACGATCCGGGACGCGTGCCGATAGAACGATTCCAGCAGCGGAGCATAAACTCGGAGCAGAGACTTCTGCCGGACAATGTCGCTATGGAAATGTGCCACCAGCGGGCGGTCCCGCCCTGCCATCAAGTACGACACCTCCGCGACCGGGTTGGGCACATGCACATGCAGAATGTCCCCTGGCAGCTTTCGCAGCCACCCAGGGAAACCCGGCGTAATCGACGACGAAAGCAGTGTCCCCCAGCTTGCCACACGAGTAACAGGAAAAGGCCGCTGTTCATGCACCGTCCGAGCCGATGTGTTGGCTACCAGCACCTGCAACTCAACACGCGATTGAAGTTCATCACAAAGGTCCTTGAGCACGGTCTCAATGCCGCCGCGATAGGGATCATAGAATTTTCCAACCTGAAGGACTTTCAAATTCATCGGGTGATCGGGTGATCCGGTGATCGGGTGATCGGGGAAGGAGCCCTGCTCCGGGCCTTTGCCGATCACAGCGATGACTGCGGTCCCGGCGATGTTCTTGCCCGGGACAACACCTTCTCATAGACCTTCGCCACCTCATCGGCACACTTGGACCAGGTAAATTGCGCCGCCTGGGCGAGGCCCGCTTTGCGGCGGTGCTCCAGCACGGAGGACCGCGACCGCGCCGCGCCAATCATGCTCACGGTCGAACGACAAAAGTCTCCAACATCGCCGGCCGTGCTGTACAACGCCGCTTCCCCGCCGACCTCCTTGAGGGCCGGCAGATTGCTGGCAATCATGGGAAGGCCACAGGCCATCGCCTCCAGCAGAGGCAGCCCAAACCCTTCGCGGTCGGAAGGCAGAAGCAGCAATGTGGACTTACGATAGACAGCGGCCAGTATCCGGTCTTCCAGAAACGGAAACGCCACGACGGACGCGTCCACTCCCAGCCGTTGGGCAAGGGCTTGCTGGTCGGCGGTCAAAGGACCTCCAACGCGAAGCAGTACGGCATCCGGAAAAGTCTTTTTTGCTTCGGCCAGCACATGCAGCAGCACATCGATCCGCTTACGCGAAATGCTGCTGCCTACATGAAGGAGCTTGACGCTGTGGGTGTGCGGCCCGAGAAGAAGCTCAGCTTCGTAGTCCGCGTCCGCATCCGCGTTCGGGGAAAAAACAGAAGCAGCACCGAGATGAATCACGCTCATTCTTTCCGGGTGCGCCCATCCTTGCGCCAATAGTTCGTCGGCCGTCGCGCCGGTGTCGCAGATCACCCAAGCCGCCTTTTGCAGCCCTGAAACAATGCGCCGGGTGATGCCTCGCCAAAACCGGCGACGCAGAGTCCGGGCCGGCTCCAGCAGACAACGAAAAGCGTCTACATCGTGACATGTGACAACAGTGCGCTCCGGCGGCAGGTGATGCACGAGATGGGCATAGCTATGGTCCACCACGTGAAACAAATCAAATTTGCGTCTTCGCTGAGAAAGCCACAAGGGATATCTTACGAATCGACCGAACGCCCGTTCCGCCATGCCGACGGTGTCTCCAGCTCCCTGGCCCAGATGCAGAAAACGTTTGGTTGGGGCGGGGCGCAAGCGCTCTGCAACAAAACTCCAGCGGTGGCCCTGCCGGAGGTTCTCCAGAAGCATGTCGCCGACTAAATCCATGCTCGCCCAGTGCTCCTGCAGCAAGTCGCAGACGATGCCGACGCGCGGCAGGCCAAGGGCGGCAGTACTGCGATCTTGGAATGGCGTGCTCATAGGCAGCAAATCAGTCACGAGCAGTGAGCAGTTAGCAGTTAGCAAGCAGTCAGCCATTAGCAATTGGCAATTGGCAATNNCTTCCTTGACACGGAAGAGGTCGTTGGTTCGAATCCAATCGTGCCTACCATCATATTTCCAATTGTTTCCGCCAATTTAGCGAATGACCCTGCCGCCCGGCTATCCCGGGCGGTTTCCTTTTGCATCTAAATTCCCGTTAACAGGGAAATTTACAGGGAAAATGCGAGTGCTTTGGTCCCCGCTGGCATTCAAAACCTCGATTCCATGGGCATTTTGAGATTATTTTTTCCGGCGGAGCAAAGACAAAGTCATGGGCCCGAGAGCCGCGTTCGTCTTTCAGATCACAGCTTAGCGCCTCAGCCCATCGATTCGCTGGCAGCAACCGGGTTGAGATTATTTCCCTACGGCTCAAGACTTTTCGCGGTCATTATTTCAGTCATTTGATCGAAAACCAAGCTTCGTTCAAACGCAGCAACTACGAGTTCTCTTCCGAGCAAAGCTCTGCGGCTGGCTTCACCCGGATGATCGAGAACGTCTTCGATGCAATGTGCCAGAGCGGCGGCATCGCCTGGCGGATACGTCCAGCCAGTTCGGCCGTCGATAATGGTCTCTCGCAATCCTCCCACTCCGGCGGCTACTACGGGCGTGCCGCATGCGAGTGCTTCCAGCACGGAAAAGCCAAGTCCTTCTTCCCTGCTGGCTTGCACGCACAGATCACATGCCTGATAGTCCAACGGCAACTCGGTGAGAGGATGGACCGCATCCGTGGCGATTACGTGGTTGTCCACTCCGAAGCGCTTTGCATGTTCCAGGAATATTCGAAATCCACCGCTACGGTGGAGAATCGTGAGGTCCCGGCCGCGATCAACCAGCAATCGCATAGCGGCAAGCAGCGTATCGGCGTCTTTTTCAGGAGCAATCCGGCTGCTGAAAAATAGCAAAGATTGCTGCGTCGGCAGCGAGCGGCAGGCTTTGATCTCGCGCTTAGGACGATCAGGAAAGCGAAAGACGCCCGTATCCACGCCATACACCGGCACAATGTGAATTGGCCGGTGCGTGCCATGGCCGCGAACTGTTTCAGCTAGGTGCTGGCTAAGTACCAGGTATTGCTGACCGCAAATGGCATTGAGGCGAGCAAGCCATCGCAACACTGCCGCTTCATGCCATTTGTAGGGTTTCGCCGGATCGAAATCTCTCTTCCTGCATTTGTAATATGCCTCCAGCGGGCTGCAAACTAGCATGTAGGCGGGGAGACCCGCCCGGCGGGCGCTAAGATTAACGGCCAGAGCGGCCACTCCATAACCTTGCACGATAACGGCATCCACGCTATCCTTACGCGCAGCAAGATATTTCATCAAGGAATATGCAAACTTGAGGCGGGAAGCGGGCCCGATCGTTGTTGCAACCGTACGCGATGGCTTTTGACTGACCTCAACTCCTCCCTCGATTTTGCGGGCAATCACCTCAAGTTCGAATCGCTCGGCAAGCCCTTCCACCAACCGGACATCGGTCCCGCTTTCCACAGCAAACACGATGCGCAAGCGCCCCGGCATTTCGTTGTTCGTGGTGGAGCTCCGCGGCCGTGATGCGCGTTCTGGTGAAGAATGCTGAGTTGGCGCTGTAAGTGGCTGTTCCGCCACCCATCGATAGAACTCGCTGAATTGGACGGCAACTGCCGAGCAGGAATATGTGCGGCTGCGTTGCAATCCGCGCTGGGCAAACTGAACCCGCGATTCCGGACTCGACAGCACTTCGCAGATGGCGCATGCCCAGGCTGCAGGATCTCGCTCGGATACCACCCGCCCAGCGTCACCGATGACAAACGGAATCTCCCCTGAATCGCTGCCAATTACTGGGACCCCGCAGGCAAATGCCTCCACAATCATCCTGCCAAACTGTTCTCGCCAATGGCGGGTGGTTTGGCTGGGAGCAAGCAGCACGTCCATCGCAGCCAGGTGCCGGGGAACGTCATCATGTTTCACCAATTTGACACGCACGCGGTCCTGCCATCCACGGGCCCTGGCCCAGGCTTCGATATTGCTCTTGTACGGCCCACTGCCCAGCAGAAGCAGGTTCCACGGCTGGGACGCGGGTAACAGTTCCAGGGCCTGCATGATGAGTGCCAGCCCTTTGTCTTTGGACAGTCGGCCAAGAAATCCCAAAACCGGCGGTTGCAGCCCAATTTCTTTCAGAACCTCTTTGCGTTTGCCGTCTTCAATCGGACGGAAGGCTTTGAGATCAACCGCAAGAGGAAGAATCCGGCCACGGTCCGTCGGGTACCCGCGCTTCAGCATAGTTTCAAAGCCCAGGCTCCCGCCGGAGATCCATCCTTGTGCGCGTTTCAGGGTCGCATGTTCGAAATAACGAAACGGGGGAGGATAGCGTTTCAGCAGGTTCTGCGCGGTGCGGAAGACAAAACGCGAGGGAAGGCCGCGCAAGGCGCGGGCAATCTGGTAACCGGCGTAGATATAAGGCTCCTCCCAGGCGTGCACCACATCGAAATTGCTCTCGCGCATCAGCGCGTGCAATTGCGCCTTGTTGTACCGGAAGCCATGGATCCATCCGGTCCCCGACGCATCCAGCGCAACCAGCTTCAGCGGAGACTCCGGTGGCTCAGGATCAATGGTCAAAGGACGCAGATCTCCTTTGAAAAAGCGTGGCGCGGCCACAGTAATATCAAAACCGGGGTCCTGGGCGAGTTCCCGCCACATCGCGCGGTTCATGCCGACAATGTGAGAATGACCAATCGCGAGAATACGCAGGGGCTGGCTCACAGAAGACCTGGTTCCCAAATCCGGGTTCCCGCACTATTCAACAATGGACGCATGAAGGGCTTTCACGGTTTGTTCGATGGCGAAGCGGCCGGCATACAACGCAGCGCTGCGCTGGTGCAACTCGTCTCTTCTTTCCGGAGTACCTAACAAGTCTTCCGCAGCTTGTATGAATGCGGCGGAAGAAGGGCCGGCCGTCAGCATCACTGCTTCGCTTTCCCGCCACAATGGCTCCGACAACCCGCCCACATTAGTAATCATCGGAACACCCAGGGCCAGCACGGCCATTGCGCTGCCGCTTCGCGTGGTAATTCCGTCGGGATATGGCTGCACGACAACATCACAAGCCGCCAAGTGCGTACTCAACTCCCGCGCGGGAAGGTTATCTGGAGCGATGATGCGGTCTTTCACCGACCCATCGCCGTTCTCCATCTCCTTTGCGAACGCGTGGCCATTGCGCCCCAGTAATACGAAAGTCCGGAGTGGACTACGCTTCAGCAATGCGGGAATAATTTCCCGAAGCACGGAACGGTGGTATGGTCCATAAGTTCCAAAGTGCCCGATCAGGACGGCATCCGTTCCAGCCAGCTTCTTGCGCACCGCCGCAACAAGCGCTGGATCGACCTCCGTATCCACATTGCTGGGTACCGGTGTCCAAACAGCCGGCTTATTCGCGGGAGCCAGTTGGCGGATCGTTGGCTCCCAGGCGGGCGTCCCGGTGAACACTCTCTCCGCGGACCGCAGGACGATGGCCGCCATACGCCGCGTTACAAGTCCAAGCACATTGTGATGAAGTGGCTGGGAACGCGTCACGGCAACCGCTATCTCGTGGAACATCACCCAAACCGGAGTACGCCGGCGCGTCCACAAAAACAGGCAGAAAGGCAGGTTCATTGCCTTCCATCCATACGCATGGGGCACATACTGGACCAGAATGCGATAAGGTCCAGGCAAAGCATCCAGTTCCCTGCCCAACCGGCGCAGGCCGGCGAGCCCGAAGCCGCCCTTCAACGGATGGACAATAACTCCTTTGTCCTGCGGCGGTTCACCGGCAAACGCCGGCGCCCAAACATGAACTTCGTCTCCCGCAGCGGCCAGCGCCGCGACAAGGATTCGGGAATAGTCGCTCACGCCGCCCGGCTGCGGCGGATACTCCCCGGTGATGATGGCCCATTTCAAGCAATTAGCAGTTAGCAATTGGCATTGGCCAGCGGATGTTAGCCCGTCTCCTCTAAATTCCCGATCACGGCAATTTTTTTTTGGGTCCCTACCGCCAAAATTACCCAATTACCAGATTTCCCGATTACCCAATTTCTCCTGACGGCGGTCCCGGCGATTCCCCACGCTCATTCTCGTTCCCAGACTTGCCAGTAAGGACCGTCCGCAAGCCTGCGCCAGCCGGACTGCAGGTAATGAGGGGGTCCGTCGGCTTTCCGTAGCGCCACATATTTCACTTGAAATCGCGCCAGGGCAGGTCCGGGATCGGCAACAATCTGGTCGTATTTGCTCACGCGGTCCGCCAGGCGCTCAGCTCTGCGAACTGGGTCTCGTGCCTCCAGTCCCCATATCGTGCTGCCGAGAGCAGCGCTCTGACGTCCTACAAAAGTCTCCCGATCTAAACCCAGGAGAAAACCGTTCAGCGCGATTCGCGAGTCCCATTCCAGATTGTCTATGGAAGGACTCACGGCAACGGCGTAATGGTCAAGCGGGTGCAAATTGTCCACAATGATCGCAAAGTCAATGAATTCCTTGTTCCCGGCAATGACCGCGTTCGGCGCGAACTGGAAGTGAGATGAGATATGCTCCTCGTGATATTTAGCGTATGTCGTCGTGAATTCAACGCTTTCCTTCGTTTTGCCGGCCTCGACGACTCTCAGCCATAACCCCGTTCCCAGATGGGCGGTCAGGAACGCCCCGATTACGAACGGAGCGATTCGACTCAGGCGCGCAAACCGGGCAAGACCATCGGCCACGGCAATCATGATCAGAAATGTGAGACAGGTCCCCCAGACGTATGTCCAGTGGAAGTTTCCCATTTGCAGGAATGTAATTATCTGATGGTTGAGCAGGAGCATGCCGGCAACCGCGACCGCCCAGATGTGGATCAAATCGCGGCGCCATTTCCAAATCCATATAAACAGCACTACCAGCAGAACCATGCCCACTTTGGGAACCAGCAGCTCGGAGAACCTGGGAATCGGCACCGCCAAATCCGTTCGCACCAGCCAGTCGGGCGACGAGGCTTTCTTGATAAGAAACGATGTAACCAGTGCCGGCAAGCCGGCGAGTACCCCAATGCAGGCGGTAGAGAAATAAACTTTCCGGTGCCGGGCATCCAGCAGAAACACGATCGCCAGGCCCAGGCAGGCGGCAGTCCAAAAATAGAAGTAGGCATAAAACAACACACCCAGGCCCAATCCTGCCAACACCGTCCTCGTTCGAGTGGGAAGCTCTCTTGCCCGGGCTACCAGCCAGAAGTGAAGCAGCAGAAACGCCAGACTGAGTCCGGGAGTGATGATTCGCCATTCTTGATGGATTTGTGGATTGGTGTCCAACAGGCCCTGCGTGCGGCCGAGCAGGATTTGGACGGTGGTCACATACTGCCGCAAAATGGGCCGTCCTCCAACGACTCCGATATCAACAAGCAAAAACGCACCGAGCACGAACGCCAGCCAGACTTTTTTGGTGTAAAACCTGGCCAGCACGTACCATCCCAGCGCGATGCTTATGCCCGCCCATGCACGCCAAATCAGGCTGATGGCCATTGGCCCGAGTTGAAAGAGCCTGGCCACCAGAACGCCCGGAACCAGTTGCAGCCAGGGATACATTCCCGGGGCGGGTTGAACCAAAGCCGGATCACTCAGATAGGCAGGATGATTGAAGTAAGCCTGGCTTCCATACGAGAGGTAAAGAAGTTCGTCATTGTCGGCAATCCAGATGGGGCTTCCCGAATGCAGTCGCCACACGAGATGAGGCATGAGCGAAACCAAAAGGCCCATGAGAACACAGGCCAGGGCCGCCCAAAGATCGGCCCGGGAACGCGCTGGAGCAGTTGAAACAGTGTCAGACTGCTTCTGCAGTTGCGGCATTCAACCAATTCCTTTTCTGCGCGCTTCGGCGGGAGCGCACGATTGTTGCTTCTCAGGTTGTCGCTGTACTTAGTGAGTGGGAACCGCTGGTTCGGACTCTCGCGTTGTCGCCGAAACAACGATGGGAGCGGGCCGCACGGTCGTTCCACTGGGAACATCGCGGGAGACAACGCAGTTCGCGCAGACGGTGACAGCGTCGCCAATCTGGACCGGACCGGAAACCACGGCGCCCGTTAAAATTCGTGCGTCCGCGCCGATCTTTGGCATGCCCGTCTTTCCCGGCGCTCCGCCCAGGGTAACATTCTGGTAAATCCAGGCTCTTGGACCAAGAACAACACCCGGACCAATCACGATACTCTGCGGGTGCGGCAGGATTAAGCCGCCGTAAAGCCTCGCTGCGGGCGAAAGTGTTGACCCATACCAATGCCGAACGAACCAGTTGATAAAGCCGGCTGCGACTCTCCCGACAAAACCCAGATAACCTCGAGCGCAGTGAGCCAGGCGGTAAAGAGCGGTTGCGCGAAAACCCGGTGAGGTCGCAGCTATCCGAAGCCAGCCGCGGCACTTGGCAAATCTGGTTTGCGGACGGATTTCCACTGGAAAATGAGCCAACACGTCGGCCATGGCGCTCGACCAGAAGGACACGGGGGACCGATCGTCTGGCTCTTGCCAGTCAGCGTTGCGTAAATCTCCCGAAGCCGGTCCGTCAGTCGTCATAAGGGATTGATGAAGCTAGCGTAACCAACCCGATAAAGCAGCGGCAATTGCTTTATTTCTCTGGCCCTCCAACCGCCGCCAGCGCTTCTTCCTTGTCAGGGACAGAGGGAATCACAAGCAGGCGAACGCGGGACTTCCAGCGGTGCCTTTCGCTGGTGGTGAAAAGAAAAAGCCATGCGAACGCCAAATAGGCAGCGACAAATATCGGCAGCTCCAGGCCCAATCGAAACCAAGTGGTGGGCGGCCATCGGTGAACAAGAAACCACAGAAGCATACTATAGGGAACGCCGACTGCCAGCGGTTTGAGCACCGTTGCCAACAATCCTGACAAGCCGATTCCGAAAGTCCGACGCAGTTCAAAGGGTAAAAACCATGCCATGATACCCATAAAACCGGCGAAGGTTCCGATCAGCGGCCCTACCGGCCCCAGAGGCCGTGTCAGGAGAACGCTCAAACCAACATTCAAGACTGTCTGGATCAGCATCGGCTTCAATACACGCCTCACTTGGCCAGTACCGACGAAAACCCAATTCCACAGAGACATCACTGCCAGAAGAAAGGCGTTCGCCACTGCGAAAAAGGTCATCAGGTTTCCGCCGTAGCGGCTGGAACCAACCCACAGGGAAACAAAGTAACGGTTCAATACAAATGTGGGGACCAGCACGCCTACGCCGAGAGTGGAAACCACCTGGGTCAACTCGAGCAGGCTGCGGTTGAACCCTGGACGATCATCACGCGCGAAAAGCTCAGCCAGTCCGGCCCAACTGGCTCCCCCGATTCCCTGCAAATGTCCCTGAAGCAGAGCCGGCAATCTTTGCGTCAGCACCAAGGGAACCACCATGGCCGGTCCCAGGATGGCAGCTACCACAATATTGTCCGTGAGCAGGCTGATCCGGCCGCACATATCCATGGCATACGTAGGGACGTTCAATCGCCATATTTCCGATGTGGCGGTGCGATCGTATCGGCCACGGAGAGCAGAAGTCAGCAACCCCGGATATCGCCGCAAACCACGGACCACGAGCGTGAAATTGAAGAAGGCGCCGCCGAGAGCGATAGCAATGAATTGGCCGGTAATTCCCCAGCGCCTCCAGCCCAGGAAGAGCGCGATGGCGGTAACCAGCACGGAGTTCGCTACCAGCAGCAGATTGATGACGTAGCTTCGCTGGCGAGCATCGGCTTCGGCGCGCAACGGAGCGGAAACCGGCAGCCAAAGCAAAGTGGCGAGGCCTATCAGGCAACCGATGCGCAGATCGTGGGCATACTCCGGCCTGACCGGAACCAGCCAAGTAATGAAGAAAGTGAGCGCCAGCCCAGCAAGCAGCATGGCCGCCATAATCCTGGCGTAGGCCCTCATTCCCGCGGCCAGGAGGTCGCGAACTTTGTGGACTTCGCCGCTGCCGATCGCCCTTGCCAATAGCGGCAGCAAGGCGCCGCCCAGTCCCAGTTCCAGAAAATTCAGATATCCGTACCACTCCGATGTTACCCGGAAGGCCCCGTACCGCTCTTCCCCAAGCCAATGCAGCAGCAATGGAGTTGCCACAAAGCCGAACGCAAGCGAAACCACTGCGAACAATAGAGAAGAACTGTAGTTGGCAGTAGCGCGTCGGGTTCGGCTCATAAGAAACTAACTCTGGCTTGGTTCCCGAGTATGCGGCAAACAGTGGGATTACAGGCGCTTGGCGTAGATGTATCCAAAAGGTGATTTGCCGTCCCACTCAACCTGAGTCTTGAATCCCGCCGATAGCAAGCGGTCTTCAATCTCGTCATGATTGAGGGAAGAAAGGTTATCGTGAAACTCCATTCCAATCTTGCGTACTCGGCGAAGATCGTCCTCAGAAAGACACTCGAAAATGGTGCCCTCTGAACCTTCACAGTCGATCTTGAGATAGTCAATCTTGCACAGCTTGCGGTCATCCATGACGGCTCGCAACGTGACGGTAGGCACCTCGACATACTCGGTGAGCTTACCGTCACCACAGTGGTCAAACAAAAGATGCCCACCGCCGCTATTCGCCAGATAGAGCCGTGAAATCCCGGCCCTACCGCTTATGGCCGCAGGAACCGGAATGATATTCTGCCTTCCGTTCAAAGCTATATTCTGTTGCAGAAAATCGAAGTTTTCACTAAACGGCTCGAACGCGTAGATGCGCGCCGCGCCCTGTGCGCTCGCAAAGACCGAGAAGACGCCGATGTTCGCCCCAATGTCCACCACAGTGTCGCCTGCCTCGACCGGCAGGAATTTCGGTGTGTACACGCGGGCGAAAAATACCTCGTTAACAATTTCCACGCCCCTGCCAGCCGGAGGCACGTTGAATCGAATGCCGCTACGGAGGCGAAGACAACTTGGCCCTGGCTGGCCACGCAGCATGGACCGAATAATTTTTGGCCAGTCACGATAGTGCCGAAGAAGGCCCAGATAGAACTTCGCCATCTGCGCGTTCATGGGGCCCCTTGGATGCGCCTGTTATCTTGCCTTCCGGTCTTCAATATGGCGAAATGCTGATACACGCGGCTCACTTTGCGCTGACCGCCTTGCGATAAACCCCCAGCGTCTTTTGTGCTGTAGTCTTCCAGGAGAATTCCTGAATTCGCGTCTTTGCCCTCTGCTGAAGCGCGGCGCGTGCAACCGCGCTCCCGGCTATGGTCTGGAGCAATGCTTCCAATTCTGTTGTGGTTTCCAGAGAGAACGTCTCCCCGCCGTCCCCGAGAACCTCCGGCAGACTGGCGGCGCGGGCCGCCAGCACCGGACACCCCGTCGCCATGGCCTCGCAGACTTGCAGCCCGAAGCCTTCATACTCGCTCGGATACACAAAGCACAGCGCTTCAGCGTAGAGCGCAGGCAGGTCCGGCTCGTCAACCCAGCCCAGCAGTTGTACGCTCCCCGCCACACCCAATTCCGCGGACAATGCGGAAAGCGCGGCCATCTGCCCGGCGGTCCCGCCGGCAAGCACCAGACGGACCCCGCTGAGGCGGACGCGCGCAAATGCCGTGAGGAGAAACGAAACATTCTTCCGCTGCTCCCATCCGCCGACATAAAAAATATACGGCGAATCGAGCTGGTACCGGGCGCGGACGCGCTTTCGTTCATTCTCAGGAATGGGCTGCGCGAACCCGGAATCGGCCGCCTCGTACGTTACAGAAATTTTTGCCGCCGGAATTCCCAGATGCTTCACCAGGTCCTGGCGAGCGTGCTCGCTGACGGTAATGATCTGCTCGGCCCGGGTGCGGGCAATCCACTGCAACAAGTTCATCTTAAGAGAGTTGAGACGGAGTCTTTCACTGAGCGGTTGCCGGTCGCGATAATAAATCTGGTACGCAGCGTCGTGTAAAGTAAGCACCCTGGGGCAGGAGCACAAAAATGGGAGCCCGAAATTGAAGGGTGAGTGCAGCACGTCAATTCCGGCGCGAATGCATTCCCGGGGAAGCCAAACCTGCTCCCAGCGGAAATAGTTCATGGAGGAGGAGATTCGGGCTTCCAGTTTGCCGCAGGAAAAACGAGCGAGGTGACTTTCGTGAACAGGCTGGTCAGAAAACAGGACTACTTCCACTCCCAGCGATAACAATTCACTGAGTAAGTTTACCGTGTACCGGTTCCATCCCCGAAGTGTTGGTGCGTGCAGAAGCCGGGCATTAAACCCTACTCGCATGCCTTGCTCCGAAGTCGCGATTACCTGTCCCTCATTTCATTGCACTAGAGCAGGGGTATGCGTAAGGTCACAGGGGTTCGCGCGGACCACCTGAGCATAGATCCCTTCCCACAAATCGAGGACCCGCGTCGGCGCGCAGAAATCTTCGATCAACAACCGCGCCGCCGCACACTGTTTTTCCCGGACCGCGGGATCTCGCAACAAAGATATTGTGCGGGCAATCAGGCCCGCATCATCCTCTGCAATTCCGGCGTGTACACCGTCCTTTGCCGGAAGACCCTCGGCGCCAAAACTGGTCGTCACGACGGGAACACCCAGCGCAAAAGACTCCATGACCTTCACTTTCATGCCGCTGGCGTGATCGGCAGGATACAGAAGAACATCGCTATTGCGGAAGTACGGCAGAATATCCGGCACGTTCTCGGCAATATCGACGCCGGACAATTTTTCGCATGCAATATGCTGGAGTACCGTTCGCGCGTTACGGCCTACGAGTTGCAGCCGGGCTTCCGGACAGGCGCTTTGGATGGCCGGCCACAAACGAGTCAAGATACGAATGCCGGCAGCCATCGTAGGAAGCCAGTCAAAGGAACCAATGAGTGTCACCATGGCAGGCCCTTTACCGCGGACCGGGGCTTCAAACTTGTACAAAGCCAAGTCCATACCCAATGGGACCGTCTGAATGCTGGCGCGGGGATTGAAGTTGCGGACCTGTTCGGTAAGCCGCGGCGTCAGGGTGCAAACCCTGGGAAAGCGGCGCAACAGTTTTCTTTCTCCACGCAGCGCGAGCTGACGGGCAGTCCACGACCCAGAATGAAAATGGTCCTCGGCCAAATCCAAAGTAGGCAGGAAGGAGACGTTGAGAAGTGCCCGCTGGCAGTGGGCCGGGGCCAGCCACCCACTCCACAGTTGCTCCAAGTGCAGGATATCGAAACCTCTCTGCATCTCGATTGCAAGATCACGGCGTAATTGCGGCGAAAACATGTAAGAGTACGGCTGGCGTAACGTCTCCCATTTTGCCTTTAAGCCGCTTCTCACGGGATGGGCATAACAGCGCAGATCGTAGGCGGGCGAAGGAAATAGTTTTCGCGCCTGTTCGATTTCCTCCGTTTTGCTGCAGGTTGCGAAAGCCGCCACACTGTGCCCGCGCTCGACCAGGCCCTTCAGCAGGACGTAGAGCCAGCGTCCCATGGCATTGCCAAAGGGCAGCGGCGGCTCAACCATCAGGAGGATGATGCGAAGAGGCTTCATGGTTCCCGTCGAGGGCCTGCGCCTTCCGTTGCGGCTGACGATGGGCGCCAAGCCCACAACGTTCCCGTCCACGATCCTCCTGTGTGTCGCACCTGATACCCGCGTTCCTGGAGCCAGAGCGCTAACGTCTCTCCGGTCCAGCCCTGGGCACAATGAAACTCCAGACAAATCTGTTGAATCCGCGGCAAGACCTCTTCAGCGGCCGGCAAGATGTCCCATTCCGCCCCTTCGCAATCGAGTTTCAATAGGTCAACACGATCGGTCTGCTGTTCTCGCATCAATTGGGGTAGCGTGGTGAGTCGCACCTTCTCAGTCTTCCCCGTCCCCCAATAGGCGCTCGATTTGATGCCGTCCAAATGGATTTCGATGTCGCCTTCGTGACTTCCCAAGGCCACCTGAACCCACGTTACATTGTTCACCTGGTTGAGAAGCATCTGAACGGAAATCATCCGTCCGCATTCGCTGGCCGGCTCGACGGCAATCACCCTGCCTTGAGAACAGACCGTTGCCGCCTGTAAAGTGAAGTCACCAATGTTTGCTCCGATGTCGACTACAACTGCATCTTCTCTTAGCTGGTGATATCCAGGGCCAAAATAAGGATTAAGGATCGTAGCCTCGTTGACAACCGCCAGGTCCGTGCTGCCGGAGCGCACGAAATATCGCAGGCCGTTTCGCAGTTCCAAGACCATGCTCACTCCGAGCTTGGGCAAGAAGATCGCCCACCAGTTGCGGTAGGTGAAGGGAGCGTGGAGCAGATAGCGGCATCGAATGCGCCAGCGCGAGACGAAGACGCGGAGCGTCCAAAATCTCATATGGAAATCTTTCTCAATCCCGGCATGGCGACTTCCACGAACTCCCGCGCCATCTGAAGAAGCTGCTTCATCTCTGCTACATCGAACTCCCAAAGCGGACCTGCTACCGGAGTTCTTCAGATCCGTTTGGATGAGGCTGGGGCCGGAACGGGAATCTGGATGTTAAGTTCTCCTGCTCCCGCAGGTCTCCCGCAACACGCTTGCGTGGGACCACCTTTCTGAATGACGACGCGCCATACACCGCGGAAGTGAGCAGCCAGAAAATGACTCCCAGTTGCGTGTTGAAAATGGGTCCGCCCCAGGCTGATCCCGCGAGGGCCAGTTGCAGCACGAAAACTATCTTCGCCAAGCTGGCCACGTTCGCATCCGGATGGCGCGCAGCCACACGATAGGAAAACAGCAGCGCGGTGACGATGGCTCCGCCATATAACAGCCACATCAGCACGCCCCCGTCGTAGAGCCATCCGGTGATTTGGATCTCCGCATAAAGGCTGGGATGGATTAGATTGTCGCCTCCGCCAAAATACGCGTTCATCATGCCCCAGCGGCCGACCCCGGCGCCTAAGGGGTATTTCCAAAGCTTTTCTGTGAACGTTTCTTCGACAAACGCGCCCCGGTTTTGCTGGTAGCTTTGGTAAATTCCTTCGTTTCCGACACTTAAAAAGCGGTCGGAGACCGCTTGGCCTCCAATCAGGAAGGCCACATAGTAAGCGCCGCAGACCAAGACGACTCCGCCAACGGACACCAAGCGGCGAGAGAAGATCGGAGTCCGGTAATGGCGCACCAAGGCGAATACCGCCAACGCGGCGATCAGCACCAGCAGGAACGATCGCACTTGGGTTAGATAAATAACCGTAATCCCCGCAAATGCGCAGGCTAGGGCCAAAATCCGCTTTCCCCGCTTCAAGGTCTGTTCTGAAGCCAGGGTAAGGCCTAATACGCCGGCAAACAGTCCGGCTAGGGCTGCGCTCCCTGGCAGGTCGCTTAGTCCGGGAGGCCGCACGATCTTCTGTCCGCTCGCCCCTATGTAGGTTAGGTCTTCGAGATAGTTGGGATTAACGCGCGAGAGGCCACTGGAAAATTCTGGCGGCAGAAAGGTTTGCGGGTAAATCGCCTGTAATAGTCCCACGCCGGCGCCGAGGCCATTGACCAGCAGCATGAGCCAAAGCAAGCGCCGCAACCGGTCCGGACTCGGGACCATCCCAGCACCCCAATAGAGCGGGAGCGCGATGCATACTTGGAGGGCGCACTGGGCCAATCCGGCAGTCAATGCACTCTCAGGATGCAAAAGCCCGAGGGCCAGCAGTATCAGCGCCAGTACCAGGAAGCGGCTGCCGGGGGCCAGCTTTAGTTTCTTTACCCGCGCATGATAGATCAGCAGCAGCAGAATGCAAGTTAGATAGGGGAGGACGCGTATCACAGTTCGAATAGGCTGCGTCCCCGGTATAAACAGCACCGCAGGCAGCAGGAATTGGCAAAAGACAAAAATTTCCATCCAGCCCACGTTGCCGAATACGGCACTGCGTCTGCGCAATAGCGGTCGCGTCAGACTGGTGGTGGCGTTCATACTATGCGGCTGCATTCGCTGGGACCTTCCGTAGACAAACCTTCCCAATCAGGGCTTCGTAGCGATCGAGCATCTTATCCAGCGAGTATTCGTGCGCCCTCGCCAACCCGGACGCAGTGAGCCTATTCCGGCCATCAGGGTCAGAAAACAACTTGCAGAGGCTCTCAGCGAAATCAGCGTCTGATACAAGCAAGCCATACTCTGACTTTCCCAGCAACTCCCGGCTACCTGGATTTGGGGTTGCGATAACGGGTGTCCCACAGGCCATGGCCTCCAAGTACGGTAGTCCGAACCCCTCGTACCGGCTGGGTGACGCATAGACCCATGCTTTTTGGTACAGCTCAATCAGCTCTTCTTGGCCCACACCGGTAAAGTAGCTGACGCCTTCCAGGTTCGGTCCGGGCTCTGTGACCATCATCAGCCGGGCTTGCGGAAATCTGGGTCGAATGAATTCCTCGAACTGGGCGAGAAGGAAGCTGCCTCTCTTCCTGCCTCCCAGAGTACCGACGAAGAGAATGGAAGGATGAACAGTCTTCTTCTCCAACGCAGGCGCAAACTCGGTGCCGTCCACACCCAAAGGCACTATGTTCCGAAGAAAAGGATTGTACCGGCGGCAGTTCTGGCTCACGCCCACGCAACCGCGTTGCAGCAAAGCTGCCAGCAGCTCTTGGGGATACACGCCAAGTTGAAGGATAAAGCGCAGAGGATGAGCGGCAGAGAGCGCCTCTCCCAACGCGCTGCCGTGCATAATCCGTATCAGGGGCTTGCGCAGCAACGGCACGAGCAAGCTGTCACCATTTACGATCAGCAGGTCGGCGTCATACTTGGGAAGGATGTTGATGAGGTTCCCTACGTATCCGCCACTGAAACGAAATCCCAGCTTTGACCGCGCAAAACTCCGCCACGGGAGAGAGCGCACCTCGTAAGATGCGCCTGCGGGTTTGGGATCATAGCTCCACACCGTCACTTGGTGGCCGCGGCGCGCAAGTCCGTCACTGATATCATGGGCGACTTTGTCCACGCCGCCACGCTTCTCCCCTATTGCGGGTAGTTTGTAGCTGATCATTGAGATTCGCATGAGGCTTACCTGGCCTTCGCGTCAGACCTTAATCCCGATCCGGCCCGTGTAGTCGATGCGAGATAAGAATATCCTGGTTCTGTTCTTGTCGAAGTACTCATCGACAGCTTTCTGACAGCCTTGCCAGTGACCGTAATCGTCGATGATCAATACCCCTCCTGGTGACAGGCGTGGGAATAGATGTTCCAGTTCGTGTCGGGTCGATTCGTACCAATCTGTATCGAGACGCAGGAGAGCGATCGAGTCTGGGGCGTTTTCCGGTATGGTGTCTTCCACTTTTCCTTTAACCCAATGGACGCTTTGTTGCGGGTAACCGGTGCTCGCCAGCGCCTCCTGGACTTCCGCAAAATGTGCGCGACAGAAATCAGAAGAGTCTTGGCCTGTTTGCAATGCCTCGAAAGTATCGATGGCCCGTGCGTCCTGGCGGTCCGTGTCTACCTCCGAGGGTCGGGGCATTCCTTCAAACGTATCAAACAAATACAGTTGCCGGTCAGTCCGTTTCAGCTCGCTCAGCATGAGAGCCGCAGCCATCGTGCTACCGCCTTTCCAGACGCCGCATTCTACAAAGCTCCCAGGAATCTCAGAAGCAACGATGTACCGCACGGCTTCCATCAGCGCGTACAGGCGTTCTGGAGATGTCATTGTGTACGGCTCCACTGCGCGAATGATCTCGGTGTGGCACGATGTAAAATCTGAAGGGTATTCTCGCACTGTCTCGCGGTAGCGAACGACGTCGTATCCGAGCGCTCGCACCGATCTCCTGGCCGCGTTCTTAATTTCTCTTAGTAGCGTTGTCTTTGTGGCTTTCATTCTGGGTACTAAACCGGCTGAGGCTTCCTTCCGATCAAAAGCACATTGTCCGAACAACCGCGCTGGAACAGCCGACTGAAGATTCGTGGATAATGCCACGGTGTCAGAATGATCCGGCCCTCCCGGCTGTATTCTATGGACACTTCCTCCAGCTCACATTCTGATGCTATGCGCCTGAGATCAATTTCCAGCAGCGCGGTAAGATGGGCTGGATAACTTGACTGCTGGAAGTGATTGAATTGCTGTTTGAATAGCAACGTCGCCAGACTCAGGAAGCTGAGTTGATTTGGAGTGGTGACAATGATCCAGCCGCCCGGCTTGGCCACGCGGCACAGCTCACGAAATAGCGCCCGCGGGTTCTCGAGATGCTCAATCGTCTCCACGGAAGCAACAACATCTCCGAGTGAGTCAGGCACCTGCGTCCGGCCGCTGCCCAAATCAGCCTGAAAGAATTCAGCGCTGGCTGGCATTCCGTCATAGTGGGCCGCATCCACGCCGATACAGCGGGCGAAGAGAGGGCCGACTTCGCGAAAAAGTTGTCCGGAACCGCAGCCGAAGTCCACAAAGGTACCGCCCTTGATGCCGCGTCCGGATAGTGCATGCACCACCATTCGATAGACGGTCAACGTACTGGCGCCTTTGCTGAGACGAGCACGCGCTTCAACGTCAGAGAAAGCAACGTGGCCGAGTTGTTTGAGGCTGTCTTCGTTACCCGTTTGCGCCATTGGTGATTCTCGCGGCAGTTGACCGGTGCTTAGTGGCAATGTCCCGAAGCAGGTCGCATAGTCTATTCATTCGTGTATTTGGATCCGTTAGTTGCCTGGCTTTTGTCGGCCCAGCCTTTCCCAATGCCGCCCGTAGTTCAGCAGACTGCACCAGCCGGATCAGCCCCTGACTGAGCGCAACGGTGTCTCCGGGCGACACAAGCACGCCACAGCTTTCACCTACGACCTCTGGTCCAGCGCCAAAGTTCGTGGTCACAACAGGTAACCCGGCATACATGGCTTCAATAAAAACAGTTCCGAAGGGCTCCCTGCCCATATTTGGCTGAGCAAAAATGTCGGCGGCGTGAAGCAGCCTTGGAACATCGGAGCGTTGACCGAGAAACAAGACTCGATCCGAAATACCACCGTCAGAAGCCAGCTTCTTCAATGACTCTAGATAGCGTTCTTCGGCCGGACGCTGAGCACCGCCCACGATCCAGCATAACCACCCAGAGACATCAGTCATCTTAGACAAAGAATCGAACAACATTCGATGCCCCTTCCAAGCCTCCATGCGGCTGACCTGAATGATGACGACCGTTGCAGGCGATGCTCCAAGTTCTTCGCGGAGGCGATTCCGTTCGGCTGTACTGTAACTTTCGGTTGGCGGTAGAACAGCGTAGTAGAAGGGGCTCGCCGGAATCCCCGGATAGAGCGCCGGTAATTCATCGTGGATAAACTTGCTGTCTGAAAGAATGAAGTCGGGCGGTGCCAGCTTTGCCCACCGCTGTACCCAGTGCTTACCGTCAGGAATATCGTGCTGCCAGAAAAGATCGGGAACTCCCGCGCGCCGGATTGTCGAGCCAAAAATGGCCTGCACCCAAGTCCCATGGCATAGCACGCAGGCAAACGGCTGCTGTATCATCAGCCGCCGCAGGGCTTTGCGTACGCGCAGAATGCTTGGGAACCAGCGGGCCCGGGCTTCGCCGAGATGGTACAGCGGCTCGCCTCGCTTTCTCAGTTCCTCACTCAGTCTTCCTTCAAAACAGTAAGCAAAGCTCGTTTCCATCTCATGGCATTCTGATTTGCACTCGGCGATTGTCTGCAACATACGCTCTACGCCACCGTACATGTTGCCGCTGAAGATGTGAAGGACACGCATCAGTTGACTCTTCCCAAGACTTGGCGGTAAAAGGCAACGAGCTGTCTTCCCAGTCGTTCGCGATTAAATTTCTTGACTGCCGTGATTCGTCCAGCGCAGCCCAGCCTCTCTCTCAGTGCCGGATCGCGGGCAAGCTCACGGATGCGCTCCGCCAGATGAGCAGGATCACTCATACGGAAATCCAAAGCATCCTGGCCGATGGTCACTAACTCAGCCGCACCGCCGACGGCGGTGGTGATGACCGGTTTGCCGCACGCCATGGCTTCCACAATCACGCGTCCAAACGGTTCGGGACGCGTGCTGGCATGGACAACAATATCCAGCGCGCGTATGGCGGAAGAGGGTTTGTCCACAAATCCGGTGAAGCCCATGCGCGATTGCAGACCGAGTTGCGTGGAGAGTGCGCGAAGTTGCTCGATGGATTCCTGGCTTCCTTCAGAGTCGTACAGCGGTCCACCGATGATGTAGCCGCGAATATTTTTTACATCGTCCAGCTTTTCATCTCCCAGCTCTTCGGGGCCGAGCTTTTCCTCGCAGAGCAGTGCCATGGCCCGAATGAAGTCTCTATGGCCTTTCCACCAGGCCATGGTGGCGATCAATCCCACGCGAACGGCGCCCGCGGCGGGAAGCTGCAGGTTACACATGCGGTCGAGATCGGCGACAGGACCATCCGGCGAAAATTCGCTGACATCAATTGCGTTATACAGCGTCGACACCTCCGGGCCACCATGCAAAGCCGAGCGCGCATCGTCACGCACCCCATCGGAATTCGCCAGGACCGCCGCGCAGCGCCGCCGTTGGAACCGCAGCGCTTTGCTCATGAAGGGCCTTGAACTCAGGTAGTCGTGCAGGTGCCAGATGATCGGCGGCCGGGGACCTTGGCCCCACGTTCCCAGCAAGTGCATCTTCAAACTGTTGCTGTGGACCAGGTCCGGCGCAAACTCTCGAATTCGGTTGCTCAATTCATGCGAGTACTTGCGGGCCACGAATGCCGATCGCGCCAGTCTGGCTCCCAGTGCGATCTGCGCCAGCGGGCCGCTCGAGGGTTTGGAATCTCCCAGGAGGGACAACGCTCGCGGAAGCGGCAGCACTTCTGTTGTTACGCCCAGAGCGGCGGCCTTCGCCACGAATGGTCCATCCTGGGTTGCGATCACAGCGAGGCTCCAGTCCGGCTGCTCTTTCCTCAGACTGGCCATCATGTCCAGCAAACAAACTTCCGCTCCGCCGAGTCCGCCCGAAGCATTCAGATACTGGACCTTCATTTGCCAGGAGTGATCGCCAGCATGATAGAGCAAGACCTTTGAAACACAGAGGAACAGAGGAAACGGAGGAAAGATTGCCAAAATCGGGTAATCGGGTAATTTTTAATTTAGATTCTTCCACCTTTGAAACAACCGCAAACCAAAGAGCTTAACCACAGAGGACACAAAGGGACACGGAGGAGGAAAGGGAGGAAAGGAATGAGTGAATCCCGCGTTTTCCTCTGTGTTCCTCTGTGGTTAAAAGGGTTTTGGTTGTCTTTTCATGCCATTGTCATTCCGACCCTGAGCTTGCGAAGGGGAGGAATCTGCTTTCCGGATTCTCTGTCTAACAGGTGCCGCGGCAAACATTCTCCCAGCCTCAA
>PLJN01000133.1 GCA_003140235.1 Acidobacteriaceae bacterium
ACGACATCATGGCCACGCGCAAGGTGGACCACGTCACCAATTTCTGGAAAGCAATCGCCCATGATCCGGCAACTCTAAAGCGCACATGGGAGGCCACCAAGAACATCATGGCCGCCGGAGCGCTCGACCCGCTAACCAAGGAATTGATCTATGTGGCCATCAGCGCCAGCAATTTATGCGACTACTGCATCGCCGCGCACACCGCCGGCGCGCGCAAGAAAGGCATGAGCGATGCCATGTTCGGCGAAATGATGGCCGTGGTTGGGTTGGCCAATGCCAATAACCGGCTGGTCGCGGGATATCAGGTTGAAATTGATGAGCAGTACAAAGCATGAGCGTGGCTGGCATTCCTGCGCGGTATAATTACGAATTGTCCTCGTGGCATTGTGATCACAAGTGAAATCAACTCCAGCTCAGAACAGAATCCGGTCTACCACAGTGGTCTGCGTGCGTCGCGAAGGCAACGTGGTGATGGCCGCGGACGGCCAGGTCACGCTCGGCGAAAGCATCATCAAGCACACGGCCAAGAAGATCCGCCGGCTGTACAACGACAAAATCCTCGCCGGATTCGCCGGGTCCACAGCCGACGCTTTTTCGCTCTTCGCCCGCTTTGAGGCGAAGTTGGAGCAGTACCACGGCAATCTGGGCCGCGCGGCAGTAGAGCTGGCCAAAGATTGGCGTACGGACAAAGTTCTGCGGCATCTGGAAGCGTTACTGCTGGTGGCCGACGTGACGCAAACTTTTCTGATCAGCGGCGCAGGTGACGTGATTGAGCCCGATGGCGGCATCGGNNGCCGAGGAAGCCATGAAGATTGCCGGCAAAATTTGCATCTATACCAACGAGACTTTCACCATCGAAGAACTCTCCGCCGCGGAACAGCAGAAACCAGGCGCGTCTTCTCTGGCTCATTAGGCAATGGCAGGCTATTCAGGAACACCGCTGGTCAAGAAAATCGGTATCAAGCCCGGACACCGCATCATCCTGCGTAATTACCCTGCGAGCTTTCTGAAAGACCTGGGCACGTTGCCGGATGGGGTGACAGTAACACAGTAACAAAGACCGACAAGCTGACCGGTAAAGCCGATGTGATCGTTTACTTTACCGATAGCCGCGCGGCGTTGGAAAAGGATTTTCGGGGATTAATAAAGGTCCAGCAGCCGGATGGCATGATTTGGATATCGTGGCCCAAGAAATCGTCCGGCAAACCAACGGACCTGAACGAGAATATTGTTCGCGACACAGGATTAGCCTTGGGAGTGGTGGACGTGAAAGTCTGCGCGATTGATGAAACCTGGTCCGGCCTCAAGTTCGTAGTCCGGTTGAAGGACCGCACGAAGTAGAAACAAAGGAGCAGTTGGAATGGCAATTTATTTACCCGGAACGGCGGAAGTAACGGACGGAATCCTGGATGACCTGACTCCCAAGGAGATCGTCGCCGAACTGGACAANNCCCAAGAACATCATCATGATCGGGCCAACGGGCGTGGGTAAAACGGAAATTGCGCGCCGCCTGGCCAAGCTCGCGAACTCTCCTTTTTTGAAAGTGGAAGCCTCCAAGTTCACGGAAGTCGGCTACGTGGGGCGTGACGTGGAATCCATGGTGCGCGACCTTGCCGAGATCGCGATCGATATGGTCCGCGAAGAAAAGTTGGAAGAAGTCCAGGAAAAGGCCGATCTCAACGCTGAAGAAAGACTGCTCGACCTGCTGCTCCCCGCCGCTCCAGCACCGGCGGCATCGACGCCCGGCCTTGCTCTAGTGGGCGAAGACGGCGATTCAACCGCGCGCACGCGAGAAAAACTTCGCCATCAATTGCGCGAAGGCAAACTCGACGAACGGATGGTGGAGCTGGAAGTCCGCGAGCGCTCCATGCCGGCGTTTGAAATCATCTCCAACCAGGGCGTGGAGGAGATGGACATCAACATGAAAGACATGTTGCCAAACCTTTTCGGCCAGCGCACCAAGAAACGAAAAATGAAGGTCAGCGAGGCTTTTGAATATCTGATTCAGGAAGAAGAATCGCGCCTGATTGATATGGACCAGGTGACCCGCGTGGCCGTGGACCGTGTGGAACAGTCCGGCATTATTTTTCTGGACGAGATCGACAAAATCGCCGGCCGCGAAAGTGGTCATGGTCCGGACGTCTCACGCGAAGGCGTACAGCGCGACATTTTGCCGATCGTGGAAGGCACCACGGTCAACACGCGCTACGGCATGGTACGCACGGACCACATTCTGTTTATCGCCGCGGGCGCATTCCATGTCTCCAAACCCAGCGACCTGATCCCCGAACTGCAGGGACGTTTTCCCATTCGCGTGGAACTGAAGTCGCTCACCATGACGGATTTCATCGCGATTTTGACCGAGCCCAAGTCGTCGCTGGTCAAGCAATACACGGCGCTGCTGGAGACCGAGGGCCTGCGGCTGGAATTCACGCGTGAAGCTCTGGACGAAATTGCCGGATTCGCTTTCCAGGTAAACGACGCCACGGAAAACATTGGCGCGCGCCGCTTGCACACCATCATGGAGCGCGTGCTCGACGAGATTAGTTTTGACGCGCCGGACCTGGTGGATAAAACCGTGAAGATCGACGCTGTGTACGTGCGCAAGATGCTGAGCGATATTGTGAAAGACCAGGATTTATCGCGCTACATTCTCTAGCTTTCTAGAACATCTCCAGCGGAGATCGCTATAATCTTGTCGAAACTCGGGGTGTGGTGGTGATAGGGTTCCCTCGCTACGCTCGGGACAAAAATAACATGCGCTCTTTCCTTCTCATTGCCATTCTTGCCGCACTTCTGACCGGCTGCGCGACACCGGGTGCTCCTCTTCCGCCTTCGCTCAATATTCCCAACGCAGTGGACAACCTGAAGGCGGACCGCAAGGGCGATACCGTGACTTTGTCCTGGACCCAGCCGGAACAGACCACAGACGGCGCTCGGGTCAGCAAGCCAGGGAAGATGGTGGTCCGTCGTGCAACCAGCGACAATTCTGCGCCGTCTACTGTCCGCGAATTGCCGCTGCACGCAATGCGCAAGTCAGATTCTGCACAGCCGCTCGCGGTCCAGGATTCTTTGGCTGCCATTCTTAATTCCACGGCGACACCGGATTTTGCGATCTACTCCGTAGATACGCTGAACAATTCCGGCAAGAGTGCCGGAGAGTCAAATCAAGTTTCCGTGCCGCTGGTCCCCGTTTTGCCGGCGCCGGAGAGCGTCCAGGCCACCACCGTTTCCCAGGGAGTGAGTCTCGAGTGGAAGCAGACGCGTGCGTTCCAGAACCGTACCCATCTCACCGCGCGATTTGTCTACCGCATCATGCGCCAGCGGGAAGGCCCCGACCAGCAGCCCACCATACTCAAGCAGTTGGACGCCGGTAATGACGTCATGCGTTTTATTGACACCAGCATTGAATGGGAAAAGAACTACCAATATTGGATTACGCCTGTAACGATCTGGGAGAACCAGGGCAGCGGCGCGAAAGGCGAAGTCCCGGGCGATGATTCGCAGCATGCTCACGTGACAACGCAGGACATATTCCCGCCTGCAGCCCCATCGAGCTTGCAAGCAGTGTTCTCCGGCGATCTCAAGAAGGCATTTATTGATTTGGCGTGGACGCCGAACAGCGAATCTGATCTGGCGGGCTACAACGTTTATCGCCGCACCGCCGATGAGCAATTCAAGAAGGTAAACACGGAACTGGTGAAGACATCGGCTTTCCAGGACTCCACAGTACGGCCGGGAACTCAGTATTTCTATGCGGTGTCCGCGGTTGATCTCCGCAGCAACGAAAGTCCCAAGTCAGCGGAGACCTCAGAGACAGTGCCGCGGCAATAACTCTACAAGTGGCGATCACAGACAGTGAAAGGTGAAGCAAATGGTGCAAACGGAACACGAATTTATTCTGCCACTGGGAAGCAGGGACAACGACGGCACGCTTCATCGTGAAGGCATTATGCGCCTGGCAACCGCGGCGGATGAGATCCTGCCGTCCAAAGACCACAGGGTGCAAAAGGACCCGGCATATCTGATTTTTATCGTGCTCGCCCGGGTAATTGTGCGTCTGGGAACTTTGGAAATGATCAACACCCAGATTATCGAGGGGCTCTATACGGCGGACTTCAATTACCTGAAAGACTTTTACAACCGCATTAATAGCGTCCAGTCTACAGGGGCACTGGCGTCTGCTCCTTCGGTGGCTCCTGTTCGTCCTTCCAAGATCGTTTGCGTCGGGCGCAACTACCGCGATCACGCCAAGGAACTGGGTAATGAACCGCCGACCGAGCCGCTGATTTTCTTTAAGCCTCCATCGTCGATCATCGGACCAGGAGAGAACATCGTCCGGCCCAAGATTTCCGAGCGCATGGATTATGAGGCCGAGCTGGGCGTGATTATCAAGGATCCCTGCCGGAACATTCGCGAAGATGAAGACGTCCGCCCTTACATTCTCGGTTACACCTGCGTGAACGACGTGACTGCGCGCGATCTTCAGAAAAAGGACGACCAGTGGGCCCGCGCCAAAGGATTTGATACCTTCTGCCCCGTTGGGCCGGTGGTGGTCAGCGATCTTGATCCTTGGAAGGGCATTCAGGTAGAGGCGCGTGTGAACGGAACCGTCCGGCAATCCGGCAACACACGGGATTTTATTTTCGCGTTAGACGTGATCATCCGCTACATCGCCCGGGTGATGACTCTGCTTCCGGGAGACCTGATCTGCACCGGCACTCCAGCCGGCGTGGGTCCGCTTGTGGCCGGCGATGAAGTGGAAGTTCTGGTGGAAGGCATCGGCACGCTCAAAAACTCGGTGATAGATGGGGAGTAGCGCAATTCGTTTTTATCCGTACTTCGCCGTTGGCGCTGCTGTTGTAATCATATTCGTGGCAGTTTTCTGGATTCGCGGCCGGGGCAAATCTCCTGAGCAGCGCGAACGCGAACGCAGATTGCGCATCAGCGAAGTTGGCCGTATTACCGACGGTACGGTCATCGACGTGACCCAAATGGAAACAAATGGCGCCGGTGAATCCCAGTTGTTGATCTTCCGCTATGACGTCGCTGGAGTCAGCTACGAGGCCTCTCAGGACATTACGCGCTTGCGCCATCTGGTGGATCTTCACTCCTGCAAGTTGGGCCTGCCGGTTTCCATTCGGTACGATCCCGTAAATCCCGGCGACTCGATTGTGATCTCAGAGAACTGGACCGGACTAAGATCGTAAGAAGCAACGTGGGCAGAGTTCTCGTCATTGAAGTTTTACTGCGCAGTCTGCGAAACACTCTCCGGCTGAGAACTCCCTGCTAACAGGGAGAATTACAGGGCGTTTTCAACGTTGGGACTCCGAATCTCGCGGAGCGAGCCGCCATGTATCACATTGGAGGGGGCTTAAGCGCACGGATATGGGCGACAAGCTCAAAACCGAACAGGGAATGAACAGGGAGCAGGCAGGGAACCCCAGGCAAAAGAGGACAAGCTTCCATCGAGAATGCGCCGAACTGTAGAATCATCCTGATGCAACCAGACGTAGCACTGTCCGTTGCGATCTGCCCCATGACGGAGCAACACTGGAGTGCCGTTCGCGACATCTATAGCGAAGGCATTCGCACCAGCGACGCAACTTTCGAGCAGTCAGCCCCTGAATGGGAGAAGTGGGACACGGGTCATCTCCTGACTTGCCGGCTCGTGGCTTTTTCAGGCAGTGATGTTGTGGGCTGGGCCGCACTGAGCCCGGTATCAGGACGGTGCGTGTATGCTGGCGTCGCCGAGGTCAGCGTCTACGTGGCCGAACGGGCGCGCGGCCAGAAACTCGGCTCCAGACTGTTGGCGGCATTAGTGGAAGCTTCTGAACAGCAAGGCATTTGGACGCTGCAGGCCGGGGTCTTTCCTGAGAACATCCCCAGCATCGAAATTCATAAACGTTGCGGCTTTCGCATTGTGGGCACGCGAGAGAAACTGGGCAGCATGAACGGCCGCTGGCGCGACGTGGTGCTGATGGAGCGCAGAAGCGCTGTTGCAGGTGTCTGACGGGCAACAGACTCAGTTTTGAGACCAGTCCCGCCCTGGCGCGGGGCTTTCTGTTTGCGGCGAATCCGCGCACCGGACTGTACAATCAAATGAACAGCAAATGTTCATCGACGAAGCAATCATCAAAATCAAAGCCGGCGACGGCGGCAACGGATGCATGGCCTTCCGCAGGGAGAAGTTCGTCCCGCGGGGTGGTCCCTCTGGCGGCGACGGCGGCCATGGCGGCGATATTGTTATGGAGTCCAGCCAACGGCACAACACGCTGGTCCACTTCCGATTTAATCCTGAACACAAAGGCGATCGCGGACGCCACGGCGAAGGTTCGAACTGCAGCGGACGCGATGGCGAGATCAAAGTACTGAAAGTCCCTGTGGGCACGATTGTCTATGACAATCTGACCGGCGAAATAGTCCATGACTTTTCGCAACCGGACGAGCGCGTCGTCGTCGCGCACGGCGGCCGTGGTGGTCGCGGCAATCAGCACTTTGCCACCAGCACGCATCAGGCCCCGCGCGAACATGAACTGGGACGGCCTGGCGAGGAGCGCGTCCTGCGGCTGGAACTTAAGCTGCTTGCGGACGTGGGTTTGGTCGGCTATCCCAACGTAGGCAAGTCGACTTTGATTTCGCGGATCTCCGCGGCGCGGCCCAAGATTGCGGATTATCCGTTTACTACTTTGCAACCTAATCTGGGAGTGGTGAGCATTGGCGATCCTCCGCACGAGGATAGTTTTGTCGTGGCGGACATTCCTGGACTCATCGAAGGCGCGCACGAGGGCACGGGCCTGGGTATCCAGTTTCTGCGCCATATTGAGCGCACGCGCGTTCTCGCGCACTTGATTGATGTTTCTGACGCCAGCGGCCGTCCCGATCCGATCAAAGATTTCAAGGTCATCATGGGCGAGCTCGCCAGCTTTGGCGCCAGCCTGGACAAGAAGCCCATGGTGGTTGTGGCGGCGAAAATGGACGTGGTCAATCCGGCAAAGCTCGCACTCCTGCGCAAGCACTGTAAGAAACTGAAGCTGGAGCTCTTCGAAATCTCAGCCGTGACCGGAGAAGGCGTCCAAAAGTTGAAGTACGCTTTGGGCAAACGCGTCGCTGAGATTCGCGCGGGCGCTTTGGCGGCAAGCAAGCCACGCAAGAAAGCCGTGAGCCGTCGCAAAGCCGTGAAAGCTGCGCCGGATCGCCGAACTCCCAAACGGGCGGCCTTCAAGAAGAGAAAGAGCAGCAAGCGCGCATCATGAAGATTGCTCTTTTTGGCGGGACGTTTGATCCGGTGCACCTGGGCCACCTGGCCGTGGCCCGCGCTGCGACGGACGCGTTTGGTCTGGGCCGAGTTTACTTTGTCCCCGCAGAGGTTCCGCCGCACAAACGCGCCCGGGCGCTTACGGATTTTCAGCATCGCTTTGCCATGTTGGCGCTGGCCACGGCGGATGATCCACGCTTTGTACCGTCGCTTTTGGAAGCGCACAGCGGTGAGCCCAACTATTCCATTCAAACCGTTCGCCGCATGAAGAGCAGTTTGAAAAAATCTGACAAGCTGTATTTTCTGATTGGCGTGGACGCCTTCAAGGAAATCAGCATCTGGCGACGTCCCGTGGAGCTTCTGGCGCAGTGTGATTTCATTGTCGCCAGCCGGCCTGGCTATGCCTTGGGGACCATTGGCGAAGCTTTGCCCGAGGCGTTGCGTCCGGCCGATTCCGTATTGCGTGGGCTGCGCCATCGCCAGGGCGGCGCGAGCATTGTCTTGCCCAGCACCACCATTCATTTTCTTACCGACGTGAGCCAGCGCATCTCTTCCACGCAGATTCGCGCGGCCGCGCAGAAATCGGTACAGCAGCTCGGCCGCTATGTTCCCCGGCTGGTGGCTGAGTACATTAAGAAAGAGCGGTTGTACGTGAAACAAAAAGGTGTTTCCAGTGAGGCCATTCCGCAAGCGAAAGTGTTATCGTTTCGCGGAGCAAGAGTTCAGGAGCGTTAAAACGAATGATTCAGGAAACTAGACGGCAGGTAGCGCAAGCGGTACGCGCGGTGGAGAGCAAGAAGGGCGAAGACATCGTCATTCTGGAAATGGACAAAGCTTCCGGCGCATTTACCGACTACTTTGTCCTGTGCACTGGGACCAATCCACGCCAGGTCCAGGCCATTTCGGATGAAATCAGGAAGACTCTTGGACCGACCGGCGTGCTTCCCAACAACATTGAAGGCTATAACCAGGCGGAATGGGTGCTACTGGATTACGTGGATTTTGTCGTCCACATTTTCTCCGAGCGCGCCAGGCACTTTTACGACCTGGAGCGGCTTTGGAAGTCCGCGCGCCGCCAATCCCTGACGGGGCTGGAAAAGGGACCCGCTGCGAAGAAAGTAACGAAGACTGCCGCCAGGAAGAATGTCACAATCACGAGAAGGGCGCCGAAGAAAACCTCCAGGAAAGGAACGAAGACTGCCGCTCGTCCCGCCAGGAAAAAATTCACGAAGAATAAGACCACCAGGCGCCTGCCTGCCAATAGTCAGCGATCGCTCGCCAAAGCAGCCAGCAAGAAGAACAAGAAGAAAAGGAAGGCCTCCTGACAGAGCGGTCACCAGAAGCCGCGGCAGTCCTTGCGCAATATATTGCGGCGGACCCCGTGTCACTTCAGCTGCTGGAGCAGGCGAGAAAGCTTGCACTCACCAACAGCACCCTGCTGGTCCGCGGTGAGAGCGGTACAGGTAAAGACCTGCTGGCTCTCGTCATTCATTACCTGGGCCCCCACGCCGACGAGCCCATCATCAACATTGACTGTGCCAGCCTGCCGCATGAACTGATTGAGTCTGAATTGTTTGGCTACGAACGCGGCGCTTTTACCGGGGCCACTCATCTCAAACGCGGCCGCATGGAGATGGCCGGCGAGGGCACGCTGGTGCTGAATGAAATTGCCGCGCTCACTACTCCGATGCAGGCCAAATTGCTGCGCGTAATTGAAGAACACAAGCTCGACCGGCTGGGAGGCACGCACCCAATTCCGTTGCGCGCGCGGCTGGTTTCCATTACCAATGTTGATCTGGAGCAGGCCGTGGCGCGCAAGGCGTTTCGTGAGGACCTTTACTATCGACTGAACGTTGTTCCTCTTGTGCTGCCACCGCTGCGCGAGCGCCGCGGAGACATTCTGCCGCTGGCGGAACATTTTCTGGCGCAGTTGGCGGAAATTCATCGGCGGCCTAAAAATAAATTGTCAGCTCAGGCCGCCGCCGTGCTTGAAGCACATGATTTCCTCGGCAACGTACGTGAATTGCGAAATATTCTGGAACGTGCCGTGGTCCATGGCTCAGAAGCAGGAATCGAGCTGGAAGACCTTCCTTCCTATGTACGCGGCGCCAACCCGCAACGCCGGCAGACGTTGGAAGATCTGGAGCGTGAGTACATCGCTGAAATCCTGGACCACACGCGCGGCCAGAAGTCCAAAGCGGCGGAGATTCTGGGAATCAGCCGCAAGACACTGCTGGAAAAGCGTAAACGCTACAAGCTGGACTGACTCTCCATTTACAATCGCTACCGTGAAACTTCAGATAGCCTGGATCGGCAAAACCAAAGAACCCGCCATTCGCGAACTTACCGCGGAATACCTGAAGCGCATTGCGCGTTTTCTCCCGGCGGAGTCGCATGAAGTGAGCTGTGAGCCCGCACTGTTGCAATTGACCAGCAAAGCAGCCGGGCGGACGGCGCCGGTCCTAGTCCTGCTCGATGCCCGCGGACGCCAGTTCACCTCAGAAGAATTCGCAGAGCTGCTCCGCGCCCAGCAAGATCGTGGAACGCAAAACCTGTTCTTCGCCGTAGGCCCGGCGGATGGTTTCAGCGACGAGGCACGCCATTCCGCCGACTTGATTCTGTCTTTCGGCAAGATGACTCTGGCCCACGAATTGGCGCGNNTATCACAGCGGGCATTAGCCAAAGATCGTGTTCAGGGGAAGTGAGAATCCCGGAAGAAGTTTTTCCTCTGAGAGTAGTTCCTGGCTCCTCTGAATCCGCGGATTTACGCCGGGCCGGAAAATATGCGCCTCAAGCATATTCGGGTAAATCACCCATACAGACAAGGCACCTGCTCTGAGATACTCGTCAATTTTCTCCACCAAATCCGCTGCGCCATCGTTCGGCGAAACAACTTCGATCGCCAGCGTGAGTGGAACGGAGATGGGAAGGTCTGCATTCACTTCTTTGATATGCTCGGCCGTCACAAACGCTATGTCAGGAATGCGGACCATGTTGGGCCGGAGTTGAAACTCGGTATCAACTACCACCTCTCCCAGCGGGTTTGTTTCCAGAAATTGCCGCAAACGAAATGCAAGGAAGTCCCGGATTCGATTATGCCTTAGACGACCTGGCGCCTTGAGGACCGACTCATCCTCGACCAACTCTTCGGCTGGGTGTCCCTGGGCCAATTTCTCGCGGACCGTGCTCAGGCGCAGCCCACGTTCATGTAAGATTTCACCCGCGAAGGATTTATCTTCGCGCAGAAGTCCGAGCAGCAGATGTTCCGTACCAATGTTTTGATGGCTCAGGCGGTCGGCTTCCTCAAGGGCGTAGACCAATACCCGCTTACATTCATTGCTCACAGGAAGGTCCACGGACGTGGAAACCTTCTCCCGCATCACAGTGTGCTCCTGGATCTGCTGGCGAATGGATTCAAGAGCAGGGTGCGAACGCAGAAACCGGTTCGTCAATACCTTATCTTCACGCAGCAGGCCCAACAGCAGGTGCTCCGTTTCTATGTACGGAGAACCAAACTGGCTTGCCTCATAACGCGCAAAGAAAATCACGCGCCTGGCTTTTTCGGTATAGCGCTCGAACATGTGCCCTCACCAAGATGCTCCGGCGCACGATGGCTCGTCCGCAGGTTCTATCATTCAGTATAGGCGAACTACAATGAATCCACGGCAGCAGCATGCAACCAGTCTTGATCCAAGTTGCACGTATAATTGCGCTGTACGCAAGAGAGTGCTCATGAAGGCCACCCTCCCATGACTGACGTTCATCGCGGTCTCATCATCGTCAACACCGGCCCCGGCAAAGGCAAGACCACAGCGGCCATGGGCACCGGCCTGCGCGCGGTCGGCAATGGGATGAAGGTTTTGATGCTCCAGTTCCTGAAGGGCTCGTGGCATTATGGCGAACTGGACGCAGTGAAAGCCTTTGGCGACAACTTCGTGATGAAGCAGATGGGCCGGGGTTTTGTGAAAGTAGGCGGCGCGGAGACCGATCCCGAAGACGTACGCATGGTGGAGCAGGCATGGGACGAGGCGCTGGCAGCAATCATGTCCGGCAAGTGGGACCTGGTGATCCTGGACGAGATCAATTACGCCATCAGCTACGGTATGCTGGATCCCGCCAAAGTTGCGGAAGGGCTCAAGCAGAAGCCGGAGCAGGTACACGTGATCTTGACGGGCCGCAACGCACATCCGACAATCATTGAGTTGGCCGACACGGTCACGGAGATGAAGCAGGTAAAGCACGCTTACGAAAAAGGCGTGCTGGCGCAGCGGGGTATCGAGTATTAAAGACCAACGTGGTATTGAATACTAGGAAGGCGACGCTTTGGCATGGTTTAAAAGAGAATCGAGCGAGATACAGTCTTCCGAGGAGAAGCGCGTGCGGACGGAAGGGTTGTGGGTCAAATGTGACGGCTGCCGGCAGATCATCTGGAAAAAAGACCTGGCAGAGAACCTCAACGTCTGCCCTAAATGCGAGTATCACTTCCGCATTGATGCTCCCACGCGCCTCACGCTGCTTCTGGATGAAGGCTCGATCGAAACTTACGACGGCAATCTGGCTTCCACCGATCCGCTGAATTTTTCTGACACACGTCCGTACAAAGCCCGTCTGGAAAAAAGCAAGGCCCAGACCGGGCTGAAAGACGCGATCATCAATGCTTCCGGCACGTTGAATGGGCGCCCAGTCATGGTGAGCGCGATGGAGTATTCGTTTATCGGTGGCAGCATGGGTGCCGTGGTCGGCGAGGCGATTACCCGCAACATCGAACGCGCGGTCGAACAGCTCAAGCCCATGATTGCCGTCTCAGCTTCCGGCGGCGCGCGCATGATGGAAGGCGTGGTGAGCCTGATGCAGATGGCGAAAATCTCCGCTGCTCTGGCCCGGCTGGACTCAGCACGGCTTCCCTACATTTCCGTTCTGACCGACCCGACCACCGGCGGTGTCACCGCTTCTTATGCCATGCTGGGCGACCTGAATATCGCTGAGCCGGGTGCGCTCGTTGGCTTCGCTGGACCGCGGGTGATCGAGCAAACGATCCGCCAGAAGCTGCCGGAAGGCTTCCAAACCAGTGAATTTCTTGTGCAGCACGGAATGCTCGATGCTGTGGTCCATCGCAAAGAAATGAAGGGTTACATCTCCCGCGCGCTCGACTTCATGTCTCCCAAAGCCGCCTGACTTAAAATCCTGAAGTTAGAATTAAAGAGACGTGCCTGTTACCTACGAATCCGCCATTTCCCAATTGCTGGCCCTGGGTCATGAACTGACCTCGCCACGCAAGTTTGAGCTCGCTCACATGCGCACGCTGGCCGAGGCCCTGGGAAATCCGCAGCGTCGGCTGCCCAGTGTTTTGATTGCCGGGACGAACGGCAAAGGTTCAACTGCTGCGACGCTTGCGAGCATGGCGCAGGCCGCCGGATATCGAACTGGCCTGTACACTTCACCTCATCTTTTGCGCGTCAACGAACGGATACAAATCAATCAGGAGCCGATCAGCGATTCCGAATTGGCGGAGATGTATGAGCGCGTTGAAAGCGCGGCTGCGGAGTTGGTGGCCCGAGGCGCTCTGCCGTGGCATCCCAGTTTTTTCGAAATGCTCACCGCCATGATGTTTGAATATTTCGCCAGCGCCGGCGTGGAACTGGCCGTGCTGGAAGTTGGTATGGGTGGCCGGCTCGATGCCACCAACATCACCGACCCGGCCATTTCGGTGATTACTGACATTGATCTTGACCATCAGCAATTTCTCGGCAACACGCTGGCTGAAATAGCGCGAGAGAAGGCCGGTATTCTACGATCAAACGGCGTGGTCGTATTGCTGCCGCAGCATCCGCAGGTCAATGACTCACTCGGCAATGCGATCATGGAATGCGGCGCACGCGCGATAAGCGCCGTCAAACACATGCCGCCGATGACTCAAAGCGCGGGACACAACAGTTTTCCGCTCGAGGTAATGGGAACGGAAATTCAAGTGGACTTCCCACTTCAAGGACGGCATCAGGTACGCAATCTCGCCTTGGCGATTACCGCGGCCGAGCGTCTTCATGATTTCGGGTTCAACATAATGCCGCAACACGCGGAAAAAGGCATCCGCGAAACCCGCTGGCGGGGAAGATTTGAGATACTGCCTGCCGAAGCCGGTCGACCGGAGATTGTGCTGGATGTGGCGCACAACCCGGCAGGCGCCTGGGCACTGCGCTCCGCGTTGTCGACTTTCTATGAAGACCGTCAGTTGACACTGGTTTTCGGCGCCATGCGCGACAAGGCGATTCAGGAGATCGCGGACATTCTGTTTCCACTCGCAGAGCGCGTTATCGCGACGCAATCGCGCAATCCTCGCTCCGCCACGCCCCACGAGATTGCTGAGATTGTGCAGCGCACTCAAAGCCATGTGGTGGAAGAAGCGAGCGTGGGTGCCGCGTTGCAACAGGCATTTCAACTTGCCGGCGACAAGGGTGTGGTGGTGATTACCGGTTCCATTTACATTGTTGGCGAAGCGCTGGAGATTCTTTCCCAAGTTCCGGCCCGGCAGAGTGTGTGACGCATGCCAGAAATTACCCAAGTCGAAGACAAAGCGGCCGGCCAGAAATCCGGCGGCCTGCCGCATTGGCTTTCGCGACTGCGTTCGTATTTTTTCTTTAATCTGCTGGTCTGGCTCTACACCATTATTCTGGGGTGCCTTTCGCTGTTGTGCTCTTTCTTTGATCGCTCGGGAGAAATTCAACACGGCTTTGCCCGCTTGTGGTCGCGAATGATCCTGGGAACCATCGGCGCGCCGGTTTCGGTGGAAGGGCTGGAGAAACTGGATGTCACACAGGCCCGCGTCTACGTGGTGAATCATCTTTCCGCTCTCGATATTCCCGTCTTGTATCAGTCCTTGCCCTTTCAGTTTCGTATCCTGGCCAAACGAAACCTGTTCCACTATCCGTTTATGGGCTGGCACTTGCGCCGCTCCGGACAAATTCCCGTTGACCTGGATAACGCNNCAATTCGATACGCAGCTTGAATCGCGCCGTGCAGACTTTGCGCAGCAACATGTCGCTTGTGGTTTTTCCGGAAGGCGCTCGTTCCGCCGACGGACATTTGCATGAATTCATGGCTGGTGCATTCTATGCGGCGATAAAAGCCCAGGTGGAAGTCGTCCCCATGGCGCTGATTGGGACGCATGAAATGCTGCCCATGAATACCTGGCATATTCAGCCGCGACCGGTGCGTCTGGTGCTGAGCCCGCCGATTCCAACCAAAGGCATGTCCGGGCGCGAGATGGACACCCTCACCAAGAAGGCCCGGGGCACCATCGCCGAGATCTACTACTCCGCTTCTGGAGCGGTCAATGCGCGCGGTGAGCGCCTTGAAAGACAAAAATCAAGTTAGTAACAAGTGGGACAAAGAACCAGGTTTCTGCCTGCAAGATAACTCTGATTGACATCCTTGCCGCCAAACCCGAGACTTAAGGCAGTGAAACCCAAAATTGCGATCCCCCAGCCCTGCTCCTACGACGCGTCTTACGCCGAGCGGGCGCTTCCGCCCTACCTGCGCGCCATAGAGAGCTGCGGCGGAGAGCCGGTGATTATTCCCTTGGGGCTGGAGCCGGAAGACATCGCACGTTCCATTACGGCTTGCTCTGGAGTCTTGCTTCCCGGCAGTCCCGCAGACATCGACCCACAAAAATATGGCGAGAAGCGCCATGCCAGAACGGCCCCGGCCGATCCTGCGCGCGACGCTGCCGATGAGCTACTGCTTCAGGACGCGTACAACCTGCACAAGCCCATTTTGGGAATTTGTTATGGATTGCAATCGCTCAACGTCTGGCGTAGCGGGTCACTGGTGCAGCACATTGAATCCCAGGTAAACCACTCGACGCGGCGCGAGGCGGAAATAGCCCACCAGGTCCGGATCGAACCGGATTCTCTGCTGGCCCGTGCTGTCCGCCGCAGCCCTAACCAATACGCATTTCCCGTGAACTCGAGCCATCATCAGGCCGTGGACGTTGTGGGCGACGGGCTGCGGATTGTCGCCCTGTCTCCAGACGATGACACGATTGAAGCGATCGAAGGCACCATGCCCGACCATTACGTTCTGGCGGTGCAGTGGCACCCGGAACGGACCTTTGATCGCGATACGCACTCTCGCCTGCTGTTCCAGTCTTTTGTGGACGCCGCAGCCAGTTGGCGTATGCCGGCGTAGCGTGCTTGCTAACTCTAGTCTCCTTCCGTATCGTTGATTCATGCCCGACAAAGGCGTAGTACTTTCGCTGGAAGGCAAAGTGGCTGTTGTGACGGGCGGCTCTCGGGGCATTGGCGCGGCAATCGTGCGCATGTTTGTCCGGGCCGGCGCGAAGGTTCTCTTCAACTATCAGCGGGCCGAGGCGGAGGCCAACCGCCTGGTGCATGAATGCGGCGGAGAAAAACATTGTGCTGCCGTGCAGGCCGAACTCTCTTCCCCGGAAGCTAGCGCGCGTCTGATCAAAGCCGCTGTCGAACACTTTGGCAAAGTCGATGTCGTCGTCGGCAATCACGGAATCTGGCCGTCACAAGAAGTCCCCGTGGATCAAATGGCGGACCAGCAGTGGCGGACTACGCTGGCCGTTAATCTGGACAGTACGTTTGGTTTGGTGAAATCCGGTGTGGCACAAATGAAGAAGCAAGGCAGCGGCGGACACGTGGTTTTGATCAGCTCCACAGCAGGCCAGCGCGGCGAGGCTTTTCATTGCGATTACGCTGCCAGCAAGGGCGCTATCATCAGCATGGTAAAGGGCCTGGCTACGGAGCTGGCGTGCGATAGAATCTACGTGAACTGTGTTGCGCCCGGCTGGGTGGAAACGGATATGGCAGCGCCAGCATTACAGGATCCGGTGACCAGCAAGCGGGTCTTGAGCACAATTCCCTTGGGAAGAGCAGGGACTCCCGACGAGATTGCCGCAACGGTATTGTTCCTGTGTACGCCGTACGCGGGGTTTATTACCGGCGAGATTGTGAATGCCAACGGTGGCGCGGTACTGGTTGGATAAAGACACGGGCTAAGTAACGTGGGGTGAATTACACAAGCAGCTACTCGGGTTTTCGCGGCATCCAACAATCCATCAATAACATGAGAGTTTTCGCGCTACTTTTTTTGTGTGTGACCGCATTGCCTGCACAGCAGGCGGCCCCTCCCAACAACCTGGCCCAGTCCAATCAGCAGAAGGCCCGCGCCCTGATCGATCAGATGATCAGCACTCTGGGCGGGCAAGCCTACCTGACCGCGCAGGACTCGCAAAGCGAAGGCCGCACGGGACGCTTTTATCACGGGTCATCTGAAGGCGGCGCGTCGTTTCACCATTTTTGGCAATGGCCCGGCAAAGAACGCTTTGAATTCACCAAACAGCGCGACATCGTGAGCATCTACGTGGGTGACAAAGCTTACGAAACAACCTTCCACGGCACTCAAACGCTCAGCCCGGAAAAGGACGCGGACCTGAATCGCTTCATGCTGCGCCGGCGCTATACCCTGGAAATTATTTTGCGGCAATGGCTGGTTGCTCCCGGCACCGCACTTTTTTATGAAGGCGCCGCACTGCAGGAAAACCATAGCGTACAGAAGGTGACTATCATGAATGCTAATAATGAATCAGTAACTCTGATGATCGACACGGACAGTCATCTGCCCGTGAAGAAGACGTTCACCGTGCGCGATCCGCAAACCCGTGATCGAGATGAAATTGCTGAAGTCTACGACAACTGGAAAAAAATCCAGGGAGTCAACACTCCCTATAACACCCTGATATTGCTAAACGGAGAGTTGTACAGGCAATACTTCCTCAGCGAGATAACCTACAACAATCACCTGTCGCCCTCGCTCTTTGAACCCGGACCTCTCAATTTCAATCCCAACAAAAAATAAGTCCGGCACCTCCGCTGGTTTCCCCTCTTGCAGCATCAAGAACCCATTCGCACCACGATGTGTTGTAAAAAAACAACAGTCTAGGTTTGGCTATAGGGTGTAATCTATTCATCCACAACCACTTGCTATTCGAACAAACAATTCGTACGTCAGTCCAATGTCATGGTGTCGGGTTGCACAGCGGCGCTCCGGTAACGCTTCGCTTGCTTCCAGCGCCAGCGGGTACCGGCATTGTTTTCCGTCGCGTCGATCTCGACGGATTTGAAATTGAAGCCGTGGGCCGCAACGTGGCCCGAGTCAGCTACGCAACCAGCCTGCAAAAAAAGGGCGTACTGATCTCCACCACGGAACATCTGCTTTCGGCGTTCATCGGCATTGGCCTGGACAATGCCATCGTTGAGCTCGATAACCTTGAGCTTCCCATTCTGGATGGCAGCGCAAAGCCTTTCGTCGATATGGTGCTGGGGGTCGGCTTGAAGCAGCAGCGCAAGCGGCGCTCGTATTTAAAAATCCTTAGGGAGATTGAGGTGCGCGAAGGCAACAAGTTTATCGCCGCATATCCCGCGACCGGTTACTCCGTAGCATACAAGATCAATTTCGCTGCGCCCATTGGCGAACAGTCCTTTGAAATCGATTTGTCGCGCGACCTCTACCGTAGCGAGTTGGCAGCGGCGCGGACGTTCGGTTTTCTGCATGAAGAGCGGGCCATGAAAAATATGGGACTCATCCGCGGCGCTTCCGAGGGGAACGTGATCGTAGTCACGAACGACGGAATCAAGAACGGACCGCTGCGTTTCCCTGACGAATTTGTGCGCCACAAAGTGCTCGATCTGATCGGTGATCTGGCTCTTTTGGGAAAACAGATTGTCGGCCGGATCGTAGCCGACCGCGCGGGACACGCCATGCACACCGCTCTGGTCTCAAGACTGCTGAAAGACAGATCTTTGTGGGAAGAGACGACCGATCCCTTAGGTATACAAGAAGAAGCCTCGTGATCTGCCATTGCCCGTGAAACCGCCATACGTGAAGAAGACTGTCTACTTATCGCTCGGTTCCAACATCGGCGACCGGGCAGCCAACCTGAAGCAAGCAACCGAGCGTCTGCAAGACGTGGGGACTGTTGTTGCTGCTTCATCCCTCTATGAAACTGATCCGGTAGAAGTGGAACAGCAGCCCATGTTCTTGAACTGCGCATTGGCCATGGAAACCGAACTCACGCCCTGGCAGTTTCTTTCGCAAATCCTTGTTCTGGAGCAGTCCATGGGCCGGCGCCGGACGCAGCTGAAAGGGCCGCGGACGATCGACATCGACATTGTTTTTTTTGGAGACGCGGTCATTGATACGTCGGATCTCACCGTCCCTCATCCCGCAATGCATCAGCGACGGTTTGTGCTGGAGCCGTTGGCTGAGATTGCGCCCGACGCGATCCATCCTGTGTTCAAGAGCTATATACGCGAGTTGCTGAGCGCGCTCCCGCAAGACGCCGGGAAAGTGCGCCGATATGAAGAGCCAGCGGCTTCGTCGTAGTTTACGATTGGTAACGTGGAGACTTCCGAAATCGCTCACCTGCTGCGTCCATTTGTTGAACTAGAGCCCGATCAACTGCGCCAAGTTTCAATACATCTCGATCTGCTATTGAAGTGGAATTCCAAAGTTAATCTGACATCGGTCCGCCAGCCGCAAGAGATTATCACCAGACACTTTGGAGAATCGTTCTTTGCTGCCAAGCAGCTCGTGAATCCGCAAAGCACGGACGCAGTCGTTGATCTCGGCTCTGGCGCCGGCTTTCCCGGAATTCCTCTCGCGATCTTTGCTCCTCTAGCGTGCACAGTGTTGGTGGAGTCCAACCGCAAGAAAGCCGCGTTTCTCAATGAAGTCGTATTTGCCTTGAAGCTGCCGAACGCCAGTGTTTTCGGCGGACGTGCAGAGAGCTACAACCAAAACGCGGCTGATTTGGTCGCAATGCGGGCGGTAGAGAAATTTGACGATTCAATGGAATTGGCCGTCAATCTGGTAAAGCCTGGCGGAAGAATTGGGCTGATGATCGGCCTGGCACAGGTGGACCATGCCCGAAAGCAAGCCCAAAGCTTGGAATGGAGTGAACCAACACCGCTGCCGGGAGGGCATTCGCGAGTGCTACTTGTGGGAACCAAACCAGTTACCGTGGACTGAAACAACCCGTTTGATCAGTTAATTACAAGCTTCTGAACCAATTGCGCGCTTCAGACCCCTCCAAGTGGGAGATTCTCCACTGTGGGAACCAGAAAAGTAACTGTTCCACGTGGAACTGGTCGGGATCAGGGTCCGCTATTGTTCCACATGGAACATAGCTAAAAAGTCTGCCATTGCGCAATTTCGGCTGCTCCACTAAAGTCAAAATGTTCTCTCCAGAGCAAAACCCCATGGGACGAATCATTGCGGTAGCCAACCAAAAAGGTGGTGTGGGCAAAACCACTACCGCCATCAACCTGGCAGCTTCCTTTGCCGCGGCTGAGGTCAAGTGCCTGCTGGTTGATTGCGATCCTCAGTCCAACAGCACCAGCGGTCTGGGCTTTTTGCGGGACCCGGAGCGGCTGAGCACCTACGACCTCCTGATTGGATCAGCCAACGCAGAGCAGGCCATTCTGCCCACGGAGCTCGAAGGACTGTTCGTGCTGCCTGCACACAAAAACCTCATCGGCGCCAATATCGAACTGGTTGCCGCTGAAGAGCGTGAATTTCGTCTACGCAACGCCCTGCAACCCATTCGCGACCAATTCGATTTCGTTGTCCTAGATTGCCCTCCTGCGCTGGACTTGCTTACACTCAACGCGCTGGTAGCAACTGACTCGGTGCTTATTCCCATGCAGGCGGAGTACTTTGCCCTGGAAGGCATCAGCGAACTTATGGACACGATTGAGCGCCTGCGCCAGAGTTTTAATCCCGAGTTGCAAGTGGAAGGCGTGGTCCTGACCATGTACGACGACCGCACCAATCTGGCCCATCAGGTCACGCAAGAATTGAAAAAGTATTTCGGTGAGAAGCTGCTGAAGACCGTGGTACCGCGCAATGTCCGTCTGGCTGAAGCTCCCAGTTACGGAAAACCTGCGCTCTTGTATGACGTGCACTCGAAGGGCGCGGAAAGCTACATTCGTCTGGCAAAAGAACTGATGGACCGCGTCCTGCGCCAGAATAAGCGCGCTCTTGCGGAAAAACTTGCAGCAGCAACCAGCGGTTCCTAAAAAGGTCAAAGAAGAAAATGAGTGATAAACGCAAAGCATTAGGCCGCGGACTCGATTCCTTACTTCCGGGAAAAGTTTCCGCAACTTCCTCAACCTCGCAGACTCGTGGGCTGCAGGAAGTCGCCGTCGAACTGATTGATCCCAATCCTTACCAGACCCGCCGCAGGATCAATGAAGACGCCCTGAAAGAGCTGGCGGACTCCATCCGCGCAAGCGGCGTTGTCCAACCGATCATGCTTCGGCCTGGCGCTAACGGCCGGTTCCAATTAGTCGCCGGGGAACGCCGGTGGCTTGCGTCAAAACGAGCGGGAAAACCGACGGTGCCGGCGGTAGTCAAGCAAATCTCCAACGAGCAAGCCATGGAGATCACCATCGTTGAAAACCTGCAGCGCGAAGATCTGAATCCCATCGAGCAGGCGCGAGCGTTTGAAAGACTCAGCCGCGAGTTTGGGCTGACCCAGGAACAAATCGCAACCCGCACCGGAAAAGACCGCGCCAGCGTCGCCAACTTCATCCGTTTGCTCAAGCTTCCTTCAGCCGTGCAAGATGCACTTGAGCTTGGCACACTAACTTTCGGTCACGGTAAAGTGCTGGGCGCTCTCACCGGATTCCCGGAGCAATTGCAGAAAGCCGTGCAGCAGGTGATCGCCAAGAGCCTCTCCGTGCGGCAGACAGAAGAGATGGTGTCCGATCNNGAGACAGCGCCGCGTTGGACCCCAACGTACGCGACGCTCAGCGCACGCTTGAGCAGACTTTGGGGGTGAAGGTGGAAATCCACGATCGCAAAGGGAAAGGCAAGATCATTCTCAAATACGGATCGCTCGAAGATTTCGACCGGATCGTTGAAGCCCTCGCGGCCAAGTAACCGTACCTTCATGCATTGCATGCTTGCATAGCATGCAATGCTATGCAACAATGAGTGCAGAGGTTCGCGGCAATGCAACAGCTTACGCAATCAGTTTCAGACTTGGTTCGAACCCACGTGCGTGATGTCTATCTGAAACCGACTACCAAGAGAGGAGAAAGCACTCTTGCGGTAAACGTCGGCATTGTGCACAAAGCTCTGGGGCTCCATAATCTGGTGCCTTCAGTCTGCGCAGCGCTCAACTCCAAAAAGTTTCTGGAGGAGAATGGACTGCGTCTCGTTTCCAGGACGGGCCCGCCGTCGGGTCAAAGTACCACTGTGACTTTTACCTATGAAATTCTTGCGGCCGACGCCGCTCATCTCCCCGCCGTTAGTCCACTGATCGGTCTTCGCGGTGTGGCCAAGGGTCTTTTCCGGGAATTGGGCGGAGGAGAGAACTTCATTCGCAGTGAAAGAAATCGTTTTGCCGGCCGTCGCGAAAAGTAATTACCAGCACAGCGGAGACACAAGACGACCATGAGCCGCATTTACTGGGACACAATGCTCTTCGTTTACTGGATGGAAGACCACCCAGTCTACGCAAAACGCATACGGCACATTCTCACTCGGATGGAAGAACGGCAAGACCGGCTTTGCACTGGCGCTTTTACCGTGGGCGAGGTGTTGGTAGGGCCCTACAAGATGCGCGATGTCAACACGGCAACGCAGATTCGTGCTTTCTTTGAGAGCTCGTTTGTGGAGATCATTCCGTACACGCTGAAGACCGCTGAGCTTTATGCGCGGATTCGTACAGACCATGGGGTCTCACCGGCGGACGTTATTCATCTTGCTTGCGCCGCACAGAGCGGCACGGATGTATTTCTCACCAATGACGTGTCGCTAATAGGAAAAGTGATTCCCGGCATTCAGTTCATTGCCGGTCTGGATACCAACCTGTTCTGACGTTGTCCTAGTGGCGTCCACGATTGATCAGCCAGAGGACCAGCGAAAGCAGAATACTGATCACCAGACAAGTAGCCAGCGGGAAATAGAAGACAGTATTCTTGCCACGGTAGACGATGTCCCCCGGAAGACGACCCAGTGGCACGTTCATCTTTCCAGCAAGAATCAGAACACCTCCGATCACTGCGCCCAACATCAGCAGTATTTTCCCCAGGTCCGTCATGGCCATATTCTAGCCATTGACAGACCGAGATAAAAAAGTGACCGCGAACTGCGCGAACAAAGCGAATCATTTTGAACTAGATTCGCGTCATTCGCGTCGATTCGCGGCCAAGGTTCTTGATCTGCGTATCTCAACCCAAATCTGCGGACAACATCCTAGTGCCAGTACTGGTCCCTAAGTTCCGTCTGCTTGCTGACCAGCGGAATTTCCTGGCCGGCAATAAAGACGTGCTTCACGTCGGTCTTCACGTCCAGTGGGTCGCCGTTCGCGACAACCACGTTGGCCATCTTACCGACATCGAGTGAGCCCAGGTCTTTGTCCACTCCCCACATCTGCGCCGGATTCAGGGTAATGGCCTTCAGCGCTTCGTCGTATGGAAGGCCAAAGCCCACGGCGTATCCAGCGGCATAGGGCAGGTTGCGGACGTTGTGCGCATCGTAGGACGCAAAGGCGATCTTGATGCCCCGTCTGGCCATTTCCGCAGGCATTTTGTAGACGGCGTCATAGCGCTCCCACTCTCTGGGCTGTTCATAGATCGGACCAATGATCACCGGGAAGCCGGTGGCCGCGATCTTGTCCAGCAGACTGGACACACGCGTGACGTGGTTCAGAATCACCTTCAAGTGAAACTGATGGGCCAGGTCCAGCGCCGTTTCCAGGTCTTTGTTTTCCTCCACTGCCAGGACCACCGGCTTTTGGCCGCGAAGATACGGCACCATGGCTTCGAGCTTCAGGTCGCGTTTGGGCGGGTCCGGTGTTTTGTCTTTGTCTTTGTCTTTTTCGTCGGGGTTGGCTTTTCGTTTTTCATAGCGCGCCCACTTGTCCGCGTACTCTTGCGCATCCATGAACGCCTGGCGTAACTGCGTTGCCATACCCATTCGAGTGGAGGGGTATTTGGAGCTGTCAAAGCTCTGGTTGCGGCGCTGCCGTCCGGTAAAGTTCATCGGCATGGCAATGTCGCGGACAGTGATCATCTCTTCAGCGGACCGGCCCGCCAACTGGATGAACGAGTCTTGTCCGGGAAGCGTGTCACCGCTGCCTGGAGCAACAATGGCATTTGTGACGCCGTTAATTCGCGTGACCGGAATGAGCGCGGTTTCCGCATGGAACGCGTCGTAGACGTGCATGTGCGGCATGATCTCGTCGCTGGCTTCGAGTGTGTCATTGGTCATACGATCAGCGTCAATTTCAATCAGTCCCAAATGCGTCTCCGAATCGATCAGGCCCGGGTACACGGTCATACCGGTAACGTCTATGATCCATGCGCCTTTGGGAATCACGGTAGACGCAGGACCGACGCTGATGATCCTGCCGTTTTGCATGATCAGCACGCCGTTTTCAATCACGCCATGCGAGATGGTCAGCAGCTTGCCGCCACGCAGTACGATAGTCCCATTCGCTGTCTGGTCTTGCGCCGGTGTGGTTTTCGCGGGCTGTTGTGCCAGGCAGGCAGTGGCAACGATCAAAGCGAGAGCAACAATTATTTTCTTAATCATGATTACTGGCCCTCCTTAAAGCGGGGCATACCGAGGCCCGGCGCTGAGCGATCGAAATAAACGTCACCGTCTATCAGGACCTTGTCTACCAGCGCGGCGGACGACAGGGGATAGCTGTTCCAGATTGTGATGTCGGCATCTTTGCCTGCGTCGAGCGAGCCAACGCGATCGTCGACTCCGATAATCCATGCGGGGTTAATGGTGATCATCTTCACGGCATCGTCTTCACTGATATTGCCGTAATGCATGATCTTTCCTGCTTCCTGGTTGAGGCGGCGGGTCACGTCCTCAGAATCGCTCTTGAGCGCCACGCGCACGCCTTTCTTGAGCGCGATGGCCGCGTTCCACGGGTTGCCGTCCCAGGCTTCGTACTTAAAGCCCCACCAGTCCGGCCAGGTGGCAATGGCGACGCCGTTGGCGGCAATCTGGTCTGCAACTTTGTAGGCTTCCAGAGCATGGTGGAAAGCGCGGATCTTGTAGCCGAACTCTTTGGCCAGGGCCATTTCCGTAAGGAACTCATCCGCGCGGTAGCAGTGGATCTGCACCAGCAGTTTGCCGCGAAGAATATCGGCGAGGGCCTCCAGCTTCAGGTCTTTCTTGGGCGCGGTGGCATCTTTGTCGCCCTTTTGGACCTTCGCGTTGTAGTCGTCCCACGTCTTCATGTAATCGCGAGCTTCCAGGAACGCCTGCCGCATCACGGCAAAGTTGCCCATGCGCGTGGAGGGAAGCTGGTTCCGTGTGCCATAAACGCGTTTAGGATTCTCACCGCTGGCGAACTTGATCGACTGCGGCGCGCCGGGGAAGAGCATTTCATCGCGGCCCAGACCATATTTGTGCTTGATGACAATTGCCTGCCCGCCAATCATGTTGGCCGAGCCGTGCAGCAGCAATGACGTAGTAACGCCGCCGGCCAGTGCGCGATAAATCATCTTATCGTTGTAGTCGAAGGCGTCTTTCATCATCATGTGAGGCGTAATCGGGCTGGTGGCCTCGTTCACGTCGTCGTCCAGCGCGATGTGGGAGTGGGAGTCGATAATGCCGGGCATCACCCACTTGCCGGTGGCGTCGATCACAATGGCATTGGCCGGCGCCTTCACGTTTTGGCCAACGGCTACAATCTTGCCGTCGTGAATGTAAATGCTGCCGTTCTCGATTCGGCCGTGGCTCGCGGTGAGCAACGTGCCCCCGCGTATAACTACATCATTATGGGTGGTGGCCGGACTCGGCTGCTGGGCTCCCGCCTGCAACGCGGATGCAAGAGCACCCACTAGGCAGGCCCACAACAACAACGTCCAGCCAGGAAGATGACGAATGCGACGCATCATGGCTGTTCTCCTTGAAGGGAAGTAAGACCCGCGATTTTATGAGTGCAAAGGCCCGCAGTCAATTTATTATCGAAGACCATGAGAGCCGTGGTGCAGAGAGTAAGCCGTTGCCGGGTCACCGTGAAAGGCGTAGTCGTAGGCGAGATCGGCGCCGGGCTGCTGGTGCTGTTGGGAGTCGGCAAAGGCGACACCGAAGCTGTCGCCGATTATCTGGCTGACAAGATCATGGGCTTGCGCATTTTCGAAGATGCGGCCGAGAAGATGAATCTGTCCGTCGTAGACACCGGTGGAGCAGTTCTGGTGGTGTCGCAGTTCACTTTGTACGGTGATGTTCGCCGGGGCAAGCGTCCTTCGTTCGATGGCGCAGCGCGTCCAGACGAGGCGCGGCGGCTGTATGAATATTTTGTCGCGAAAATCAGAGCGGCAGGCGCGACCTGTGCGACCGGTGAATTTCAGGCCATGATGGATGTTGAGCTGGTGAACGCTGGGCCGGTGACGATTTTGCTGGATTCAGAGAAAGCGTTCTGATCTTTCTTGCTACTTTTGAAAGCCCGAGCAGAGCGAGGGATCCATATAGTGGCCTTTGTACCTATGGGGTGCGATATGGAATTGTCGATGGCTCCACGATCTTATCCACGTTCTCTTTAGCGTAACCGAAAGTAAGCAACATACGCCTAATTCCCACCAACGCCAATTCCTGCTCCCGGCACGGTCCCACAATTATCTTCGCGATTGGAATCAGGTTGTCAGGCAAAGCTAACCTCAGGTCCCAATGTGGAACGGCTCTCCCTTTCAATATATGATAACGCCATTCTTCACAAACATTTGGATCCGAAAACGCACGCCATTCTTGCTCCTCTAAAAACCCAGGGTGTTTCACCGTCAGCGGCAAACGATCTAGGTCTACAGCTATATCCAACATTGAAGCCTCTCCCGATTCCCTAAACCTATCTTCGTAAGATTGGAGCAATGCTGCGACGAATTTCTTTTGGAAACGCTTATCGTATGCGCAAGGCATAATGTGGAAGTCTTGAGGCCTGAATATTGATTCTAGATCGGATTTTCTGAAACCGATGGAATACCCTCCCTCGGGCGGGCAATAAGAACGCCACTGGCTCAACAGATCTCCATTTGCGGACAAGCAGAAAGCAAAAAAGCCCTTTTCCATAAAGTTTGCTTCTGCATTTGCGACAACTGCAGAAAGAAATCGAAGGTAGTTCTCCACTTCCGGAGCATTGGACTGTCTCTCCTCGATGACGGACTGCATAACTTCGAGAGTATACCGAAACTCTTGCGAGTCACTCATGAACGCTACATGCGTTGCCCAGACGACCTTAGTCTTCAGGATGTTCTCGATGGCCCCTATCGATGCGTAGTGATATAAGATCTCGGGCGCCGATGTCGAAGTGGGGCCTGTAGTTATAAGTTCTGAATTATTCATCAAAAATGTCCCGGTATATGGAAACGCAATTTGGAGCCCCCAGGTTGATCCGAACCAGCTGACGCAAACTGCCGTAATTTCTGCTGGATCCACTCAATACTAAATTGACCTCTTTATTTTATCGGCTCTGCCACCAACCCGGTTCCTATCCTTGCATGGGGCTCTCGCGCTACGCTCGCGATTGGGAAGAGACAGCATCCGCAATCTTCACCGCATCCACCGCCGGGCGCACATCATGCACGCGCACCATATGTGAGCCTTGCAGGACAGAAGCTGTAACCGCCGCGAGCGTGCCGTAGAGACGCTGGTCCATAGGCGCGTCTTTGCCTTCACGCGCCAGCGTGCGCCCGATGAACGATTTCCGAGAAGTACCCGCCAGGAGCGGAAAGCCCAACTCATGCAGCTTGCTCAGGCCCGCCAGCAGGGGATAGTTCTGGTCAAATTTTTTACCAAAACCAAAGCCGGGATCGAGCATGATCTGGTCCTTCGCAATTCCGTGGGCCATCGCAGCCAGGGCAAACTCGTGCAATTCTGTTTTGACCGTGACAACAATATCCGCTGAGGCCGGCATGTCGCGCCACTCGTGCGGACGGCCCCGCGTGTGCATGAGAATCACGCCGCAGTGGAACTCCGCCACTGTAGCTGCCATCTGCGAGTCCCAGCGAAGCGCGCTGATGTCATTTACGATTTCGGCGCCGGCAGCCAGGGCAGCAAGGGCTACTTCAGCCTTGTACGTGTCCACGGAAATGATGGTTTGCGGACGTTCGCGCAATATGTCTTCAACTACCGGCATGATGCGGCGCAGTTCTTCGTCCGCGGACAAGCCCGCATCACCGGTCGGTGCGCCGGGCCGCGTGGATTCTCCGCCAACATCGAGAACGTCGGCGCCTTCGTCAAGCATCTGCAGAGCGTGGCCCACGGCGTGGTCGTGGGAGAGGAATTTGCCGCCATCGGAGAACGAATCCGGCGTAACGTTCAGGATGCCCATGACCAGCGTGCGGGGCCCAAGTTCCAGCTTGCGATGGCGCAGTTGCCATATATATGAAGGCCGGTACATGGGGCGATTGTATAATCACGGCAATTCCCATGCTGCGTCGTCCAGGAAATGCACTCTCTTCGTTGGTCTTACCTCTGGCCCTTGTGCTCGTTCAGACTGTTCTCGCCGTTTCGGCTGACGCTCAGACGAAAAAAGCAGTTTCTAAGAAGGAGAACCCGCTGGCGTCCCGCATTGCCGCTATTCTGGCGCAGCCGCAACTGGCGCGGGCGGACTGGGGTATTGACGTTGTAGACATCGAAAGCGGCAAAACGATTTACGCCAGAAATGCCGATCGCCTTTTTCTTCCAGCATCGAACGAGAAATTGCTGACCACGTCTGCCGTTATGGCGTACGTTGGTCCGGATTACCGCTTTCGCACGACTGTCGAGACCACTGGCAAGATCGACGCCGCCGGACGTTTGTCAGGAGACCTGGTGATTGTCGGTCGCGGCGATCCCAATATTTCCGGACGTGTGCTGCCTTACCACTTCAAGAGCCAGCGTATTCCGCCGCACACGCAGATTCTTGAAGACATGGCCAACCAGGTTGTGCGCAACGGAGTCAAGGTAGTTGATGGCAACGTGATTGGCGATGATACGTTCTACGCTCCGCAGCGTTATGGCGAAGGCTGGTCCCAGGATGATTTGCAGTGGTCCGACGGCGCCGTGATCTCAGCGCTCACGTTCAATGACAACGTGGTGTTTCTCAAAATCCAACCCGCAGCCGAGGTCGGGGACAAAGCCTTGGTAACTTTCGAGCCGGCAAGCAGCTATTACGAACTGGACAACCGTATTGTGACCGGGCCTGCCGGGACAGTCCGAAAGATTGGCTTGCATCGCGACCCCGGATCGCGAAAAATTGTGTTGTGGGGATTGCTCTCGCTACAGGACCCCGGCGTGACCGAGACCATTACGGTTGAAGATCCGGCAGAATTTACCGCGGAGATTTTTCGCGCGCTGCTGGAACAGCGCGGCATCACCGTAACCGGCAAGACCAAGGCGCGTCATGCCGATATCGCACAGTTCTTTGACCAACTTTCAGTCCAGTCCGCGCCAGCTGCGCCGCCGAGTGCAACGCCAAAGATTCTGGCGCTCAACGTTTCTCTCCCGTTGATAGAAGATGTCCGCGTGATCAACAAGACCAGCCAGAATCTCCACGCGGAACTGGGCCTCAGACTCATCGGCCAGAAGACCCAGGACAACGGATCGTTTGAAGGCGGGATTGCTGCGCTGAAAAAATTCCTGCGTCTCGCCGGTCTCAAAGAAGAGGAATATTTCTTTACCGATGGCTCCGGGCTTTCACGCCGCGACCTTATTACTCCAGCCGCCATGGTGCGCTTGCTGCTCTATGACGCCAAACAGCCCTGGGGAGCGGCTTTCGAAGAAACGTTGCCTGTTGCGGGAATCGACGGGTCGCTGGCGGAGCGCTTTCTGAACACCCCGGCCGCAAAGCTGATCCACGCCAAGACCGGAACGCTCAGCCACGTGAGCGCGCTTTCGGGCTACGGCCAGACTCTCTCCGGCAGGCGTTTTGCCTTCTCTATTATCTGCAACAAGATCAACCAGCCCTCCAGCAAGGCAGCGGCGACCATTGACCAGATTGTCCGGCTCCTAGTGGGCGAAGTGGATACACCGTCAGACAACAGCTCTATCACTGATTCACACTGATGAACACTGATAATCCAGCCCAAGCCGGAGATTCATCGCGGCCACCAGCGCCCCATGCCAGTGTGGCCCGTTCCGCTTTTCTGGTTGGCGCGGGAATATTTCTAAGCCGCATTGCGGGGCTGGTGCGGGAGCGCATTCTGGCCCACTACTTCGGCACTACTCTTGCCGCGGATGCGTTTCGTGCAGCGATGAAGATTCCGAACTTCCTGCAGAATCTTTTCGGTGAGGGAGTCATCTCTGCTTCGTTCATCCCGGTGTATGCCAAATTACAGGCGCAGGGCGAGAAAGAAGAAGCCGGACGAGTGGCCGGGGCCATCTTCTCGCTCCTGGCCCTTATCACTTCTTTCGTAGTGCTCGCCGGCGTGTTGGCGACCCCGTGGTTCGTTGCGGCCATTGCACCGGGGTTTGCTGGCGAAAAGCGGCGGCTAACCATCCAGCTTGTACGCATTCTGTTTCCTGGGGTTGGATTTCTGGTCATCTCTTCATGGTGTCTCGGGATCTTGAATAGCCACGGTCGCTTTTTTCTTTCCTATGTCTCGCCGGTTGTCTGGAATGCCGCGGTGATTGCCTCGCTCATCTGGTACGGAGGACGAGTGGAGTTATCGTATCTGGCGGTTTACGGGATTTGGGGCTCCGTGGCCGGCAGTCTGTTGCAGCTTCTCGTCCAGCTTCCCGTTGTCCTTCGGCTCGCGCCTGCGATTCGTCTGGGCCTGGGAGTAGCGAACCAGAACGTGCGCACGGTGATTGTGAATTTCGTCCCGGTTTTTATTTCGCGGGGCGTAGTCCAGTTGAGTGCTTTCGTGGACACAATCCTGGCCAGCCCGCTGCCCACGGGCGGAGTTGCCGCGCTGGGTTATGCGCAAACGATTTATCTACTGCCGGTTAGCTTGTTTGGCATGGCGGTTTCCGCAGCCGAGTTACCGGGCATGTCCAGCGTTCTGGGAAACGAGCAGCAAGTGGCGGAGTTGCTGCGCGGCAGAATTCTCTCCAGCACGCGCCGGATCGGTTTCTTCGTTGTCCCATCCGCTGTTGCTTTCTTTGTTCTGGGTGACATTGTCGCCAGTGCGATCTACCAGACTAACAACGGGCGGTTTCAGCACGCAGATTCAGCTTATGTCTGGGGCATTCTGGCCGGCTCGGCTGTGGGACTCGTGGCATCAACAGTTGGACGTCTTTATTCTTCCGCGTACTACGCCTTGCGTGACACGCGAACGCCGCTTCGCTTCGCCATTTTGCGCGTGGTGCTTACGACGGCACTGGGCTATCTGGCGGCGCTGCCGTTACCGAAGCTCTTAGGCATCGATCCGAAGTGGGGCGTTGCCGGATTAACAGCATCCGCCGGCTTCGCAGCCTGGGTTGAATTTCTACTGCTGCGCCGTGGGATGAACCGGCGCATCGGCCATTCACAATTTCCAACAATCTATTTTGCCAAGCTGTGGATGTCTGCCGTGGCCGCGGCAGGCGTAGCCTGGGGCATTCGTCTATGGCTGCATCCCCAGCGTCCTCTGGTTGCAGCCGCGCTGATTCTCATTCCCTACGGTCTCGCCTATCTCGGATTGACTGCGGCGCTGGGAATTGAACAAGCCAGTGCCCTCGCGCGGCGAATCATGAGACGGTCCTAGCTCAGATCAGGCGGTGACGGATGACAATCGCGGCTGCGCCGAAGTTGAGGCGTTTTCTATTTTCGCCGGAGCATTGGTAGATTCTTTGGGTTTGCGAATATCAATGCTGCCTTTGAAGTAAGCGCCATCTTCAATGCTGAGGCGCTGGCAGATCACGTCTCCTGTAAGCGAGCCTTCCTGGCGAACGTCAACCCGGTCACTCACCGTCAGATTGCCTTTGACCTTGCCCAATATCACCACCTCACGCGCCGTGACGTTGGCCGTGACTTGTCCGTTGCGTCCAACGGTGACCCGATTGTCCGGAAGGTTAATGGAGCCTTCCACGATGCCATCGACGTACAAGGCTTCGGAGCCGCTGACGTCGCCCTTAACAACCAGCGCCTTGCCAATGGTGGCCTGCTCCTGGCTGCCGGCGGCATTCCGGGGCGCGGAACCCTGGGCCGGCTCCATGGGCAGATGGGCGGTGGTCACGGCTGGCTTCTTCTCCAGGTCTGTTGAAGGGTGGGGGTTAACGGTCGGCGGATTCGCGGACTTCCACATGGGGATGATCCTCTCTGGTCTCTTTGCGTGCCTGCTGGAACGGGAACAAGATTGTTCAGTCGCACGTGCGTCACCAAACTCTCATTACCCTGGCAGATTCCGGAACTTGCGGATTGGCGTAGTCTGACCCGGCAAAAGCAGCTCTCTCTACGCTACACCCATTACGAGCCCGAGTGTAATTATTTCTACGCTGCCAGCATTTCTTATATCGCGCGGGAACAGGGTACGATGAAAAGGACATGATTAGTGAGCAGGAGATCATCCGTTATATCGGCAAGCAGCCCAAGCATATTGCCGGGTTCAAGCAGATCGCCCACGATCTGGCGGTTAGGGGCAAAGACCGTCGTTCGTTGCAGCAACTGCTGACTCAGCTCACCAGAAGCCGCAAGCTCAAGGCCATTGGCCAGGACCGCTGGAGCCTGCCCACATCGGAAGCCACGGAAAATCTGGCCGTCGGACGCCTGCGCATGCACCGCGATGGCTTCGGCTTTGTGATTCCCGATCCCGACTCGCTGCCTCGCCGCGCGCAAGACAAACTCCAGGGCGACATTTTCATTCCTCCGCCCGCGATCGGTACGGCCATGCACGGAGACCGTGTGCTGGTTGAGTTGACCAGGATCAAGCCGGACGGCAAAGGTGAAGGCCAGATTGTCCGCGTGATGGAACGCGAACAGGAAACGGTGGTCGGAACGTTCCACTACGGTCACCGCAGCAACCATGTGACTCCCATGGATGACAAAGTCGGAATGAACATCATGATTCCGCAGGGTATGGAGCGTCCGCGTGCAGCCGAAGAACCGTCCATCGGCGATCGCGATCGGCGCGTGCATGGCGCGCACAGTGCCAGTCCGCATCGCGTGCTCGGCGAAGTTGCAACCGCCAAAGAATGGGACGACCTGGAAGGCGTGGTGGTAGAAGTTGAGATCATCCAATGGCCGTCGGCGACTCAGGACCCGCGAGGAAAAGTTGTCGCTATTCTGGGCTATGAAAACGACTTCGGCGTCGACGTGGAGATGATCATCCGCAAGCACCATATTCGCCACGTTTTTCCGGCCGACGTGCTGGAGGAAGCGCAGGCAATCAGTTCGATCATTCCCCATCCGGAGATTGCGCACCGGCGTGACTACCGCGATCTCCCGATCGTGACCATTGACGGCGAGACCGCGCGCGACTTTGACGACGCCGTTCTCGTACGCCGTTTAGAAAACCGTAATTATGAACTGCACGTCCACATTGCCGACGTTTCGCATTATGTAGACAACGGCTCGGCCATTGATGAAGAAGCGCGGGCCCGCGGAACGTCAGTCTATTTCCCCGATCGCGCCGTTCCCATGCTGCCGCTGGAACTTTCTACTGACATTTGCAGTCTGGTGCCCCAGGTCGAGCGGCTCGTGATGTCCTGCGTGATGGAAATTGATCCTCAAGGCGAAATCGTCAGCTATGAACTGGCGGAAGGCGTGATCAAATCCGCCGAGCGCATGACCTACACCGACGTGAACGCGCTCCTGGAAGGCGATGAACACCTGCGCCGCCGCTACGCGCCGCTGGTCGAGAATTTTAAGCTGATGTATGAACTGGCCCAGGTCCTGAACCGTAAGCGAGTCAAGCGCGGATCGATTGACTTTGATTTGCCGGAGCCGATCATCGAGTTCGACGAACGCGGCATGATGAAGAGTGTCACCCGCTCCGAACGCAACTGGGCACACCGCCTGATTGAAGAGTTCATGCTGGCAGCGAATGAGACCGTGGCTTCCCATCTGGAGCGCAGTGGTGCGGCCAGCATCTATCGCATCCATGAAAAGCCGGACGCCAAAAAGATCTATGAATTTGAAACCATTGCCGCCAGCTTCGGTTATTCGCTCGGTGTGGGCGCACTGCCCGTCAAGCGTATGACCATGCGTTCTGACAAACGCTCCCATTACGGAAGCGGACGCAAGCCTCCGACGATGGAGTTGCCGGAAGAAGTCCACGTGACTCCCCGCATGTACCAGAAGCTGGTGCAGAAAATTGCAGGCAAGCCGGAAGAACGCGTGCTGTCGTACCTAATGCTGCGTTCGCTGAAACAGGCGCGCTATTCCGAGATCAACGAAGGTCACTTTGCCCTGGCCGCTCCCAGCTATACGCATTTCACTTCTCCCATACGGCGATATCCTGACCTGATTGTTCATCGCATTCTGCGGGCCGTGCTGCGGGAACAGAGCTTGAAGCGCGAGATCAAGCCGGTAGCCGAGAGCGGAGTTCCGGCGCCATGGTCCAAGCGACGCGAAAAAACCGCTGCGAACAAGTCCACGGCCCTCACCGGCCCCATTTCCGAAGCGGAGCTGCACGGAATTGCGGAGATCTCCAGCCGCAGCGAACGCGCCGCAGCCGATGCCGAGCGCGAGCTCCTCGAATGGAAGAAGATGAAGTTCATGGAAGACCGCGTGGGCGACGACTTTGAAGGCCTCATCGTAAGCGTGACCAAGTTCGGGTTCTTCGTGGAACTGGACGATCTGTTCATTGAAGGTCTTGTCCCGCTCACGTCGCTTCAGGACGATCAATACACGTTCCGCGAGAACACGCGACAGATCATCGGCAACAGAACCAAGAAAACCTACTCCATCGGTGAGCGTCTGCGCGTGGTTGTGGACCGCATTGACCGCATGCAACGAAAGATCCAATTCGCTGTACTGGAAGAAAAACCAAAGGCCGCGCAGAAGAAGCACAAAAAACGCGGCTGAGCGTCAATGTCGCCGGATCAACCGGGCTTCTGTAGAATGGACTGGCTTAAAGAAGGAGTTACCCGAATGCCCCGGATGGTGAAGTGCGCAAAGCTCGGCAAGGAGTTACCCGGCCTGGACGAGGCGCCGTTTGACACTCCGCTGGGTCAGAAGATTTTTGAAAACGTGAGTGCCCAGGCGTGGGGAATGTGGGCGGAGCATTCCAAGATGCTTCTGAACGAATACCGCCTCCAGCCCTGGAAGCCGGAGGCCCAGCAGTTTCTGGTCGAACAAATGGAGCAATTCTTCTTCGGCCAGGGATCGCAGCTTCCCAAAGAATTCGTGCCACCCAGCCAGTAGTTGACCGCTCAACTGCCATTCCATGGTAGTGTGTCCCAACATTGCATTGGAGGATTAGAGATGAAAACATCGCGACCGCTCAAACTCTGGGCCCTGATTTTAGTCTGCGTGTGGGGTCTCACACTGCCCGTGGCCCACGGCGCTGATGTTGCCAACAAGAGAGAGATCGTCCAGCAAGCCAGGCAGGCCTACTACAGTCTGCAAAGGCAGGGACTGCTGGAGTTCCAGACGAGCGTGCAGCCCAATTGGCGGCTCGTACTGAAAGAGCAGTTGGAGAAAGACCCGAAAAGCGCTGAAGTCGCTTTGAAATTGCTCAACGGCATACACTTCACTTTGAAATTCGCCCATGACGGCGCCGTTAGCGTGACCCACCGCGCCGATGTTGCGGCACCAAACCCCGAGGCGGCGAAGGGTTTCGAGCAGATTTTCTCCGGCATGGAACAAGCCATGTCCGGATTTTTTGACACCTGGAAACCCTTCATGTTCACGACTCCGTTTCCTGAAGTTGACAGCCTCTATCAACTGGAGGACACGGGCACCGAATATGTGCTGACTTACAAGGAAGGGGACACCGACGTAACGACCACCATGTCCAAGCAACTGGTGATCAGGGAGATGAAGATTGTTTCTCCCACTTTCATAAGCGCGCTGCGTCCGCAATTTACCAGAAGTCCCCAGGGACTTTTGCTCACCGGCTATGACGCAACCTACCGGGAGCCCTCGGGCAGCGGGGCTGTGACATTGAAAGTGCAGATTGGCTACCAGGATGTCAGCGGCTTGCAGTTGCCAGGAAGTCTCACGCTCAACGGGTCCTATGAAGGTACTCCCTTCAACATGGAGATGGCCTTTAAGGATTACAGCGTAAAGAACCAGCCGGTCGCGGTTCCACCCGATGCTGCACCCAAGAAGCCGTAATATAGTAAAATCACTAAATCGCCGCTGCGGTTGACCCCAAATTCGTGAGAAGCAGCGGCTTTTGTGCAACATGTCGGGACGTGGCTCAGCCTGNNAATCTGCCCGTCCCGACCATTTACTTTTTTCAACTCCATTCATCATTCAGAGAATATGCAGGGGCTGACTCTTTGGTGACCACGGTTCGCAATTCTCTTTTAAAACACAGTTAATCTGATAAGATTTTCACCGCGCACCCTCCCCCAATCGGATGTCGCATCCTCACATGAGCACAGCGGTGATTCCAAAACGACGGGAGACCACGGGCGCACGCGCCATCCCAATCATTGTTTATTTTGAAGAGGACGCCATTGCCGGCAGGCATCTGGCCGGCGTGCAGAGGTTCCGCCGTACCTCGTTCGAAAATGCCGAGCCGGAGAGCCCCGGAGTGGAACGCATTGTTCTGGTTTCTCTGGAAGAAGTGGTGGAGAAGCACTACGACAAGCTTCGTGTCCCTAACACTCGCGTGTTGGCGCTGACCAACCGCCGGTTCAAAGATCCGCGCAATGACGGTGCGGTGTTTGCTTATCTCCCACCGGATGTCCCGCAGCCCCTGCTGGAGCGCATGGTGGACAACGCGCTCGACCACATCCAGTTGGTGCATTCCCGTCAGGAAGTGAATGAGCGGCTGGCAGGCGTCACCGAGGAAATTCATGCGCTGAACCAGATCGGAGTCGCGCTTTCCGCTGAGCACAACACAGAAAAGCTTCTGGACCTGATCCTGACCAAGTCCCGCGAATTCACCAAGAGTGACGCGGGCTCCATCTATCTGGTGGAAAAGACGCCGGAGCGAAAGACCCAGCGAGCGCTGTCCGAGCCCGGCGCGCCGATCCAGACGCAGGAAGAAGATTTTCAGGAGCGGATTCGTTTCAAACTTGCGCAGAACGACACGGTGCATGTGCCTTTCCGCGAGATCACCATGGAGATCAACCAGCGCTCCATCGCGGGATATGTGGCACTGACCGGCGCCATCGTTAATATTGAAGACGCCTACCACCTGCCTCCGGACGTTCCTTACACCATCAACCGCAAGTTCGATGAAGATTCCGGCTATCGGACGAAGTCCATTCTGGCTGTGCCCATGCGTAACCAGAAAGAAAAAATTGTGGGTGTGCTGCAGCTCATCAACGCCAAGTACGACTTCAACACAAAACTGGATTCACTTTCCGCCGTGATGCAGCAAGTGGTCACGTATACGGCAAGGCAGCAGGAGATTGTGCTGTCGCTCGCCAGCCAGGCGGCCGTTGCGCTCGAGAACAACCAGTTGTATGACTCTATTCAGCGTCTGTTTGAGGGCTTCGTGCGCGCTTCGGTTTCCGCAATTGAAGCCCGCGATCCCACTACATCTGGACATTCTTTCCGCGTGGCCAACCTCACCGTGGCGCTGGCAGAAACCGTGGACCGGGCCGACTCGGGTCCTTACGGCAACATCCGTTTTACGCGGGACCAGATGCGGGAGATACGCTATGCCAGCTTGCTCCACGATTTCGGCAAGGTCGGCGTAAAAGAAGAAGTCCTGGTAAAAGCCAAGAAGCTGTACCCGGCGCAGCTGGAAGTGATCCGGCAGCGCTTTGGCTACGTGAAGCGCACTCTGGAAAATGAAAGCCTGCGGGCCAGGCTGAAGTTTCTCCTGGAACAGGGCAAAGAAAAATTCCTGTCCAATGAGCGCGACTTTGAAGGCAAGCTCACCGGCATTCTGGGAGAAATGGATGCCTACATGCAAGCCATTGCTCAGGACAACGAACCCACCGTGTTGCCGGAAGGCAGCTTTGAGCGTCTTATCGAAATCGGGAATGTTCAGTACATTGATCTGGAAGGCCACACCAAGCCTTTGCTGGAGCCGGATGAACTCCGCCTGCTCTCCATCCGCAAAGGCTCGCTTGATGACGAAGAGCGGCTGCAAATTGAAGCGCATGTAATGCACACGTACAATTTCCTGCAGCAGATTCCGTGGACCACGGAAATTCGCAACATCCCCGAGATCGCCATTGGCCATCACGAGAAGTTGAACGGCAAAGGCTACCCGCACCGGCTATCTGCTCCGGAAATTCCGCTGCAAACGCGCATGATGACCATTTCCGATATCTTCGACGCGCTGGCTGCCGCCGACCGTCCGTACAAAAGAGCAGTGTCGGTCGAGCGTGCTCTGGAAATTCTGGCCTTCTCGGTCAAAGACGGCGAACTCGATCCCAACCTCTTTGAGGTGTTCAAAGAAGCCAAGGTGTTCGAACGCTGGAAGGTCGATCCCTATCCTTACTGAGTCTTCCTGACTGAGTTTTCCTGATGGCCCCCGCCGAAGTGCAGTAAGATTGTTTTCGACATGAAGGATTTTTACGTAACCGATGCCGCGCAGTTTGAAAACCAGGTAATCACTTCTTCTTTTGTTGTTGCCTCCAAGCAAGCCAAACCCAAAAAGAGCGGAGAGCTGTATCTGGCGCTCACGCTGGCTGACCGCACCGGCCACATTGAAGCCAAAATGTGGGACAACGTCAGCGAGCATATCGATTGCTTTGAGCGCGATGATTTCGTAAAAATCCGCGGCCTGCTCAACAAATTCAATGGCCGCTTCCAGCTCACGCTGCACAAGCTGCGCTGCATGGAAGAGTCGGAGATTGAATTCGGCGATTACCTTCCCCGCACCACCAAAGATATTGACGTGCTCTGGAACAGCCTCGAAGGGTTTGTCGAAAGCATCGGCGATCCGCATTTGAAAGCGCTGGTCCACGCCTTTATGGCCGATCCGCAGATTGAACGCGCTTACAAGGCTGCGCCCGCGGCCAAGTCGCTGCATCATGCCTTCATCGGTGGCCTTCTGGACCACGTAGTGTCACTCTTCCAAGTCTGCGATCTTACCTGCAGAAATTATCCTGGAATGATTGACCGCGACCTGCTGCTGACCGGCGCGTTTCTTCATGACATCGGCAAAGTGCATGAGCTTTCTTTCACCCGATCATTCACCTACACCACGCGCGGGCAACTCCTGGGACACATGATCATTGAATTGGAAATGCTGCACGACAAACTCGCGCAGGTCCCCGACTTTCCCGCAGAATATAAGACACTGCTTGAGCATCTCATCATCAGCCATCATGGCAAGTACGAATTCGGCAGTCCCAAACTGCCGATGTTTCCCGAAGCGCTCATGCTGCACTACCTCGACGACCTCGATTCCAAAATGGAAAGCATGCGCGCCCACTTCCAGCGCGAGCCGGACGCGGAGTGGACCAGCTACAACTCCAGCCTGGAGCGTCCACTGCTGAATACCGTAAAGTTTTTGGAAAAGCTCCGGACACCAAACACTCCTGTAGTTGCATCCGAAGAGACGGAATAGCACGCCTTTTTGCCGGTCGTGCCCGCATAGCGGTCTTGCCCAGGTCCTTGCGTGCCATGGCTTAACTGGCGTGAATCTGCTACTAATCGGATAACGGGGTGCTTGTATGAAACTTCTACGCTCAATTTCCATCGCAACTCTGGTCCTGCTGTTGTTGACCAGTTGTAACAAGTCAGATACACCCGCTTCGAATTCCGCCTCGGGTTCCGCTCCGAGTAACAGCCAGCCCAACACCGCGGCCGGCGGTTCTGGAGCCAATACCGGCGCCCAACCCGCCACTGGCAACCCAAGCCAGGTCGCGGCCGAACAGGTCATCACGGTTCCTGAAGGGACCCACATTGTCGTAAGGCTGGGTGAGACCCTGAGTTCCAACCACAGCCAGGCGGGACAGGACTTTTCCGCCACCGTGGCCGAGCCCGTGACTGTGGATGGCAGGACTGTGATTGAACCGGGTGCACCCGCTCGCGGGATTGTAGTGGACGCCAAAGGCATGGGGCATTTCAAGGGCGGCGCCATGCTGCACGTGCGGCTGGTTTCCGTGAGCATCAACGGCAGAGAGCGCCCCATTGAGACCGCGGCCCACGGCGCTCGTTTAAAAGGCAAAGGCAAGCGCTCCACAATAGCTATTGCCGGTGGCGCCGGCGCGGGGGCCATTCTGGGCGGCGTCTTTGGAGGCGGCAAAGGCGCGGCGATCGGCGCCGCAGCCGGCGGCGGCGCCGGAACTGCTGGGGCTGCATTCACTGGGAACCACCAAATTGTATTTCCAGCTGAAACTGCCATGACTTTTCGGCTGCTACGGCCGGTTGAAGTGAGGTAAGAGGAAAACATCGCGGCTGTATTTGAAGTCCGGCTATTTCTCGCACAATTTGTCTTGCGGCTCGGCCTTCGGCGTAGATGAACACGGACCGGCGGATCGACAAGAGACCCGGCACGCCGCGTCTGTCTCGTCGCCTCTGCAAGATTTCCGGGCCGCGATGGACTGACCCCGCACTTTTTGGACGCGTCGATCCTGGTGGACTCCGCGAGAGAGACGTGGCAGTGCCACGTCTCTACCTATGGATTCCTCTGTCCTCTCTAATCATTTCGCGGGTGGCGCTTGTCCTTGTTATCCTTCCACTGGCAGGGCAATGACCCACCGCGCATGAGGCACAAAAATTCACTTCTGCTGTACGCGCTGCTGGCGCTCTATATGGGCTACAGCATGCTTTTTTATGTAGCGTGTGTGATTGACCTCGGCGATCAGTACTTTCACTCTGCTCATCACGTGCATGTTCCTTTTCAGGTGAATTATGAAAACCTGACCATCACCACCGTGGAACCGGACGCCCGGCAGGCAGGGCTGGCCAAGGGTGACATCATAGAATTTATAGGAGGCGAACCCTACGGTGGGCAGTCGCAGCTCATTCAGAAAATTCAAGATACCAGTCCGGGAGACACCGTCCAGGTCGGCGTTCTTAAACGAAACGGCAGCCACCAGATTGTCTCTCTTCACCTGGCGGCAAAATCTGGCGCACCCAGTCGTCGTGTGGAGACCCTGGCGGTTGTCGGGATATCCATGGCGCTACCTTTGTTTTTTCTGCTGATGGGCTACTGGGTGGTCGCGGCCCGCCCGCAGGATCCTAACGCGTGGCTGATCCTGGCGCTGCTCAGCTTTCCCGAGGTTTTTGTGCTGGCCCCTGTTGGCCAGTCTGGCATCTGGCTGGCCGTTCTGGGCACCTGGTTTGAAACATTGCAGGTTGTAGTGCCCTTGGCCCTGCTTCTTTTTGGCGTTTACTTTCCTGAACGCTGGCGCTGGGACAAAAAAGTACCCTACGTGAAATGGATATTGGCTGCCATCACCATGGTTTCCCTGGTGATACTCATACTGACGGGAAGTGCTGAGTATTTTCATCCGGCATGGCTGCACTGGACGACTCCCGCTAAGGTGTGGGTCAACAGAATCCTCAACCCCGTGAATCTGTTGTGCGTGGTCCTCTACTGGGTGGCGATCTTTGACAAATTGCGCACCGCTTCCACGGCGGACGCGCGGCGGCGGCTCCGGGTCCTGGGCGCAGGCTCAGTGATCAGTCTCGGGGCGCTTCTGGTCGTTTTCGTACTGCTCCCGAAGCTCGGCATCAGTCCGGGATTTGCTCAGCATCCGTGGCTCGCGGTCACCGGAGTATTGCTCTCGTTGCTGTTCCCGGTGACGCTGGCCTATGTAGTCGTGGTGCAACGCGCTCTTGATGTGCGCATTTTGCTGCGCATGGGCACCAAGTATGCTCTGGCGCGCGCGACCATGATGGTCCTGCAGTTTTCTCTCATTATGTTTCTCGTGGTCCGCTTTTTGATACCGGCACTGGAAAAAAGACAGCACCGGGTGATGGACCTGGTGATCACGGGCCTCGTGCTGGCCGGAGTCATCCGCCTGGTTGCGATGCGCGACAGCCTGAGCAGCCGTCTGCAAAAGTGGCTGGACCGCCGCTTCTTTCGCGAAGCCTATAGCGCCGAGATCGTTCTGAGCGAACTTTCCGAGCAGGCGCGCAGCTTCACCGAAACCGCTCCGCTGATTGAAACCGTTGCCCGGCGCATCTCGGAAGTGCTGCACGTTCCGCAAGTCGCTGTGTTCCTGCGGACCGGCGGCGGGTTCCAATTGCAGCAGGTGGTCGGACTGAATTTCAGCGGCCCGCTGTTGCTTCCGGAAAAATCGCAGACCGTGCAGAACCTCGTGGAGAACGGGCCGGCCAGACTCTACCGCGACGATCCTGACCCGTGGTTCCTTTTGGCGGACGCCGAAGAAAAGCAGACGCTCAATGCGACCCATGCGGAATTGCTGCTGCCACTTCCCGGACGCCAGCGTCTGATGGGCCTGATGGCCTTAGGTCCGAAACTTTCCGAAGAAGCGTATTCACCGTCTGATTTGCGGCTGCTCCAGTCCGTGGCGTCGCAAACCGGACTGGCGCTTGAAGTCAGCCAGTTGGTGCGTTCACTCGCGGAAGCAGCGGCGCAACGCGAGCGCCTCAATCGCGAGATTGAAATTGCGCATGACGTGCAGCAGCGCCTCTTCCCTCAGGACATCCCCACCATCCCCGGCGCCAGCCTCGCAGGAGCGTGCCGTTCCGCGGAAGGCGTGGGCGGCGACTACTACGACGTTTTCCAACTGGAAGACGGACAGCTCGGTCTGGCCATCGGCGATGTCTCCGGCAAAGGAATTTCCGCGGCGTTGCTCATGGCCAGTTTGCGCGCTTCTCTGCGCGGCATGACTCTGGAAGGCCCCGGCGATCTGGCCCGGCTCATGCAGAAACTAAGCCGCCTGGTGTTTGAGGCGTCGGCGAGCAATCGCTACGCTACGTTTTTCTTCGCTACATATAATCCGCAAACTTACGAACTGAAATACGTAAACGCCGGACACAATCCGCCGGTGCTGCTGCGGAACTCTCCGGGCAAGACGCCTGAAGTACAACTCCTCAAAGCCGGCGGCCTGGCGGTAGGCCTGATGCCCGGCACGTTGTATGACCACGAGCAGTCCGTGACCCTTCATCCCGGAGACGTGCTCCTGGCCTACACCGACGGCATCAGCGAAGCCATGACCGCCGATGATGAAGAGTGGGGAGAAGAGCGCATGCTGGCCGCTGTCCGCAAGGTGATGG
>PLJN01000038.1 GCA_003140235.1 Acidobacteriaceae bacterium
GATCTGGTGATCGGAACAGTACCAACGGACGATCGAACCTGAGGGCTTAACGTCGATTTGTACTTTCGGCGGAGCGCTTCATGCTTACAGTCGGCCATCAGCAAAAGGTTTTCAGATCAACCGATCACCAGATCACGGCGATCACCCGATCTGCAAAACGCCAATTGCTTTGAGGCCGACCATCCGGCTCACCAACCGCCGCCTCCACCACCGCCCCCTCCGCCACCGGAGGAACCGCCGCCGCTTGATCCGGACGACGACGATGCCGGAGCCGACGCGGAAGAGACTGCGCTGGAAAATGAACTACTGAAGGAAGAAGCAAATCCCACAGCGGAAAAAGCTGCGATCCCTCCACCGCTGTACCAGGACGGCGAATATCCTGCGCTGCTCTGGCCTCCGGCGCTGGCCGCGGCCAGCACTTGCGTAAATTGCTGGGCCCAGGCATGCTCCACGCCCAGCGCCACGGCATGAGGCAGAAAGCGCTCAAAGAGTTCGGGCGTTTTGTTCGGCGGGGCCATCGTGCGCATGCGGTCGCCATCCACGGCTTTCAGGAACATTTTGAAGCCTTCCACACGGTCCATCAACTGGCGGCCGGCGCGGGTAGGGGCTTTCAATAAATGATGAAACAGCGCGTTGCTACCGATGGCGCAAAACAGGACCAGCATGGTGGGCAAGCCGACGCCAAAGTACAGCACGCCGATTCCAAAGCATTCGCCTGCAAGAAATGGCACGCTGAACAGCGTCAGAAAAAGTGCGCTCCCCATGCTGCCCAGGCCGCCGCTGAATACCTGCTTCCATGTCGCGACCACGGCCCGGAGCAGCACGCTGACGCCGAGGGTCCAGCCCGTGAGCCAGACTGTCATGAACAAGACCACAGGCAGTTGCGAAGACTTGCTGAGAGCAATCAGCGCGACCGCGGTAAGAAACGTAAGTACGATGCCCGGCCACAGGTAGGGGACGTTAGTGACAAAATCAATCTTTTCCATGGCCCCGTGGAGAGACAGGCTGAGCGCCTTCTTGGCGCGGTCGAGCACCGCGTAGTTGGATTTGTCGAGGTAAAGTTTGTCGCCGGTCTCAAAAAGTTTGCACGCGAGCAGTGATTCGTCGGACGACAATTTCTTTTCCGCCTCGCCATAGCCGTATTTACGCGTGAGCCGGTAGGTCTGCGATTCATCGCGGTCGATGGTGAGGTAGCCTTTGGCGGCCAAGTCCATGATGGAGGCAGTGAAGCCTGTCATGTCAAAACCCATTCGCTCCAGATAGCGCATGGCCGCCGGAGACATGTTGTCCGGCGGCTCGTAGAGCGGCACGATCGTGCCCGCCGGGGGATCGCGTCCCACCATCGTCCAGACCACAAGATAGTAGACAAGAACCAGCAATAGCCCCACGAGTCCGGCCACAAGGCCCCGATTATCGCTCGCGAATTCCTGCGCTTTTTCTTTCTTTGTGGGCTCGGTCATCAGCCCCTTGGGCCACGTCACCACAATGGAGAGACCCTGTTTGGCCAGGAGGTCCTGCGCGCGAAATGTCGGATTGTTTTCGCCGTCTGTACTTGCGGTAAAAGCTTGGCCCTTTTCTTTCTCGTAGCCGGTGTAGCCGCCGAGCGACTTCACTGAATCGCGTATCGGTGGCGGCAGCACTACAGTGGCGGTGGCCACATCAATGGGGAACGCCCAACCGTTTCCGGTTACGTTCCAGTAAAGCTCGTCGTGGTCGCGAAAAAAGCCCAGCTGGCGGCTGGTGCTGTAAGTAAAGATGTAAGTATGCTTGCCGTCCGGAAGGAGATGGGCTGCGTCTCCAAAATAAATGCGCACGCCGTTTGATAGGTCTGCGGTGTGATAGGGCTCAGCATGACCATCGCGCTGGACACCAATGATCTCGAACCCCACCGTGTAGTTGTTGCCGAGTTTGTCTGTATAGCTGGTGGGAAACTCGCGATCAATCCCGTGGCGTATGTTCACTCCCGCCGACTGCACGACAATCGTCTCGCGCACCTGCATGGAGCCATCAGCATGGACGGTGATATGCGAGTCAAAAGACAGGATGCGTTCCTCATCCTGGGCCGCGAGCCGCAATGCCACCGCACTCAGGAGGCACAGCAGAAAGACAAGACGCCTGGCCATCTAAAACTCTTTGTGCGGCGGAGTCTGTTCCAGGCCCACGCGTCCGGCAACAACTTCGGCCTGCGCATAGTTCTCGGCTTTCATCGGACATCCCGCAAGCCTGCGCAACATGGCCAACTGGCCTACGTGGGTGAGCGCGTCGGCAATGGGACCCTGCACCAGCTTCTCGGCGGAAAGAGCAAGCGGCGAATCGGATGCCAGGTAGTCGTCAAAAGTTTGCAGCGTCTTGAAAAAACGCTGGACCTCTTCCGCCCACGGCAACGGAGTCGAGTTGTGCCACTCCTGTTTTCCTTTGACCATGGTCAGGGCCCAGTCAAAGAGGTCGCCCATATGGGCCAGAATCTGCGCGGGCGTCTTGCCGCCCGGCGGCTGGTCAAATGCGGCAAAAGTTTCCGGCGCTCCGCGAAGGGTTTTTCCTCCGCGATACGCAAGCGTTGCCAGCATGTGGCGCAAAAGTTGGCGGTCTGAGCTGTTGTCTGTGGTCATGGTGCTCCTAGGGTACTCGGGGCCGCGAAACCGCGCAATGCGGTCAGCTTGTGAATTTGGCTTTTGCCAATTGTGAGGAAGTCTGCCGCAGGCGCTGCGAGAGCAGGAGAGCAATAGATTTAAAGAAGCGCCCTTCGAGGTGAGGATAACTGGTGAAGATGTCTTTGACATCGTTGAGGTCCAGGGCGTCCACTTCCGTCTCGGTCTCCGCCACTACCGACGCGCTGGCGACGCTGTCTTCCACAAATGCCATTTCGCCGAAAATGTCGCCGACAGACAGCCGGGCAATGGCCGTGCCCCGGATAATCTCCACGGACACACTGCCGCGCTCCAAGACGAACAGAGCGCTGGGCCGCGCGTTCACGGCAATGATGATTTCTTGCGGGCGAAACGTCAGCCGCCGCGCCTTGGTACGCAGCAAAGCCCAGTCATTCGCAGTAAGATATTTGAGGTACACGGGAAATCCTGTCGCCAGATACTATCACGGCGGTACAATCGCGCTGCCCATGTTTGTGCGCAACGCCGGGCACCAAAGTGCATATGNNACCTTTCCATGCGACTGACGGCAATCGTTGTCTTCCTGCTGGCGTTGCTGCCGGAGCCCGCGGCGCAGAAGCCGGCGGCGGCATCACAAGCTCCGGGACCAGAAGCGCCGGGCGTGGAAATATCCGCGCAACTTCTGCCGCCGAACCGCTTCTGCGAGTATGGGCCCAAGGCGTACGTTGCTTATTTCCCTATCGCCATCACCGTGACCAACGGACGACGCACGCCCATCGTTGTGGCACGGCAACTCGCGGTGCGGCGCCTCTTGATTGGCGCAAACATCAGCGACTTGTGGGCGCACAAGTACGAACTGGAAACCCACCTCGAGGGTTTGCGGATTTACGGCCACGATTCCGATTTCGGTCCGCTGCCTTCCGCGAACGCCTTCGTGGTCCTCAAACACAATCAGGCGTACGATTTCACGGTGGTGCAAGGCATCGCGGTGAGAAACAGCGCAGCGGACTTGGTGCCCGGCACGGTCGCTGCCGGCGACCACAACATCAGTCTGGAACTGCAAACCTGGCCTTACGCGCGCGATCCCGCCACGGTCGTGAATCAATGGTCGCGCTCCGGGGACTTGATTTCGATTCCTGTATCCAGTTTCCCGGCGCCGATCAAGCTGATGTCGAATCCGGTCGTGCAAAAGTGCGGCCTGATTCCTCCCAAGGATTCGGCCCAAGAATAAAGACATAAAAACAAAAGACATAAGGACCAACCTGATGACGAGCCAATTGCAACGTGTTGCCGCGGCATTGATGCTTTCAGTGACATGCATTGCCGGAGCGGCCTCGCAAACTGCAGCAACCCAGCCGCAGGAACCAGCCAAGCCTCCGGTTGCCGCGCCCGCGAAGAACGACTACAGCAATGGAGACACGTGGCTGTGCCGACCCGGCCGTCAGGACGCCTGCGCTGTGGATTTGACGACAACCGTCATCGCGGCCGACGGCAAGTTGACGCGCGAACCGTGGGCCGCCAATCCCAACGCGCCTATCGATTGTTTTTACGTCTATCCAACTGTCTCGAACGATCCCGGAGGCAATAGCGACATGGTCCCCGGCCCTGAGGAGCTGGCTGCCGTGAAAGGACAATTCGCGCGCCTGGCATCGCAGTGCCGTCCATACGCACCGATCTACCGGCAAGTTACCCTGACTGCGCTGCGTGCCGAAATCGGGGGCAAGCCCATACCGATAGACCGTCAGCTTGCGTACAACGATGTGCTCGACGCGTGGAATTACTACCTCGAACATGACAATCACGGGCGCGGCGTGGTNNGTGGTGCTGATCGGCCACTCGCAAGGCTCGGGCGTGCTTACGCAACTCATCCGCAAGGAAATTGACGGCAAGCCGGTACAGTCGCGCATTGTGTCCGCTCTGCTGCTGGGCGCGAGCCTGCCCGTACCCAAAGGCAAAGACGTAGGCGGTACATTTGAACACATGCCGCTTTGCCGCTCGTCCGCGCAGACGGGCTGCGTGATTACCTACGCAACGTTTCGAGCGACCGTGCCGCCGCCGGCCAACACATACTTTGGCCGCGTTCCGGATAACAGCATGACGGCCGCGTGCACAAATCCGGCTGCGCTGGCCGGCGGAAGCGGCGAGTTGCATGCCTACTTCAACACCAGCGGCGGTCTGGTCCGGGGAGCTTCCAAAGAGCCGCAGCCCTGGGTGACACCAAAGACAACGTCGGATAATCCGCCCGCCATCGCCACGCCGTTTGTCAGCGTACCCGGCATGCTCACGGCGGAATGCGTCTCCAACGAACACGGGTCGTATCTGGCCGTCACCATCCACGCCGACGCAACCAGCCCGCGCACTACGGACATCCCCGGCGACGTAGTCGTTGCCGGGCAGGCCCACACCGAATGGGGTCTGCACCTGATTGATGTTTCTGTGGCCATGGGAAATCTCGTGGAGATCGTAGGGCGGCAGGCGAAGGCGTATGTCGCGGCTGAGAAAAGGCACTGAGGATGATCAGACCCTCCGCTTGCCACGACTTAACCCGAGGAATAGTCTGGAAATATGAAACATCGTGAACCGGCAACCTTCCGTCTTCTTTTTCTTTGCAGTCTGACTGTCCTTTTTCTCGTAAGTTTCCTGGCCTGCAAGACGGCCAGGGCTGCGGGGCCGATTCCTAATCCTGCCGTGGACGAACCTTTGGCTAAAGCCACCACCCAGCAGACTGCGGTCTTCTCCGGAGGCTGTTTCTGGGGCGTGCAGGCCGTGTTTGAGCATGTGAAGGGAGTCACCGGAGTGGTCGCCGGATACTCGGGCGGAGCCGCCGATACGGCTCATTATGAAATCGTGAGCACCGGCGCCACGGGACACGCGGAGTCCGTCAAGGTCACGTACGATCCGTCGCAGANNAGCTCAATCGCCAGGGACCCGACGATGGCACGCAATATCGCTCCATCGTTTTTTACGGCACCGCGGACCAGAAGAGGATCGCGCGGGCTTACATTGATCAGCTGAACCAGGCCAAATTCTTTTCGCAGCGGATCGTCACGGAAGTCACCGCGCTCAACGCGTTTTATCCGGCCGAGGATTATCACCAG
>PLJN01000170.1 GCA_003140235.1 Acidobacteriaceae bacterium
TTCCTCCCCTTCGCAAGCTCAGGCTCGGAATGACAAGAGCTTTAGAAGTTCCTTACTACTCTCCTGGAAATCACGGCACCAATTTTACCTTAGCCTCCACAGACATGCCAGGTCGCAGAAGATGGTCGGCATTCTCTTTTGGGTCAAGCACAATCCTGACCGGCACTCTCTGCACCACTTTTACGTAGTTCCCGGTAGCATTTTCCGCGGGTAGCAAGCTGAAGCGGGAACCGGTGGCGCCGGCCAGGGCGTCGACATGGCCGTGGTAGTCGCGATCATAGGAATCAAGATGAATGGTGACGGGCTGGCCCGGGCGCATCTTCTTTAGTTGTGTTTCTTTGAAGTTGGCGGTGATCCAGATGTCGTCGACGGGAATAATGATGAGCAATTGCTGCCCCGGCTGGATCCGCTGCCCGACCTCGATGGACTTGCGGCCCACAATACCGCTGACCGGCGCAATGATCTTTGTATAGCTCAGATTCAATTCCGCGGTGGTGAGCTGCGCTCCGGCGCGGTCCGCGTCTGCGACTGCGGCTGACGCTTTGGATTGCGTGGACGCAACCTGTTCTGGCGCGGAGCGGGCGGCCAGCAAATCGGCTTTGCGTTCGGACCAGCGGCTCTCGGCCTGGCTCACGCGCTTTTGTGCGGCAATGTATTCAGCGCGGGCCGCGATGAGGGCCTGATTGTCCGTGGCTGCCTGGGTGGCGATGCGGGCGTATTCTGTCTGCGAAACCTCGCGCTTCGCCAATAAGTTTTCCCAGCGTTGGCGGTCGGCTTCGGAGCGCGTGTAGTTGGCCTGGGCCTGCGCTACGCGGGCTTGGTCTGCGTCTACGGTCGCTTTCTCTGAAGCTACGGAATCAGACGCCTCGGTGACCGCCGCCTGCGCCGACTGGAGCCTGCCGCTGCTACTGGAGGAAGTTATGGCTACGTCCTGATGAGCGGCCGCGGCATCGGCACGCAGACGTTGTTGCTCAGCTTGCGCCCGCGCAACGTCGGCCTGAAAGTCGGCCGGATCAATCTCCGCTAGCACTGTGCCTGCTGTCACAAAGTGATTGTTCAATATGTCAGGATTGACGCGGATGATTGTGCCGGAAATGCGCGCGCTGACGGGATTGAGATGGCCGTCCACTTCAGCGTCGTCCGTAGTCTCATAGGAACTGAAATAAAACGACAGCGCCACGGCCCCTGCTATCACCACCAGGAGCACCGCGGCAGCGGCAAGCGGATGTTGCTTCAAAAACGCCACGGGTCCGTTGCGTTTCTGAGGAGCAGCTTCAGCAGCGCCGGCTTCAGAATGTTCGACCGTAGGACTGACCGGCGGCGCCGCCTGATCGTCGACTACCGGCTGGCTGGGATTTTTTTCAGATTCGATCATTTCTTCAGACTCAAGAACAGAACTAGCCATATTACTTCCCTCCTAGATATCGGGTTGTGTCTTTTTGCGCAGTTCCCATGGCACGCAGCAGGGCCAGTTTGGCCAGGTTGTGCGCGAACAGGCTGGAGATGTAGTTCTCGTGGGCGGCGGTCAATCCCTGCTGTGCCTGCACCAGTTCCAGATTGTTGGTGACTCCATTCACGAAGCGGTCGCGCGCCTGCTCCAGCGATTTTTGCGCGAGTTGTGTGTTTTGCTGCGCCACGTGTACCGCGCTATCCGCAGCGGCAAGATCGGTGAAGGCGTTGCGGACTTCATAGTCCACGCGGCCGACCAAGTCTTGATATTCGGACTGCTTGCGCTGGAGCTGCGCAGACGTGTCTTGAATGTCCGCTTTGATTCGTCCTCCGGTGAAGATCGGCAAGGAAACAGTTGCGGTGATCGCGTAGGTTTCATCCGCGTGGTTCAAGTTCGTGCCGATCGCACCGTAGTAGCCATTCACGCTCAGTGCGGGCATGCGCTGCATTTGTGCGGCTTTCTTGCTCAGCCCGGCAGCTTCCGCGGCGACCTGGGCGCTCTTGAGATCGGCGCGTCCGTTTTCTGCCTGCTGCAACGCGGACTCAAGGTCTGGACCGGTCCATGCGCCGTACGGCGTGTCAGTGATCGCGTTGAATTGCTGTCCGCGCGGGAGTCCGATCAGGCGAGCGAGGGTTAGCTTGTCTTTATCCAGATTGGCTTGCGCTACGACCACACGTTGTTCGCTGGTTTGGCGCTGGACCGTTGCGCGAAAGCCGTCAATCTCCGGCGCCAGCCCGTTGCGGACCTGGTTCGCCGTCTGGTCTTCCAGAGTTTTCGCGACATCGAGCTGCGATTTCGTGGTTTCCACTCGCGCCTTGCTGGCGACTACTTGCAAGTATGCGGTCCCAACGGCCAGCACTACGACGTCGTGCGCGTCCTGAAGCGAATAAGCGCCGGCTTCGGCGGATCGGCGAGCAGCGCGCAGGCGGTAACTGTTGTCGATGTTCAATCCATTCTCAGAGAACGAGACGTAGCTTTCCTGATAGCTGAATTGCCCCGTTGAAGCAGGCAGTCCCGGTATCTTCAGGCCAATCGCCACGCGATTCAGCTCGTCCAGATTCTGCCGCAGCAGCGTGGAGACATTGGGCAACAGCGCGGAGAGAGCACGCAACCGTTGCGCCTGCGCTTGACGCAACGACGATTGATCTTCAATCACTCCCAGATTGAAATGGGCCCCGCGCTCGATGGCATCCTGGAACGAGAGGTCAATCGGAGTTGCGGACAATACACCGTTGGGCACACTGCCCAGGAAAGGGTTCTGCTGCTGGCCGGCAAGCGTGCTGGGTGTGTTGCTGTTGGTCGCCGGATTGATGGTGCGCGGCGTGGCAATGCTGCCCAGTTCAAACGTCGAGCCATCCTGCTGCGCCGCTGCGGCTGCCGGCAAACCGAAACTCAATAACAAAACGGTAATAATTCGTAGCACGGTAATGCTCCTTAACTTCTTCATCCTCAATGTCCAACTGCCTTGGCGCCGTGAAATTTCCTGATCAAGAAAGCCAGCGGCACGCCGACGAGCGCGACGATCCCCAGCAGCCGGAAACAATCCAGAAATCCCAGCATGGCGGCATTCTTCGCTGCCAGGTTGGCGGCCAGTCCGTAAGCCTGCTAATNNGTCCGTAAGCCTGCTGCGCAGCATCCGCCGGACTGGCTCCCATGCTGGCGAAATACCTGGTGGTGGAATCAATCATCTGGCGGAAGGCCGGATTGTCCGGTGTGACATGCTGGGCCAGAATGCTGTGATGAAACTGCGTGCGGCGCTCCAGCATGGTGGTAACAAACGCCACGCCAAAACTTCCTCCCAGATTGCGGAAGAGGTTGGTGATGCTCGAAGCTTTGTTGTTTTTGTTGAGCGGTATGTATGAATACGCGAGTTGGCTGACCGGCACAAAGAAGAATCCGAGGCCCACGCCTTGCACCACGCGGGCCATGGCATAAGCGTGGTAGTCCGCGTTCAAGCTGAGCGAAGCGAAATACCACATGGCCAGTCCGATGATGACTGAAGCAAAGCCAATCAACTTGGCGGTGCCAATTTTCGGCGTAAGCCGGACCACGATTGGAGCCAGTATCATGATCATCAGCGCGCCGGGGCCGAGGACGAGTCCGGCGTCCGTAGCGGTGTAACCGAAGAGAGATTGCAGCATCTGCGGAATCAGCACCGTACTGCCAAAGAGCGTGAAGCCGAAAATGAAATACAGAACGTTGGAAATCGCGAAGTTACGTTCTTTGAAGAGCTTGATCTCCACCACGGGATCGTGATGCCGCCATTCATAAATGGCCGCGGCCAGCAGAGCGCAAACAGCAATCGACAGGCAGGTGACGATAAAGTGGCTCTCCAGCCAGTCTTCGCGCTGGCCTTTATCGAGCACAATCTCCAGGCACCCAAAGCCGAGGGCAATCAGCGAAATGCCCCAGTAATCAATCGAGAGCTTTCCTTTGCTACGGGCCGCTTTGATTTCTTCAATGAACTGCGGCGGATCAGAAACCAGCCGGCTTGTCAGCAGCAGGCTGATCAACCCGATCGGCACATTAATAAAGAAGACCCAGCGCCAGGAGAAGTGGTCGGTGATCCATCCGCCGAGCGGCGGCCCGATGGCTGGGGCCGTGACAATGGCCATGCTGTAGAGCGCGAACGCGCCGGCGCGTTTGGCGGCCGGAAACGTGTCCACCAGGATGGCCTGCTCCACCGGCGCCAGACCGCCACCGCCAATGCCTTGCAGTATGCGGAAGAAAATAAGCATGCCCAGGTTGGGCGCAATGCCGCAGAGAAACGAGCTGACCACGAACAGCGCCACGCACGTCATGTAGTAGTTCTTGCGGCCAAACACGCGGCTCAACCACGCGCTTAAGGGCAGCACCACGGCATTGGCCACCAGATAGCTGGTCAGCACCCAGGTGCTTTCGTCGTAACTTACGGCCAGCCCACCGGCGATGTGCGGCAACGCCACGTTGGCGATGCTGGTATCCAGTAACTCCATGAACGTGGCGAGGGTGACAGTAATGGCGATCAGCCAGGGATTGACGGCAGCGGCCCCGATTTTCTGCGCAGCCGCCTTTAAAGAGGATGACGGCGATGCCAAGGGTCCGTTGATTGCTTGCGTGCTCATTAATCTTTTTATGCTTACGCCGTAAACTATCGTGCTGTAGAAGATGCGTACGCTGTACACGGCGACGCAAATTTTTTACCTTCTTATTCCAGGGGTTTCGTCAGGGACACAATCATGTCCCGCTTGAGCCGCTCCGGATCATGGACCGGATATGCCACAGGACTGACAATCAACAATGAAGCCACGCCATGCATGCCCGCGCGCAGAAGCTGGGTCAACAGCTCAACGTCCACGTCAATTCCCCGGTCAGTGGCGCATTCCCGGATGCCTTCACGCAAACGGTCCAGGATAGGCCGGCCGATAGCCACTTTGCGTTCCGCCATGGGTCCAGGAGGCACTTCCGTCATGAACGTGACTTTGTAGTGGTTGGGATGGCTCACGTGAAAATCAATAATGGTTTTCAAGCACTGTCTGAGCCGCTCCAGCGGGACCGTGGTCTTCTGGCGCTCGCGGTCAATCAGTTTGATCATCTCGTGAAAAGTGTCTTCGCAGATCGAAAGCAGCAACTCGTCCTTGCTTTCATAGTAGCGGTACATGGCCATGGGCGAACAGCCAATCTCGGCGCCAATGCGGCGCATGGAGACACTCTCATATCCCTCGCGGGCAAACAGGTCGCGTGCGGTGTTGCGGATGATCTCGCGCAATGTGGTGCGATGCAGCGGAGTTTTTCTAGTCCTGGCCCGGACTTTGACCCGGCGTTTGGTGGTGATCGCCATGAAGTTTACAGTGTAAACATTTGAGATCGACAAAGCAATGACTTTTCCTACCCGGAGATCGGTATTTTGCGGACAGCGCCGGGAGTAGGACCGATCGTGTCGGCAAATCGTGAGGTTGAGAGTGAGACGTGGCAGTGCCACGTCTCTACCTACGGGTTTTTCCTGATCCGCGTGTATCTGCGCAAATCTGCGGCAAGAGTCCTTGGTTTTCCTCTGTGTTCCTTCGTGTCCTTTGCGGTTAGCTTTGCAGGCGCAGCACAGCCAGTAGAGCGGCAACTACTTCCTCGGGTTGTTGGATCTGCAATTCGAGCCCGGCGGTTTCGAACGTCCGCAGCTGGGACATGAGCGCGCCCAGGTTGATGGCGTCTTTGTCCGTAGTGATGAATCCTCGCGCGGTGGTGCGGGCTTTCAGGTTGCGCAGACGATCAATGTCACTTTGCTTGTAACGATGATGGTCGGGAAACGCCATGGTCCCCGCTACGTCCATGCCCAGTTGGCGTAGGGCGGCGAAAAATTGTTTGGGCCGTGCAATTCCACAAAATGCGACCACCCGGCTCATCGGCGTAACAAACGAAATGTTTCTGCGAGCGTGCCAGACCAGCGGTTTGTTCACCGGGCTCGGCGTGTTGGGGGGAAGCACGACTGCGTCAGCACGGCGTAGCGACGAAAGCGGCTCGCGTAGTCGTCCGACGGGGAGAAGAACATCGTCAATGTCTTCGGGCGGCAGCAGGACGATGTCAAAATCACGGTGCAGCTTGCGGTGCTGGAAGCCGTCGTCCAAAAGATGCAGCTTGCTCGGGAATTTCTGCTCCGCCAGTAAGCCAGCTGCGTAGCGGTCCGTTCCAACGATTACCGGAACTTGCAGCCGGCGCGCCAGGAGCAATGGCTCGTCACCAAATTGTTCCGGACTGCCTTCGGGATCGACCACCAGTGTTTCCTTTGATTGACGGCCATATCCGCGACTGAGGACGTCGAAGGGAATGTTCTGCTGCTTGAGCAGTTTACCCAGCGCGATCACAAACGGCGTCTTGCCGCTGCCGCCTACGGAAAGGTTTCCTACACTCACAACCGGACGCGAAAGCTTTTGGACTTTGAAAACGTTGCGCTCGTACAGAGCATTCCTGGCCGCCACGCCTGCACCGAAAATCGCTGAGATTGGATTCACCGGGGCCTCGCCGAATGGTTCAGAAAAGGCCGAAGCGCTTCCAGCGTCCGCCTGGTGGCGCCGGTGTGCCGGTGGAACAGCGCGCTGGCCCGCTGGCCCTGAACGATTCGCCGCTCGGGGGTCTGGACCAGGTCCAGCAATTTAGGTGCGAGCGTCTCCGGCGTGGCGACAGTCAGTGCGCCGCCTTCTTCAAAGATCCGAACGATCTCACGAAAATTAAATGTATGTGGTCCCGTCACCACAGCCACGCCGTGCTGTGCTGGTTCCAGAATATTGTGTCCGCCGACGGGAAACAAGCTGCCGCCGACAAACGCCACGTGGGCCAGTGCATACACGGCGGCGAGCTCACCAACGCTATCCAAAAGAAAAACTTTACCTGCCAGCGGAGAGCCATCCCACGAAGTTCTCCGCACGTAACTCATCCCTTTTTCGGCGATCAAGTCTGCAACCTGGTCAAAGCGCTCCGGACGCCGCGGCGCCAAAACCATTACCGCCAAAGGATACTGTGCCAGGACCTGCTGGAACGCAGACAGCAACAAATCCTCTTCTCCGTCCGTAGTGCTGCCGCAGACGAGGACGGGAAAATCTTTGGCGATCACGCGCCGCAAGTCCTCCACCAGCGGCGAATCGGGGCTGAGGCGGATATCGAACTTCAGATTGCCACTGACTTGTACTCCTCCAGTGCGCGCGCCGATGGAGAGCAGGCGGGCGCGGTCTTCTTCCGTCTGCGCCAGAAACAAGTCGACCTCCGATAGCACGCCGGCAAACAGCCGCTGGAACCGGCGGTAACGCGGGAACGAACGGTCGGAGATGCGCGCATTCACAATGGCCACGGAAGCGCCACTCTTCTTTGCCAGATGCAACAGGTTCGGCCACAACTCGGTTTCCGCCAGGATCAGCAGCCGTGGTTGCAGCAGACGAAGATAGCTGCGAATGGCAAATCCGAAATCCAGCGGCAGATAAAACACGCGGGCTTCGCCAAAGCGTTCACGCGCCAGCTTCTGTCCCGCGGCGGTGGTGGTGGAGACGAAGACTCGTGTATCCGGACTCATCTGCTGCAACTCAGTGACGAGTTGGCCCACGGCAAGCACTTCACCGACCGAGACAGCGTGGATCCAAATCGAACCGGGCTGGGCTTCGGCGCGTAATCTAGCCGGGACGATGCCCAGGCGCTCTCGCAGTCCCGCGCGGTACTTGCCCAGACGCAGCATCTGCAATCCCCACCAGGGGAATGAAATGATGGTCACCAGCGCGAGCGCCAGACTGTAAAGAAGATACATGCGGGAGTTCATTCTATCCATTCGCGGTGCGAGGCAGTTGTGAAAAGCTCCAGTTGGCCGGATAATCAACTTGTGCAACCCCGAAAAATCCTGGTCTTTCTTGTGCCGGCTCTTCTGCTGGCCACGGTCCTCGGGTCCGCGGGCGACAAGCCGGCCGCCACGCTCCAGCGCGTCACCCACGCCAAAACTTATCCCGCGCACGAGACGCATGACGATGAAGGCGTCTCCATCGCGATTGATCCGTTTGACATGCCGGACAAAACGGCCGGTTTCAAGGTGAAGTACAAGGACAACGATATTCTTCCCGTGCGTTTGATCATTTCCAACGACGGCGACAAGACCGTCATGCTGGATGATTTGCAGGTGCAATACATTACGGTCAGCAGAGACAAGCTGGAGCCGCTGTCCACGCAGGACATGTACCGCCGCCTGGCTCGAACAGGCTATGTCCCGGGCAAGAAGCCGCCGGTTCCTTTGCCGATTCCCCTGCCCAAGAAAAACAAGGCAGCCGTCAGCAAAGAAGCCATTGCGGAAATCGATAGCATGCAGTTCTCCACCGTCCCGGTCACCGCGCACTCAACCAATGGCGGCTTTCTCTTCTTCGATATTTCAGGGATTGAAACACCCGAGGCCGGCGCGCACGTTTACATTTCGGGAATCAAGGTCAACGGCAAGCAACTTTTCTATTTCGATATCCCGCTGGAAAAGTATCTGAATTACCATCCGGGACAGTAGCGGCAAGTCTCGGGGAGAGGCGTCAGGGTTGAGCAGCAATAGCAGCCGCTATTTTTGGTAGGGTAAGCCCCTGAGCGCCAAAGTAAGCATTCGCTGCATTCTCATTGGCGAAATGGTCCAGTAGATTGTCACGAAGGATTTTGAGCAAACTGGTGCGGATTATGAAACTTGCAGCGTCAAAGAGCACTTGATATATGGACACCCTATCATTGCAGAATTCGTTACGTCTCGGAGCATCTAGTCTGTCTGGAAGCTTGTCCCCATGGGCAATGATATTTCTAATCTCATATACATCGCCGACAATGTCGCCAATCGTGATGTGGGGGTCGGCTAAGAGTTGAGGCAAATCGCCCGGGGCATAAATTGGCGTGTTCTCCTCAAGGAACCATTTGATTCGCGATTTTGCGACCAAGGCGGTCTTGTGGTTCCTGTGAGATGAGGTATAAATAGACTCAATCGCCGAAGCCCACAACAGGTACCTTGCCTTAGGGTCAAATCGCTGAAAGTAGCCAAGCTCATGAAATTGCGCTGCCATTCGGAATTTCCAAAATTCTCCCCGCATTGCCCGTAAAAACTCCGGCGCAAATGTCCTGAGATTGTGCGCATCTTGTGTTTTGAGATAAAAAAACACGTGGGCCCGAGGTGGTTCAATTTCAGCAGGATAATTGAACCCAACCATCAAAAGTTCCATCCTCTCTCACCTTCCCATACATCACAGACGCGAATTCCCGCATTGGACGAATCAGTCTTAAACAAGCGGCAATGTTTTTCACCAGAATTTCAGATGCCTCGTTCCGTTGCTGTTCCCCAACCTCACCGTTGGCAATTATTGGTTGGCGTTCGTAGCGGTGGACCAACGCATAACGGGTTCTTCTTAGCTCTTTTACTGCCAACGTCCCCATGTATGGTGTGACACAGTCGAAGGCGTCCGCTCGCAGAAATCCAGACACGTCCTCAATGCGAACCCCATCTGCTATATCAAACGGCAGGCACGTCAAGTCGAAAGGCTCGTCATCAAGTTGCGGCCTTCCGAGGTTATAGAGCACATATAGGCTGAAATTCTGTGGCATTGATTCTAATCATAACCGCATCTCTGCCTATGATGCCCGTGTGATCACTTCCCGCGACGGCCACCAGGACGGCGACGGAAGGATTTACCTGCGACTGTCTCTCCATAGCGACGCGCGTAAACGCGGATGCGAGCTTCGGGGAGCGTGGCAAGAATATCCTCTGATGGACCAGCACTCGTCAGATTCGAGACGACCTTCTGGCCGAGACGGTCAAAGCGTCCATCCTCCGGCAGAAGAATGAGACCGTCGCCCAGACGAAGAATAGCAACGGGTGAACCACTCCCCAAGCCCAAGGTCCTCGCGGAACTGTTTAGGCACCGTTAGCTGGCCTTTTTCGCCGATGCTGATCGTAGTCAGGTATTCGAGAGTTGGACCGTGGGCTGGCATCTTTCATCCGATTCGGTTGCCCTATAATTCTCTCATGGCCACCACACAAATCTCGCCTGCGGTGCGCGAGAAATACGAGCCGGTAATCGGGCTGGAAGTCCACGTCCAGTTGCTGACGAAAACCAAGATTTTCTGCGGATGTTCCACCCAGTTTGGCGCGCCGCCTAATACGAATGTGTGTTCGGTGTGTCTGGGGCTGCCGGGCGCGCTGCCGGTGTTGAATAAACAAGTCGTGGAGTTTGCCGTGCTTGCGGCGCAGGCACTTGGTTGCCAGGTACGCGAGACGTCGATTTTTGCGCGCAAGAATTACTTTTATCCTGATCTGCCCAAGGGATACCAGATTTCGCAATACGACAAGCCGCTGGCCGAGCATGGCAAAATAGACATCAAGGTCGGCGATGGCCCGGCGAAGACCATCGGCATCACACGGCTGCATGTGGAAGAGGACGCCGGCAAGAGCTTACATGAAGGTTTCCGCGATTCCGCGAGCAACACGTACATTGATCTGAACCGCAGCGGCGTGCCGTTGATTGAAATTGTCAGCGAGCCCGATATGCGTTCGCCGGACGAAGCATACGAGTATCTGACCCGGCTCAAGGAAATCATTCTGTACACCGGCGTGAGCGATTGCAATATGGAAGAAGGCTCGTTGCGTTGTGACGCGAACGTGAGCGTCCGGCCACGGGGGCAGGAAAAGTTCGGCACCAGGACGGAAGTGAAGAACGTAAACTCGTTCCGCTTTATCCGCGAGGCGCTGGAGTACGAAATTGCGCGACACATCGAAGTCATCGAAGATGGCGGAACCATCCAGCAGGAAACGCGGCTCTACAACTCCAGCGAAGGGCGCACGTATGGAATGCGGTCGAAGGAACAGGCGCACGATTACCGATATTTTCCCGAGCCTGATCTGCTGCCGCTGATAGTTGATTCGCGCTGGCAGGAAGCAGGCCGCAAGACTTTGCCGGAGCTTCCAGAAGCCCGCCGCGCGCGCATGGTCAGCGAGTACGGCATCACCCAGCAGGACGCGCAAGTGCTCACCGCCAGCCGCATGCTGGCTGACCAGTTTGAAGAAGCCGCTAAAGCCGCGAAGAGTCCCAAGCGCGTGGCGAACCTGGTACAGAGCGAACTCATGGGCCGGCTCAAGGCCAAAGGTCTGGAGATTGGCGCGTCACCCATCTCCATGAAGGGCGTGGCCGTTTCCGCAGACCTGGTCGAAGCCGGCGCGATCTCCAGCAAGATCCTCAAAGACCTGTATGACAAAGCATTTGCCAGCGGCGAAGATTTCCCGGCTGTCTACGAGCGGGAAAAGCCGCAGCAGATCACCGACGTCGCGGCGATTGAGGCGATCATTGACGAAGTGATCGCCGCCAGTCCCAAACAAGTGGAGCAGTATCGCAGCGGCAAGATTACGGTTATGGGCTTCTTTGTGGGACAGGTGATGAAAGCGTCCAAAGGACAGGCCAAGCCGGAACTGGTGAATGAACTCCTCAAGAACAAGTTAGGATAGCGTGGTATGGAAAGACAAACGGTGAGCTTCGTGCTCGATTCTGACAAAGTCAGCGCACTGGACGACTTGGCAGCAAGGTTGGGTCGCAACAGGAGTTTTCTGTTGAATGAAGCGATTACGGCTTATCTCGATGTTCAACAATGGCAAATACAGCACATCGAAAAAGCTATCAAGCAGGCTGATTCTGGTAAATTTGTCGAACACCGGCAAGTAAGAAAGGCAGCAAACTCTTGGAGCCGTGGCCGGTAAAGCATCGGGCTCAGTGACTCATGAGCGGTGAAAGATCAGGAGGCCAACTGCACGGCGCGCTGCAGCGTGCGAGGCAACTTGATCGGCATAAAATAATCTTCCGGATAAAGGTAGTCTTCTCCGGACTCATCAATCACGCGGATCAACCCCAGTTTCGTCGCGCTATTGTCGGCAACGAGCGTATATATCTTCCGCAATTCAAGAGAAGCGGGATAGTCCTGGTTCCTCACACAGATCACATAGTGAACTGCGGCTGCCCTCTTCTTAAGGGAGTATTCGCTTGCTTTTGATTTCTTTTTTGCCAATGCCATGCGCTTCATACCAGTGCAACTCAGTACCATCGGACAGCCGGATCAACGCAACCCCTTTCAGCTTTCTCCAACGGCCCGGCCCGTAACATCGTCTGAGACGCTTGGACTCGCGAACCGATTTACCCAATGCGATGGTCAACATCTGTTGTGTCGCTTACCAGTTGGAATCCCATGAGTACAGTCGACTTGGGCCAATCCCAGAAAATTCACCGCAGCGGCTGAGACGCTCCCTCAAAAATCTTATTCAACACGCCGTGACCAACGCTGTAAATGATGTAGCTCTTCTGCTTATAACCATACTGACAGAAGAGGAGTTCAGCCACCCCGTCACCATCCACGTCGACTGCGTCGATCAGATCCAATCGCGGTGCCACGTCCAGACGGGACGCATCGGTTATGTTAGCGAGCAGTTTTGCCGGATTGCCGTCAAGATCAAAGCGTGCAATCAGCGTGATAAAGCGCACAGCAGGCTTCGCTGGGACTGGGACATCGGTGCTCTTGGTTCGGGCTGCGGCCCTGGCGCCTTTGGGTGCGGGCGGCGGGGGTGGTGGCGCAACCTCGGCCGTGAGCACGACAACGGCGTCATTGCTCAGATCAAGATCGAAAGAGCGTACTGAAAGATTCTTGAGCGCGCTGTCCGTCAACGCCGGCTTTTCCGCTGGAAACTGGTCGAGTGCCAGCTTGCGCATTTTCGCTTCGATCGGTGCTTTCTCGTCCGTCTTCCAGGGAAATTCATAGGAACGAGTCTCGGTGAACTGCGCGTCAGAAACGGCAACCATCATCGGTGCGCCTTGTACTGGCGCGTGCGACGCAGGCGCCGCTGCCGCGCGCTGTGTGGATGATGGGCGGAGCGCCGGGTTTTCTGCTTCCTGCTTTTGCTGCGTGAGGGTGCGGTGCCGCAACGATGGCCGGTTGGGGTCCTCTTCCTGCGGCTCAGGTGGCGGAGACGCGGGCGCCGGTGTGGCCGCAGGCGGAGTCGGAGGCGCGGGTGTAGTACTGGACGGCGCGGGCGTACTGCCGGGGTTTACAGCACTGTCACCGCGATGGATTCTCGGCCGGTCGTCACCAGGGCTGGCGACAGGAGCCTCACCCGGCGCGGCTGGTGGCCGGGGTTTCGGTGTCAACAGCCAAGATCCTCCAGCGACCCATACGCCGTTTTTCTCTTCGGTCTTGAGGATGGTCAAAGTGCCAACGGGCAGGCCGTTTTTCTGCGCTTCGTAGACGACGCCAGTCGTCAGCGCCATGGGCTGGGGCGTGGTTTGGTAGATGGTGGCATCGTGAAACCGTCCACCATCGAGGACGGTGATGGGCGTGAGCCGGTAGTGCTCTCCCGACGAATCACTGACGAGTTCCAGCAACCCGGTGGCCCGCAGTTTATGCGAGTAGCGGTGCTGCGCCGCCGACGTGAGAAACGCCGTGAGCGCCAGCAGAAGAACAAGGCTGGCCTGAAAAGCCCTTCTGCTATATAAATGCAATCGGAAGGAAACGCGAGTCAAATTCATGCAACTCCATGATAAAGCCAAAGCCCCGGAGATTTCTCTCGCCAATGAAGAAGGCAAGACCATCTCCCTGAAAGATTACCGCGGAAAGAACGTGGTCTTGTTCTTCTATCCCAAGGCCAATACTTCCGGTTGAACAGTAGAAGCGTGCGGGTTCCGCGACGCATTCCAAAAGTTACAAAAGGCCGCCGCCGTCGTGCTGGGCATTTCTCCGGATAAGCCCTCGGCCCAGAAGAAATTCAAAGACAAATACGATTTACCGTACTCCCTGCTGGCCGACGTGGACAAAGAAGCTGCCAAAAAATTCGGCGTACTCAAGGAAAAAAGCATGTACGGTCACAAGTACATGGGCATTGAGCGGACCACGTTTGTAATCGATCCTGAAGGCAAAATCTCTGCCGTCATTACCGGAATCAAGCCCGACGAACATGCAGCCGCCGTTCTGGCCGCATTGAAGTAAAGATTGCCAGAATTGCCAAAATCGCCGCAATCGCCGTAATCGCCGTAATTGCAGATGAAAAGCTGGATTTTCAATTCCGGCGATTACGGCAATTACAAATTTTGGCAATCTTGAAAGTCCCCCATGTGAGATGCGGAAATCCATCGTACCGCTGCCATGCGTGGCCGCCCGGGTGCGTATATTATTGGCCGTACACGGAGGACCATATGCGCTGGTGTCTGATAGCGGTGATGTTTTGTGCGGTTTCGCTCTGCGGCCAAACTGCTCCCAAGGGAGTGCCTGCTTCCAAGGCGCTGCATGACCTGATTGCGGCTGAGTGGGAATACGAGATGCAGCAGTTCCCGGAAGAAGCATCCGACCTGGGTGACCGCCGCTGGAATGACCGCTGGACGGACCAGAGCCTCGAGGCCATTGCCCGTCGCCATCAGCATAATCAGGAGGTGCTGGCAAACGTCACTAAGATTGACCGCGGCAGCCTTCCCGAAGCTGACCAGCTCAATTACGACCTATTCCAAAAACGCTACCAGGACAGCGTCGAGGGCTACCGTTTTCATTGGTTTCTGCTGCCGCTGAACCAGCGCGAAGGCATTCAGACGGAAGACGACTTCGCCGATAGTCTCCGTTTCACGACCGTGAAGGATTATGAAGACTGGATCGCACGCTTGCACGCATTCCCGGTCTACATGGACCAGACCATCGCGCTGATGCGGCAGGGAATTCGTGAGCACATGGTGCATCCCAAGATCATCATGCAGCGCATTCCGGCGCAGATCGACAAGCAACTCGTTTCTGATCCCACGCAGAGCGGCTTCTACAAACCGTTTCTGCATTTCCCCGCAGAAATCTCCGCGGCGGACCAGCAACGGCTTCGGCAGCAGGGCGCGCAGGCCGTCCAACAGCAGATTATTCCGGCGTATCAGAAGTTCAAGAACTTCTTTGTCAGCGAATATATCCCGGGCTGCTTTGATCAGGTAGGCGCATGGCAATTGCCGAACGGCGGCGAGTTGTACTCCTACTTCGTCCGCCAATACACGACCACAAAAGTTACGCCGGAAGAAGTCCACCAGACCGGTCTGAAAGAAGTGGCGCGTATTCGTGCTGAGATGGACCGCATCATGCAACAGACCGGCTTCAAAGGAACCCGCGAAGAGTTTTTCAAGTTCCTGCGGACCGATCCCCAATTCTTTTACAAAACGCCCGAAGAGTTGTTCGACGGCTACAAAGTGGTCGCCAAAACGATTGATCCCAACCTGGTCAAAATGTTTCGCACTCTGCCTCGCGAGCCTTACGGTGTGGAAGCCATTCCGTCCGCCTTTGCGCCGGACACCACCACGGCTTACTACCGCCAGGGGTCGGGTGACGGGTCACGGGCAGGTACCTTCTTCGTCAACCTTTATAAAGTAGATACCCGGCCCAAGTGGGAGATGATGGCCCTGGCGCTGCATGAATCCGTCCCCGGACACCATCTTCAGATAGCCCGGGCCCATGAATTGGGAGAAATCCCCATGTTTCGACGTTTTGGCGACTTCACGGTTTTCGTGGAAGGCTGGGGCCTGTACGCCGAATCGCTGGGCGACGACATGGGTCTCTACGCCGATCCGTACTCCAAATTCGGGCAGCTCACGTATGAAATGTGGCGCGCCGTCCGCCTGGTGGTGGACACCGGTATCCACGCCAAACACTGGACGCGCGAACAGGCCATCCGCTACTTCATGGACAACGCTCCCAAACAGGAGCTGGACGTCACCAACGAAATCGACCGCTACATCGCCTGGCCCGGACAAGCGCTCGCCTATAAAACCGGCGAGTTGAAAATCAAAGAACTGCGTGCCCGCGCCCGCCAGCAGCTGGGCACGGATTTTGATATCAAGGAATTTCACGACGTGGTGCTCGGCTCCGGCGCGGTGCCGCTGGATATTCTGGAGCGCAACGTGAATCGGTGGATCGGGGAAAAGTTAAAGCAACGTGCAAAGTAAAACCTTACCGCTGATTACGCTGATGACGCTGATCGCTAAGGCAAAATAAACCTGCCGCTGATTTACGCGGATGAGCGCAGATTCGAAAATCTCAACGTAGAGACGCGGCACTGCCGCGTCTCACTCTGCGGGAGTAGAAGAACTGTGGGCCAATCACCTCTCATGCAAGCTTTCTCAATGCAACTCGCCAGGCTTCTGCGCCGCTCATTTTTCAACCGCGACCCGCGCGCAGTCGGTCCTGCGCTGCTGGGAAAGATTGTTGTGCGCCGGCAAGGCCGCAAGATTCGCGCCGGCCGCATTGTAGAAGTCGAGGCGTATCTCGGCGCCGACGACCTGGCCGCCCACGCCGCCGCCGGACGCACCGAGCGCAACGCAGTCCTGTTCGGCCCTCCCGGACATGCCTACGTGTATTTCATTTATGGCGTTCACTACTGCCTGAACATTTCCTGCATGCCAAAAGGCGAAGCAGGTTGCGTACTGATTCGCGCTCTGGAGCCAGTTGCCGGCATGGAAGAAATGGCAACCGCGCGCGGACTGATAAGCCTGAACCTCGATTCTGCCCGTGACCTGCGTAAGTTGACCAGCGGCCCCGGGAGGCTGTGTGAAGCTCTGGAAATAACGCGTCTGCGGGACAACGGCAAAGACATGGTCTCACCTGAATCTGATCTTCAGGTGCTGGATGATGGGTTTCATCCGGCCAAGGTTCTGGTCACCCGCCGCATTGGTATCAGTAAATCAGCGGCAATGCCGCTCCGGTATGTGATTGCGGGAAATGAGTTCGTTTCCGGAAAGACTGCGATATAAGGCTGCGCCAAGGCATGGGTTGCGATAAGTGACCAGATCTATTCCGGATCGGGTAACACAATATTGTCAATCAACCGCGTCTCTCCCACATACGCAGCCACAGCAACCAGCGCGCCACCTGATGTTTCCGCCACCGGCTCGAGCGTGTTGCGGTCCACGATCTCAAAATAATCCAGCCGGACCGCAGGTTCTTCCGCGATCACCTGCTTGCCCTCTGCCAACAACTTGCCTGAGTCGCGTTCGCCCTGGTCCGCCAAAGTCTGCACACGCATGAGCGCGCGATAGAGCACCGTCGCCTGCTTGCGTTGCGTGGCGTCCAGATAAGCGTTGCGGGAACTCATGGCCAGACCATCCGGTTCGCGCACGATAGGGCAGACAACGATGCGCACATCAAAATTCAGGTCGCGCACCATTTTTTGAATAATGGCCGCCTGCGCCGCGTCCTTTTGTCCGAAGAATGCCAGATCGGGTTGCACGATGTGGAACAGCTTGGCCACCACGGTACTCACGCCGCGAAAATGGTCGGGGCGGGAGCGACCGTCGAGCCGGTCGGTGATTCCTTCAACCGTGACCCAAGTGCTCGCGCCCTGAGGATAGATTTCTTCAACCGATGGCGTAAAAACGTAGTCAACTTTTTCCGCGGCCAGCAGAGCGCAGTCGCGTTCCAGGGCCCGGGGATATTTGGAAAAATCTTCTTTCGGACCAAACTGCAAAGGGTTAACAAAAATCGAGACCATCACAATGTCCGACTGCGCGCGCGCGGCCCGGACCAAAGAGATGTGTCCCGCATGCAAAGCGCCCATGGTAGGCACAAAGCCAATGCGCTGCTGCGCGCTACAGGCTTTTTGGCTAATGGCGGTGATCTCAGTTGAAGAAGAAATGATCTGCATGAGAAAGAAAAACCCAAAACCCTTGAAACACAGAGGGAAGGAGGAAACAGAGGGAAGATTGCCAGAAATGCCAAAATTGCCATAATCGCCGAAATTTAAATTGCCCGATTACCCGATTTTGGCAATTACAAATNNTCCTCTGTGTTTCAAAGGTTTTGCTAATTGCCAATTGCTATTTGCTAATTGCTATTTCCCAACCGCCATTTTCCTCATCTGCTTGCGCGCCAGGATCGCGTCCAGCGCTTCCTTGGTTTCCTGCGGCAGATGATACGACTCTTCGTCCGACGGATAGCTGCCCGACTCCACGTCGGCCCGGAACTGTTCTACGGCCTTGCTGATCAGCGCGGCGGCATCGCCATAGCGCCGGACGAATTTTGCCGGCGGCGTAAACGTCAGGTTCAAAATGTCATGGAAGACCAGCACCTGGCCGTCGCATTCGGGTCCGGCGCCAATGCCGATGGTGGCGGCGGAGACTTCCCTGGTAATCATGGCCGCAACTTCCCGCGGCAAGCCTTCCAGCACAATACTGAACACGCCCGCGCGGTCGAGAGCAATGGCGTCCTTGATCAGGCGCTCAATCCCGCCCAGGTCTTTGCCTTGGACTTTGTAGCCGCCCATCTTGTGTACGGATTGCGGTGTGAGGCCGATGTGCCCCATCACCGGGACCTCGGCGTCGAGCACGCGCTTCACCAGGTCGACGCGTTTCTCGCCGCCTTCCAGTTTCACCGCTTCGGCTCCGGCTTCCTTCACAAACCGAAGCGCGTTGCGCACACCTTCTTTGGGCTCAATGTGGTAAGAAGCAAACGGCATGTCGGCAATCAGCAACGCCGACTTCACCGCGCGCCGCACGGCCCGCGTGTGATGCAGCATTTCTTCCATGGTGACGGGCAGCGTGTTGTCATAGCCAAGCACGACCTGGGCAAGAGAATCGCCAACCAGCACCATGTCAATCCCAGCTTCGTCCACGAGCCGGCTGGTGGCGTAGTCATACGCCGTCAGGCAGGTGATGGGCTGATGCCCGTTCTTTTTTTCTTGGATGGTGAGTGTGGTGATTTTCGAGCGGGCAGGAAGGCCGCGTTCGTCGTGGAACGAAGTAATACTCATGTTGCCTCCAGTGCAGTTCGGCAAGGCCGATACCGCCTGTTGTCCTTGCTAAGATGCGGACGAGCTAATTGTAGTCGCAATTTTCGACGTTTGGCGAGGGAAAAACCTGCCGAAACCCTTACCGCTGACCTGTCCGGCGTGCCGCGGATGACGCTGATAACGCTGATTTGACCTGAGAAAACCCTGCTTAGAAGCTATCCGCCTGATCGGCTTAGGAGATCAAGCTCCGATGATGCTTCCTGCGCTAAAATTTACGCTATGACTCTTGAAGAGCCCCAGCGGCTTTTGGACTTCGTGAGGAACGCGCCACCCGGCAGCCCGATTGAGGCCGCAAGCGCGCTGGTTTCAATCCGCAGTTCAACGTCTACCTGCTCTTACTGACGCCCACGCAGCGACTACTCAGGATGGAACGCAGGGTTCGTTTCGCACGAGAAGAGAAGCTTTTTATGCGCGGAATGAGGAAGAGACCGACTTCAAGGCCACGTTAATTCCGGCGAATGCACGAGAGACGAGTTGTCGCAGGCTCAAATCATGTCTACTTTTCATTTGGCTGGCTATGCGGTACCGTCCGGCGCGCGAAGTCTCCAAGGTCGTCAATCTTCTCATTCAGCAGGTGCAGCATGCGCGACAGGCCCTGGATCTCTGACTCGGCGCGGCGGTTGACGTCAAAATCGAGCTCACTCCGTACTCGGTCTTTTTTGTCCTGCCGGTTCTGGCTCATCATGATCACNNAACGGATAAGGGTCCCAGGCCCGATTGGACAGTGCGATATTGATGACTGTATACACCACCAGCACAACCCCAAACATGATGATGAAGGACCATGATCCGCCAAAGCGGGCGACCGCATCGGCCACGCGCTCGCCGAGGGTTGCTTCCTCTTCGATCACCTCATTGGCGTTGCGGTTCGCGCGCACCCGTACCAGTTGCTGTGCGGCGTGGAACTGGCGGCCCAAGGTAGTGAGCAGGTCCATTCCCGCGTGCGGTTTCTTTTGGATCAGAACGGCGATATCGTCCCGCGATACCTCCAGACAGGAGGTTTCCTCCAGCGCGATGGCACTCGTCTGGTGCGGCGTCTGCTCCAGCATGGA
>PLJN01000203.1:0-10368 GCA_003140235.1 Acidobacteriaceae bacterium
TTGCAGGCTTGCGTGCCGGAGTAATCAAACTCGGCTGATTGGCCAATCACAATCGGTCCGGAGCCGATGATCAGGATCTTCGAAATATCGTTGCGGCGTGGCATGGTTCCTATTCTTCGAAAAAGTGGATGAACGGCATAACGCTGTATGTCTTGTGGATCCTGGGTTTCATTTCGCCGGCTACATCTTTGGCTTGCTCCGGCTCTTCGATAGTTTTCTCAGTCAGCGTATCAAGATAGCGCGTGGTCTTCTCCAGCATCTTTCCTGCCGGATCGTACGTCCTGGCCTCTTCGTATCCCCAGCCCCAGATCGTGCGAAATTCGTAATGAAAAAACTTCAGCTTACCGGACTCGGCAAAGCAGTCCTCCTGATAAGTATCAAAGTCGTCGCCAGAATGCACTGCCCGGGAATAACGCTTGCCCGAGTCTGTGCGGACCGTGAATGTTTCTTCATCGTCGCCAAGTTCCGGCGGCTTCGTAGCGTCAGTGTGTTCGCGCCAGCCTCGGGAAGCAGAGTTGATGAATATTCGTTTGGCGGCTTTATCGAAATCGATTCCGCACTGGCTGGCGAATTTCCGTTCCGGGTCGTCGGTCTTTTTCCTTTTGCTTTCTTCCGCTTTCTTTTCAGACTTGTCGTCGAGCTTCATGTCGTCGATATTTTTTTCGGCCTTTGCGTCGGGCGATGGCTGCGGATCGGTCTGAGCGAAGAGTAACGGGGTGGCGAGCAAAAAGATTACCGCAACAAGGATTGCAGCCCTCGGCCCGAAACCAATGGTCAGGACTTTCGAAATGTCATTTCCGCGGGGCATGCTTCTCCAAACTCACAGCGCTGCATTGGTTGTTCTCGGCCAACTGCACGCCCATTGAAACAAGAAGATCACCCGCATTCGTATCAAGAGCGCGCAGATCCAGAGGTTGCTTTAAGAGTGTGAAACCGGGACTGGCAATCACCAGAGTCCCTTTTCCCAGAAAGTCAGCCGGGAGTTCAGCCACTCCGTCGGAATCCGTTGATCCATTCGCCTTCACCGCGCCGGACGGGTCATCCAGTTCGTATTGCGCACGCGCTATGACTGCGCCGAGGGGGTCGCGAACTCTGATGCGTCTTGACGTCATGGTGATGACGTTGGGAACCGCACACCTGCTGTAGGTAATGCCGCAGCTGGTCATGGCCAGATTCAATGAAATGTCGTCAGGCAGATGTGCGGAAGATGGAAGCAGTTCAAGAGGGATGTCCCCCTCAACCTGCCAATTCTTACCAACGCCTTGTTGCTGACCGCGCACTCGTAGAACATAAATTCCCGATTTTAGTTCGCTGAATTTGAAGTGGCCTGCCGTTCCAGTGTCTTCCACTGCCAGCGGGGATTGTGCGCCTGCGGTCCATAGTTCGAGGTGGATATTTTGGAATGGTATCGATGGATTATTGCTGGCCAGCGTCCCAGCCAATGTTTTTGCTTTCAGAATTCCTGTCCACGAAGATGGCCATTCCAGAGATATCCGATTGTTGCCTTTCACGGGCTTGGCTGAGACTTCCGCATATATGGCGCTCCCTGCACCCGGTCCCTTCGTTTCGATCAAGTATCTGCCCGGCTTCATGTTCTGAATTTCAATAGCGCCATCCGGCCCCGCCACAAGTGTCATAATCGGCTTCCATTCAGTCTCGCCCTGGGACTTTTCCAAATCTGCGTTGTCGAAAACCGTCACCTGAATTCCGGGAATGGGCGTCGAACCGTGCTGCACGATGACGCGAAAACTCGTGGACACATGGACTGTACCCAGCGAAATCGAGCACGCATCCGCTCGCCAGGAAAATCCCATGAATAACAGGAGACCCGCGGCCAGGTACCCGAGCAATATCTTCGGTCTTGCGTTCATCTTCCCTTCCATTCCTGCATCAGCTTCACAAAATCTTTGAAGAGATAATGTGAATCGTGCGGACCGGGCGATGCTTCCGGATGATACTGCACGCTGAACAGCGGCAAGCTGCGGTGGCGCAGGCCTTCGAGCGTGTTGTCGTTCAGGTCGATGTGGGTCTTGATCACTTCGGATTCCTTCAGCGAATCGGGATCGACGGCAAAGTTATGGTTGTGCGCCGTGATCTCGATCTTGCCGGTCTCCATTTGCTTTACCGGATGGTTGCCGCCGTGGTGTCCGAAGCGAAGCTTGTAGGTTTTGCCGCCCAGCGCCAAGCCAACCAACTGGTGTCCCAGGCAGATGCCAAAGATCGGCGTCTTGCCCATGAGACGGCGAATGTTCTCGTAAGCGTATGTGCAAGGCTCGGGGTCGCCGGGGCCGTTCGAAAGAAACACGCCATTCGGATTGAGAGCCAGCACGTCCTCCGCACTGGTATTTGCCGGGACCACGGTCACGCTGCAACCCTGGTCCACCAGCATGCGCAGAATGTTCTGCTTAATGCCGAAATCGTAGGCCACCACGTGATTGCTGGGCGGCTGGTCTCTCTTGCCTGCAGCTTCCGTGGGATCGTAGGAACGCGTGCCCGTCTCCCACTGATAGCGTTGTTTCGTGGTGACTGTTTTGGCCAGGTCGGTGCCATCCATTTTGGGAATGGCCCGCGCCTTGGCGACGAGTTTTTCCGCGTCAGTCTCCAAGGATGAAATCACGCCGCGCATCACGCCCTTGGTGCGCAAGTGGCGGACGACGGCGCGCGTGTCAATATCCGCGATCACCGGGACTTTGAATTTTTCCAGATACTCGTCCGTCACCTGCTGCGAGCGCCAATTGGAACTGATGGGCGAAAATTGGCGCACCACCAGGCCCTCGATGTACGGGTGCGTGGACTCGTTGTCGTCAGGGTTGGTGCCGTAGTTGCCGATTTCAGGATTAGTAAGGACTACGATCTGCCCGGCGTAGGAAGGATCGGTGAAAATTTCCTGATAGCCGGTGATGGAGGTATTAAAAACGACTTCGCCGTAACACTCGCCTTTTGCTCCGTGGCCTCTGCCGCTGAAGACTCTGCCGTCTTCCAGCGCAAGGATAGCGTTCATTCGCGCTCCCGGGGGTGGATTTTACAAATTCTATCATCAGCAGCAGGCGAATGATATGAGCGGCTGTGGATAACAGAAAACGAAAAATGTGTATGCAAGCAGCCATGCATCGAATGTCACCTGACACGCTTTCACTGTTGCCTCGTGGAATGTTGTCGCGTACTTTAGCGCAATGGGAGATCCTCGCACCACAGAACAGACTGAAGAGGAAGATGCACGTTGTCGCGCCGCCGTCCGGGAGGGCATTGTGCAAGCGGATCGAGGCGAGTTCATCGAGGAAGAAGAAATAGATGCACGCATCGAGTAGATGGTTCGCTCATAGATGTTCATCCGCGGGGCGCCCACGGCCGTCGCGTGAACAAGCAAGACCTCGCCGCACTCCGCAACCGCACCGCGCCGAAGAGCTAGTCGTAATCGCCCCCCAAGTCAATGCCAACATATAGAAACCAGTCTTCACCAAAGAAATACTTTACTATCCCCTTTACAAAGGATTTCGGCTTATAGATAATTCGTTCCGCTACTAGCGTCAGGGTCGGCAAGATTCCAAAGGCATGTGTCCGGCGCGAACGCATGCAGTCCTCGGCGATTGCATTACCCTACTCTCAGGCTCCGCGCTAGGTTCAGCGGCTGGCTCTACAACGGCCATTTTGGCCGTCCGCCGCTCAGGTAAGTCCCATGAACGAAACAATCGCGAACGCACATATCCGTTCAGCTCACAATCTGAATGAATCTTCATTCAACGCTGTTCTACCAGCGGGTCCGCGAAGACCCGAACACATTCACGTCTTCATCGAAAGACAAAACAAAAATTGGTTGGAGCCAAGAAAAGGAGATTTGCCATGATGCAAACCGCTCGACGCACTACTTTCATCTTCACCCTCGCCGCCTTATTGCTGTTTACGCTGGCGGCCGCCCCCAACGCAAACGCTCAAACCGTTCGCACCGGAACTTTTGGAGATGGGGCCACTTTCCTCATCGAGGTCCCTGCGCACTGGAATGGGACGCTGCTTCTCTATAGCCACGGCTACGTTGCTCCCGGCAATCCCAATCCCGCAACCGATGTAGGCGACCCAGGAACGCGCGCGTTCCTTCTGGCCAACGGATTTGCCCTGGCCGGCTCGTCCTATGCCCACACTGGCTGGGCCATTCAAGAAGCCTTGCTGGACCAGATCGAAGTGCTCGACACATTCAAAGCCATGTTCGGCAAGCCCAAGCGGACCATCGCCTGGGGACACTCGCTCGGCGGAATCATTACCGCTGGGCTGATCCAGAGGGACGCGAAACGCTTTGACGCAGCTCTTCCCATGTGCGGCGTGTTGTCCGGCGGAGTTGCCACCTGGAACCAGGCGCTGGACGGAGCTTTTGCCTTCAAGACGTTGCTCGATTTCGGCGGCCCGTTACAGGTGGTCAACATCACAAACCCTCCACTCAACTTCACAATTGCCGAGACCCGTTTGGCCACTGCCCAAGCTACTCCGCAGGGACGTGCGCGGATCGCTCTGGCAGCGGCGCTCGGCGACACTCCGGGATGGTTCAACCCCGCTCTACCGGAGCCCGCCGCAACCGACTTTGCATCGCAGGAAGTAAACCAGTTTCTGTGGTTTAAAAATGTTGATTTCCCCTTCATCTTCGCTCTCCGCGCCGAACTTGAGTTCCGCGCCGGGGGCAACCCTTCATGGAATACGCGCGTCAATTATTTCGAGCAGTTTGAGAACTCGGTGAACAAAGCGGAAGTGCGCTCGCTGTACACGGCCGCGGGTCTCAGCTTGGAAGACGATCTCGAGACCCTGAACCATGCGGTGCGTATCTCGGCCAATCCAGCGTCGGTTGAGTATCTGGAGCAAAACATCATCTTCAACGGAGACATCGATTTCCCGGTGCTGACCATGCACACCACGGGTGATGGACTGGTGTCGAACCAGAACGAGACTGCCTACCGCAACACGGTGCGCGAAGCTGGCGACCGGGGATTGCTGCGGCAGATCTTTGTGCATCGCGCCGGACACTGCACGTTCACTCCCGCAGAAACGGTCACCGCTCTCGAAAACCTGATTCACAAATTGGATACAGGACACTGGCCGGACCTGGACGCTAGCGCGCTGAACGGCGAAGCGGCGTTGCTGGGACCGCTCAATGTTGCTCCGCCGTCCTTTATTCCGTTTGAACCGGCGCCGTTCCTGCGGCCGTTCGATACGTTTATTGACCGGCGCTGCGAACGCCATGGCGGCAATGAGCAGAATTGCTTCATTGATCCGGATGATCGCAGATAGCTGAGAACTGAATTTGTCCGTCCAGAGCGCCGTTTTGCAGCGGCGCTCTTTTTTATGCGTTAAGCCGAGGCCGTTATCAGCGCTTGCCTTCTTTGTAGAACCCTTCGCTCTCAAAACCAAAAACCCGGTTCCAGCGCGCACGATAATTCTCCCACGCAGTTGCAGCGGCCAGTTCTACCAGTTCCGGGGTTGAAAATCTCTTCTGCAGACGCGCTCTGAGTTCCGGCGTTACGCGCGCTGGAGTTGCGGTGATTGCATCCGCCATTTCGAGCACCAGTTTTTCGTCTTCGCTGAAAAGATCGCTTTCGTGGTAGTAGTTCAGATTTCGGAGTTGCTCGTCGCTCAGTCCCGCTATTCTGCCGCCGGCAGAATTGATGTCAATTCAAAAAGGACACTCCACCAGCTTGGCAGCGCGAATCTGCGCCAGCACTTTCAGTTTTTCGGGGACTAAACTGGTTTTGTTCAGGGCCTGATTGAATCGCGCATAGGCCATCAAAACATCAGGATGCGTAGCGTAGGTGTTGAGCGGAGCAATGTCTCTGCCCAGACGCTTCCGGGCAAGTCTTCTCACCCAGGGAACCATCCATCGTGAAAACATTCTGGCTATCCTCAGAAATCGAGATCAGTGCAACAGACCCATCTTGTCCATCGGCCAGTATCCAAAAACGGCTTTGCCGTAGATGAAATCCCGCTGGACCGGACCAAAATCGCGACTGTCATTGGACATGGAGCGATGATCACCCAGCACAAAATAACTGTTTGCCGGGACCACGGTTTCCGGATAGGAGCGCTCGTCGGCGAACTCTTCCGTCACATACGACTCGGCGACGAGTTGCCCGTTGCGGTAGACGTGTCCGCGGGAAATGCGAATCGTGTCACCCGGCACGCCGATCACGCGTTTGATGAAGCTCTTGCGCGGGTCACGCGGATAACGAAAAACAACAATGTCGCCATGCTGTATGTTTTCCAGGCGGTACACCAGCTTGTTAATGAAGATGCGCTCCTGGTCTTCCAAACCGGGCTCCATGCTGCTGCCTTCTACTTTTACCGGCTGGTACACAAAAAGAATAATGAACGACGAAACCAGAATGGCGACCAACAGGTCGCGCATCCAGGAACGCGCAATGCGCCAGCCGCTGGAAGCACGCGGCGGGGCAGTTTGCTCTGGTGCGGTTGGGATTGGTTCGTCGGACATTCTCTCCCTTGTCTCCTGGCTGCTCATTATACGGATGATTCGCGCCCTAACGCTTTCGTTTTGAAACGGGCTGGCGCTGAAGTACAATAAATATCGCTATGAAACGTCTACTTGCTGTGTTGGCCGTAGTTTGCGCTGTCGCTATTCAAGGGCAACAATCGCCCCAGGAAGAATTGCCCGCGTATCACAAGACCCCGCCTGCCAAGGGCGAGGTACTTCAGCTCATCATGACCCAAAAACAGCTCGCGGACGCGGGCTTTAGTGCGCCCGTCCAGATCGCATCGTACAAAGCCGCGGCAAAAAATCCGGGCGTGATGCATCAGATGCCGTGCTATTGCCATTGCGATAAGGGTCACGGTCATACCAGCCTGCACTCCTGCTTTGAGACAACGCACGGCGCCAATTGCGGCACCTGCATGGCCGAAGCGCTGTACGCTTACCAAATGTCACAAAAGGGCTGGACGGCCAAAATGATCCGCGACGGCATCATTCGTGGCGATTACAAAACCATGGACCTGCAGCATCCCATTGCGGTCAACTAGTTCTGCACCATTTATGGTGCAGTTGACGCATGCCGGATTTCTGGGTATAACAAGGCTACCCCTAAGCAGCCCCGTCTGGCCCAGGGATGAGCTGATCTTCTGATTTCCACAGCCCTGTTCTTCCCCTGGTTACGCGTAGGCCGCAAAGGAAACAATAGAATGAAGAGAAAAGTGGCAGCAAGCGTTAAACGTTCATCCTCGAAACCCAAGAAAACAAAACAGGTTACGAGCGCGAAATCCAAACCGGCAAAGAAACCTGCTGCCCCGGCGCACCAGCCCACCTTTAAGCAAGATCCGCAATATGCACAGGCTGTGCAAAACTACGAGACCGCACTGAAGTCCATGCAGGACCAAAAATTCGAGAAAGCCAAGGGCTTTCTCGAGAAAATCATCGCCAGCGGCCAGAAAGAACTTGCCGACCGTGCCCGGATGCATCTGAGCCTGTGCAATCAGCAACTGGCCAGCAGCGCTACGTCCTTCAAAACCGCGGAAGAGCACTTTGATTACGCTGTTTCCCTTCTGAACGGCGGCCAGTACGATCAGGCGCGCGGTCACATGGAGAAAATCCTCAAGCAAAACGCCAAAGCTGACTTCGCTTTCTACGGCTTGGCCGTCCTGGACTGCCTTACCGGACACGTTGAAAGCTCACTGAAGCATTTGACTGACGCCATCCGCTTGAATCCGCAGAACCGTTTTCAGGCGCAGAATGATTCCGACTTCCAGAACATGGCAGATGATCCCCGCTTCACCGAGATGCTCTACCCCGAGCCCGGCGAGCTGACTTCCTCCAAGGACCAAAATAAGCGTTGAAGGATGTCCCTTGAGCCTTGGTTCCTCGAGCGCACACCAGAACAGCGGCCGTGGACTTCGAGTCGTTGCCATCGGCGGCGGCACCGGTCTTTCCACGCTGCTCAAAGGACTAAAGTATTACACCGTCGCCCCGGGTGAACCTCCGCCGGACGGAATGTTTATTTCCGAACTCACCGGCGTGGTAACGGTAAGCGACGACGGCGGTTCCAGCGGACGTTTACGCCGCGAACTTAATATTCTTCCTCCTGGCGACATCCGCAGTTGCCTCGTCGCCGTTTCTGAAGATTCGAACCTGATCTCCCAGCTTTTTCAATATCGCTTTACCAGCGCCGGCGATCTCGAAGGCCACAGCTTCGGCAACTTGTTTCTCGCGGCACTCACCGCTGTCACCGGCGATTTTGCCGAAGCGGTCAAACGTGCTTCGGAAATCCTGGCCACACGCGGCCGCATTCTTCCCGCAACATCGTCCAACGTCCAGCTCCAGGCCACCATGAATGATGGTTCGATCGTCAGCGGAGAAACCAGCATTACCGCCAGCGAAAAACGTATTGTGGAACTGCACATGGTGCCGCCAGACGCCGAGCCGCTGCCGCAAACGCTGCTCGCCCTGGCCGAAGCGGACATCATCACCATTGGTCCCGGTTCCCTCTTCACCAGCCTGGTGCCGAACCTGCTGGTTCGCGGGATACCGGAAGCGATCGCGAAATCCCGCGCGCTCAAAGTATTCATCTGCAACCTGATGACGGAAGCCAACGAAAGCCTGAACATGACGGCGTCCGCCCATATCCAGGCCATTTACCAGCACGCCAAACGCCCGATTTTTGACCATGCGCTGGTGAATTCCGTGCCTGTGTCCGCCCACATGAAAGCCCAGTACGCCGAGGAACTGGCCCATCAGGTCGAGTGTGACCAGGCAGCCATCGAAGCCCTGGGCGTGCACTGCGTTGCCGGAGACTTCGTGGAAGAAAACCATTTTGCCCGCCATGCCACCGACCGCCTGTGCCAGCAACTCATGCGTCTGGCAGAAATTGCTGTGGACGATCCCTCACAGATGCCTCGTCCCGCGTTAAGATGATGAGTTCATGCGAGACAAGAAAAAGCCCGCCCCAAAAACGGCAAGCAAGAAACTGACCCAGTCCACCGCTCTGGCCATCGTCATCATGGCCGCAGGCAAAGGCACGCGGCTTAAGTCCAAACGCCCCAAGGTGCTGCATGAGATTGGTGGCAAACCTCTGCTCACTTACGTAATCGCGGCGGCAAGCCAGATTGCGCCGGCCCATAACATCTACGTAGTCGTCGGACACGAAGCCGAAAGCGTCCGCAAAGCCGTGAAACATACTGGCGTGCAATTTGTTGTGCAGGCCGAACAGCACGGCACCGGCCACGCCATCATGTGCGCACGCAGCTACGTTGAGGGCTACGAAAATATTCTCGTGCTGTCCGGTGACGTTCCTCTCATCCAGCCACAGACCATTGCCGGGCTCAGTGATTTCCATCGCTCCCAAAAAGCTGCCATGACGATTCTTACAGCAACGCTGTCTGATCCTTCGGGTTATGGCCGCATGATTCGCGTTTCAAGTTCCAGCCCCCGAGTCAAAGCCATCGTCGAGCAAAAAGATCTGACGCGCGCGCAACAGAACGCCCGGGAGATCAACACCGGCATCTATGCTTTCGCTACGAAACCGCTATTCGCCAACATCGGCAAACTCACCACCCGCAACGCGCAAGGCGAGTTTTATCTGACGGACATGGCATCGGCGCTGGTCCGCGCCAAGGCCAAGGTCGTTGCGCTTCGCGCCGACGTTCCGGCGGAAGTGCTGGGCGCCAACACGCTCGCCGAGCTTGCGTCACTCGACGCCGAGTTGCGCGCGCGCAAATGCAATGCGCTGATGGCTGAAGGGGTCACCATCTACCGGCCCGAGACGTGCACGATCGACTCCGATGTTGCGATCGCCGCCGACACCGTGATTGAGCCTTTTGTCCAGATTCTGGGCCAGAGCACCATAGGATCGGATTGCCGCATTCGTTCTTACAGCATCATCAGCAATTCGAGAATCGGCGACAACGTGCAGGTCAGGCCGGGATGCATCATCGATCAGGCCAAGATCGCGGACCACGCCATCCTCGGACCGTACGCGCATTTGCGTCCGGGCAGCCAGATTGGCGAAGGCGCGCATGTCGGCAATTTTGTTGAGACCAAAAAAATCAAAATGGGCCGCGGCTCCAAGGCCAACCATCTTACGTATCTGGGCGACGCCGAAATCGGCGCCGGAGTTAACGTAGGCGCCGGCACCATCACCTGCAATTACGANNATCGGCAGCGATTCCACGCTGGTCGCGCCCGTCCGTATAGGCAAAGGCGCGTATGTGGCCGCCGGATCATGCATCACCCAGAATGTCCCCGCAGACGCGCTCGCTCTAGGCCGCGGCCGTCAGGAAATCAAAGAAGGTTGGGCCAAACAGCGGCGCGAGAAGACCACTAAGAAGTAAGCCCTGCTCTTCCCATTAACAGGGAAAATTTCTGGCTCTAAATTCCCGTTAACAGGGAAA
>PLJN01000203.1:10445-10632 GCA_003140235.1 Acidobacteriaceae bacterium
AACGTCCGCAGATGGTACCGCAGGTCTGAGAAATTGAACAGGTAACAAAAACGATTATTTTTGGCTGTTTTGTTTCCTTGACGTCCGCGTTTTCGCAGAAAGAGTGAGTGATGGCGTGGCCGGCTGTCTGCTTTTTCCTGTGCTTACCCTTTAATGACAAGAACTTAGCAGACTTTTGTCATTCCGA
>PLJN01000189.1 GCA_003140235.1 Acidobacteriaceae bacterium
CTTCAGGTTCAGTCACAAGCTGCTCCATCTTTCCTCCAAAAAGAGTTTTCCGGCGCCGGGTGGAGGTGGACCGTTTCCAGAGAATGCGACATCAGCGCGCTCTTGCACAGTGCCCGTCGAATCTTACCGCTGGAAGTCTTGGGCACCTGCCCCGGTTTCAACAGCGCGACGGCATACGCCTGCACATCAAAATCACGCACGATCGCCTGCCGAATCGCTGCGACCATCTGCTGCGGCTCAGTGCGCAACGCCTCACGCTGGACTTCCTGGGCCACCACCAACCGTTCCTGCCCATCATACTCCACCGAGAATATCGCGCCAGATCCTGACTGCAATCCCGGATGGCTGGCTTGAGCGGATATCTCGAGGTCGTGCGGGTAGAGATTGCGTCCATTGATGATGACGATGTCCTTGATCCGGCCGGTGACAAACAATTCGCCTTGATTGAAAAATCCGAGGTCGCCGGTACGCAGGAACGGTCCTTCGTTTGTGTCCGCGCGGTAAGCGCAAAAAGTCTTCAAAGTTTCTTCAGGACGGTTCCAATACCCCGAGGACACACTCGGACCGGAGACCCATACCTCACCGACGCGTTTGTCAGGGCACGCATAGCGAGTTTCCGGATCGACAATTACAACTTTTTGGTCCGAAAAAGCTTGTCCACATCCGACGACGGGCTTCGCGTCTTTGGAATTCTCCGGCGCCGGAACGGCCGTGTCCTGCTCCAGCTCTTTGCGGTCCAGATGCACGACTTTGGGGCCGGACAATGCTTTGCCCCCGGCAACAATTAATGTCGCTTCCGCCAGTCCATAACATGGATAGAACGCTTTGGGATTAAAACCGCAGTCGGCAAAAGCGGCCGAGAACCGCTCCAGAGTTCCCGGGTGAATTGGTTCCGCGCCGTTAAAAGCAATCTTCCAGCTGCTCAGGTCCAGAGTCGCACGCTGTTCCGGTGTGACCTTGCGGAGGCACAACTCGTAAGCAAAATTTGGACCACCGGTAATCGTTGCGCGGACTTTGGAAATTGTCTGCAACCAGCAATACGGCTGCTGCAGAAAAGCAAACGGCGAAATAATGGTCACCGGAAAGCCCGCGAAAACCGGCTGCAGGATGCCGCCGATCAATCCCATATCGTGGTAGGGAGGAAGCCATGAAATGCCCACGCTCGACGGCTCCGATTCAAATCCACGGGCGATCAAACTTGAGTTGTGCAGCAGGTTGCCGTGGGTGATCATCACGCCGCGAGGCCGGCTGGTTGACCCTGATGTGTATTGCAGAAGAGTCACTGTGTCGCGGTGGATTGCCGCCGGACGCCACGCATCGGCCATTTCAGGCGAAACGTCGTCACTGGCAATCACGCGCGGCTCATCTCCGCCAATCACTTCCGCCCAGGCTGTGGTGAAGATTGTGGCGGCATCGGCGCTGGTCAGGACGAACTTGCTCTCCGCGTCCTTCATTAGATCCACGATCTTGGGCAGCCCCTGCCTCAACCTTCCGCGATGTCCCAGATATGTGGTGACTGCAACCGCGCCCGCGTAAAGGCATCCAAAGAACGCCGTAACAAAATCAGCTCCGGGCTGATGTAACAGCAGGACCTTGTCTCCAGCCGAAACACCCGCAGCCTGCAAAGTGGCTGCAATGGCCCGGGCTTGCTGGTCCAGCGACGCATACGAGATGCGGCTGAAGTTGTCATCTTCCGCAGAGCGCTCCTTCAGAAAAAGATAAGCTGTACGCTCCGGCTGGGTCGTGGCCCGGTGTCGCAGTAGTTCGACAAAGCTGTGCCATTCCGTTGGGGACTGGGGCCGGGCCGTGACCCCCAACGACTCTTGGAGTCGTTCAGGCATGGGCCACCTTCATCTCTTTCAGGTCTTTGGTATCCGAAACCGGTGGTCCGGCGATCTCGAGTTTTCCTAAAGCAAAGCCATGCTTGCGCGCGGCCTTCAGGGCCCAGTCGACGCCTTCGGGCTTGATCGCACCAAACGAAACTGAATCCGTCCTGCCTTCCAGTCCCATCAGAAGAGTTTCAGCCATGCAAGCGAACACATATCCAGGTTCAAGGTCCAGACCGGCGATCAGAAAATCGTCATTCCGCGGTAGCTTGACCAATCCGCCGCGCAGCACGGTCGCCAATGGACGTTCCACGAGAACTTGAGGCGAGACATCCGCCGGCACCGCAACATCGCAAATCACGACCGGCGCAGACGACAAATGTCTGGCGTGAATGAGCGGCTCCGGGCTGTTGGAGGCGGCAACGATCAAATTGCATTTGCGCAATTCATCCAGATTGTCAGTGACTTCGAGGTTGTTGGACACACGCCCTATTTCTTCTACCATGGTCTTGACCCGCGGGGACTGACAGTCACGCACTACCAAAAGAACACTCTCAACCTGAGGCGCCATCATCAGGGCCAGCGTCGCGCCGATATTGCCGCTTGCTCCCAGCACGGCCAGTTTCGATTTTCTGATATCAATGCCGGAGTCCAGGGCGGCGCGCTTCATGCCTTCAATGGCCATGCCCACGGTCAGCGAATTACCCGACGTCAGCGTAATGCCCTCCGTCGTGATTCGTTTGCAATTTCCCGACAGGATCGACGTATAGGCGCCCAAGCCGACCACCTGGCATCCATAGTCACGCGCTTGCGCGACGCCGTCTTCGATTTTGTCCATCATCCACTGGGTGTCCCGGTTGTAAATGCCCTCCATGATCTGCTTGGGCGTGAGATCGAGACCAATATAGCTCAGATGGACTTCCTCACCTGTGACGGACGTCACATTGAGCTGGTCGTAAATGCTGCCTTGCAAAACGCGGGAAGGCTTCTCCATGTACTCGCGCAATTTGGGTTTCAGGGAAATGAGAGAAGCGTCCCACAACAGCGCATGTTCCGGCTGCATCAGATGACCAACAAACGCCACACGCTTTGGCGTCCGCGGAGTTTCCCGCCGGCTGAGACGAGATCCGCTGTAATCGACGATCGGGCCGGCCTGCAGGCCGACTTGATAGCTGGTGAGATGCGCGACATCCGCGGCCCGCAAGGCTTCACAGAACATTTGCAGGGCATCCACAAAACGGTCAACATCAGTCCGTGAAAGATACGCCGAGGGCTGAACCCGAAGAGTAAAACGTTCGCTCAGGGTGGGCGCCACACGAATGCAGTGGACATTCAGCAGATATGCCGCCGCCAGATAACCCAAATATTCCTGCTGCGAAAGCATTCTCAGCGTGTTCGAAGGAGAATCAGAGAGATCGTGCAACTCCATGCCCAGCATCAGTCCGCGGCCACGAATGTCTTTGACTATGTCCGGAAAGCGGTCACGAAGCTCTTGCAGCTTTCCAATCAAATAGTTCCCTGTTTCCAGCGCGCGCTTGCCCACCTGATCGCGCTCGGTGATCTCAATGGCCTTGAGCGCCAGAAAACAACTGCGGTCATCTTCGGCGAACGTCGAACTGTGTTTGAAGGAGAATTCGTCAACGAAGCGCTCGCGCTTGATGAGTAGCGCGCCGATCTTCGCCAGGCCGCCGCCCAGCACCTTGGAAAGACAAATGTAATCAGGTTCCAGTCCCAGGTCCTGGCACGCGAGAAATTTACCCGTGCGATAGAAGCCGGTCTGGATTTCATCGGCAACAATGGGGATCTCATTTTCGCTCTGTACCTTCTTGATCCATTCGACGAATGCCGCAGGCAGGGGCTTAACGCCGCCTTCACCCAGAATCGGCTCAATGAAGATGCCGCCAATTTCGTCAAGCTGGGTCTCTACCGCGGCCCAGTCAGACGGATCATTCATATCGATGAAGCGCACTTCGGGTCCCATGTGGGCGTATGGTTCGCGATATGAATACGTAAGCTGGACGGCCCCTGTGGTCTTGCCATGAAAAGCGCCGCGCACCGCACAGATCAAACGCTTCTGCGGACGCTCCAGCGCCAAATGTTTCAGTGCGGCTTCGACTGTTTCGGTTCCAGTGTTAGTGAAGATCGTAATGTAGTCGCCGGTGCGCTCGCTCAGCGCTTTCGCAAGTTGGGCTGCTCCGCGCCGGCACGACCCCTGCGCACTGTGCGGAACACGTTCCTGGATCAAGCGCAGCTCTTCCGCTACGAGTTCAGGATGATAGTGCCCCAGCAGGTTGACTCCGAAGCCGCCGACTAAATCGAGAATTTTGACGAGCTGCTCTCCGCGACGCTGCCAGAGATAATCACCTTCGGCGCGCTCATACACGGCATCCAGGCTCAGCGCATGCAGCATGCGCACCAGTTCCGGGCGGCAATAGTGTCCGTAGTCGGAAACGATTTCCGGCGCCGTGCCCAGTGGAACTGTTCCTGAATCCTTTTTTATAGACTGCATCCAGCCGTCCTCACGAAGTCTTCGTCTGCAAATTCAATGCTGCAGCGTTCTTGTACCGCGTCGACCACCACACCGTAACCGCGGAAACCAACACCAGGCCTAGCGCGGTTGCCAGCACCTGCACCGTCTTACCCTTGATGCCGAACAACGCCAGGATTCCAGCGATCGGCAAAATGCCAATCAAGGCCCACTGGAGCCAGACGGGCAGCGGACTGCGGAACGTCCTGCGTGCATTGGGCTGCGTCTTGCGCAAGCGCAGGACTGCCCACATGAACGCGGCATAAACAAAACAGACAATCGCCGATCCAGTGACCGCCGCGACCTCTTCTAATTCAAACCTAACGATCACCACGGAGGCAATCGAAGCCAACACTCCCAGCGCCAGCACGCCGCCAATGGGCGCGCCGGTGGTGAGCGAAATCTTGCCCCAGGATTTCGGGAAATTGCCTTCACGCGCAAGAGCATGAATCAGGCGCGATCCGCCCATCACGCCGGCGTTGAAGCACGAAACAATCGCCAGGATGGATAGCACCAGCCCAACAACGCTGCCGCGCGGTCCAAAGATCTGGACGAAATACGGAAGCTGCGGAATAGCGGTCCCCGTGACGGCTTCGACCGGCAACCGTGTAGCCAGCGCCAGCGAAAAGATGCAATAGGCGACAACATTGGTGAGAATCGCCAGCGGCATAGAGATGGGGATTTTCCGCTCATACGCTTTGGCGGTAAAACCCATCATGGTGACCCACTCAAATCCAATGAAGAGGTAGACGGCGGAGCCGACTGCGTCCCCAATCTGAGACAAGGGATGTCCCGCCATGATCGTTGTGGCGTTCCAGTGCAGATTGCTCAAGTGCGATCCTGCTCCGGTAGCGCCCAGGGCCAGAACGCCTAAAATCAACGCCGTAGTCGTAAACATCTGGACACCGCGTGGAAGTTCCAGCCCAAGAAGATTGACGATCACCGTGCAGGCGAGAAGTGTCAGTACCACCGCTAGCGCCGGGAGTTGCGGGAAAAGTTGCCGAACGACCAGCGCGAACAGGTAGCTTTCAATTCCCGCCACCATAATCATGAACATCAAGTAGAGGTAAACCAGAAACAGCGAAGTACGCGGCGGTAGCGCAACTTTCAGATAAGTGCGTACACCCGGGGCCGAAGGATACATGCTGGCCAATTCTGCAATCGAACTCGAAAGCAGCATGCAGACAACGCCGGCCAGACAAATGGATACGATGACCCAAAAGCTGCTGGCCACCTTAAACATCTCGGAGAGAATGGTAAAAGAGCTGATGCCGAAGGCGATGCCCGCCCCGAACGTCACATAAAAACCCAGCTCAAATATTTTCTTCATCGCCCCTCGTGAGTCCCCGGCCAGCGCTTACAGGCCCCAAATGATCATTGCGATTGCTTCCAGTTTCACTTTGTCGCGGTCACCGGAAAAGACTGCCAGCGCGCCGTCAATCAGCGCGTGCGCCGGGTTGTATTTGCCGAGAAAAATCCGGACCAGGGTTTCTTGCGCGGCCTGAAGCGTAATCACGTCCTCGTCACCTTCCGGACGCGGACAGCCGGACTCCACCTTGGTGATGGTGAGGTCTTCGATGGTCACCGTGTATATCTCGTTGGTGTCGGTGGATTCGGCCTTGAGAAACCGGTTCCAGCCCTTGATCAACTTCTTCACGCGCTGGTTTGCATTGAACGTTTTTTGGAAATCATGCAGCGAATCCAGCAGGATGCTGGTCTGGACCGCGCTCACATCTGTGGTAGCCATACGGTTTTATCTCCTCTGCTCCCCGTCCCAGGGTTGGGGAATACCCAAAATCTGCCGTCCTACAATCAACTTCAAAGAATCATCGGATGGGGCCATCACCGAGCCCGCCCGCGCATCGCGCACCAGCCGCTCCACCGGATGGCCCCGCTTGTATGCCGTGCCGCCGCAAACCTGGAAGGCCTTGCCGGTGACTTCCATGGCGATCTCATTCACCGCGAACTTGAGCTGGGCCAGCTCGATGAAATAAGGATCATCCGGATTCTCGCGAATCACCTCATCCAGCAGATCGGCGGAATTCAGCTCATTAAAGAGGACGGTGGCGTTGTCCGACATCTGGGCCACGCGATAGACCATGCAGCGGGCTTCGTCCACCCGCATCTTCATTTCGGCGATGTAGCGCTGTACCGTTTCCACCTGCGCAAGCGACTGCTTGGTGTCGCTGTGTATGCGCTTTTTCACGTGAGCTACGGCCGCATCGTAGGCAGCCTGGGCGATTCCGAGATACACGGTTGCCAGCCCAACTTGATAGGCAGGCAGCGAATACGCGAACAGCATGGAGAAGCCGCAGGTCGGCGAACCGAGCCGTGCTTCTTCGGGTACCTGACATCCTTTGAAGTGGATGGGCATGCTGCAGTTGCCGCGCAGCCCCATGCCGTCCCATTTGCCGATGGGCAGGATGTTGGGATCTTTTCCCTCAATCACAAACAAACTGAGTTCGTTGGGCCCGACCTTGTCGTCGGCGCGCACCGGCACCACGTAGAAATCTGCCTGTCCGCAACTGGTGCAGAAAGACTTGAAGGAATCAATCAGATAGCCTTTGTCATTTTTCTGGGCAAAACTGTCCATATGCCACAGACGGTTGCCGGAACCGGGTTCGCTCATGGACAGAGCGCCAATCCAACGACCTTCAATGATGGGTTTCACGAAGGCTTCAATCTGGCTGCCCTGAGCCAGAGCGCCGATCATGGGCAGCGTGCTCATGTGCATGCAAACGACCATGGCCGTGGAAGCGCACCCCTGGGCCAGTTCTTCGAGCACCATGGCGTACGTCAAGATTCCTTCGCCCGGGCCGCCAAGATGCTTGGGGATGAGCAAGCCCATCAGTCCAGCATCAGCAACGGCCTTCAGGCTTTCACGTGGATAGCTGCCTTCCTGATCAACCTGGGCGGCATTCGGCGCCAGTGATTTCTGGGCCACGCTCTTGGCCAGTCTCTTCCACTTTCCCTGCTCAACGGTCAGTGCAATTCCAGTTAAATTTAATGCATCAGGCATGTAGGCTTCAGTCCTTAGTAGGTAGTTGGTTTTCTTTTTGGCGCTTTGCTGATTTCATTGCCTCTCAAGTACGGCCTTGAAATCATAATGCAACATTGGCTTTCCCGTTGGCTTTTACAGGCTCCAGTTCAACGTTCAAGCGCTTGGCAATCCGCTCCATGGTTTCCACCAGGCGCGATGCATGGCCGTCGTTGTGTGCGGCGGTGCAGGAAATCCGCAACAGGTTCTGGGCGGCCGCGGGCTTGACCACCGGATTGACGTAGATACCTTCTTCCAACAACTGCTTGGCCATCAGGAACAGCGCGACATCCTCTTGAATCACCACGGCGACCACGGGGCTGCGCGCCTGGATCACGTTGAACCCGAGCGCTGACAGATCAGCCCGTATCTTGGCGGCAATGACCATGGGTGCATTGCGCCGATCCGGTTCTGTTTTCAATATTCGCAAGGCGGCGCGGGCCGTCTCGACCGAGGCAGGGGGAACGCTGGCCGAGAATACGAATGGCTGTGCCAAATGTTTTAGATAGTGAATGACCGGCTCGGTGGACGCCACAAATCCGCCAGCAGCCGCCAGAGACTTACTGAAAGTACCCATGATGACGTCGACGTCCTTCAACACACCCTGTTCTTCCGCCACGCCCGCGCCGGTTGGACCAAACAGTCCGATTCCGTGGGCTTCGTCAACATAAGTGCGTGCGCCATAGCGGGCCGCGATCTCGGTCAGGGCTTTAAGGTCGGCCATGTCGCCTTCCATGCTGAACACGCTCTCGGTCACGATGAGCGCGCCTTCATCGCACTGCTGCAGGCGCTTCTCCAGATGCTGCATGTCGTTGTGGCGGAACCGCACACTGCGCGCTTCGGACCGCAGCGCTCCATCCACCAGGCTGGCGTGGAGGTTGTGTTCGCAAAGAATGACTTCGCCCTCCTGGGCCAGCGCCGCGATGACTGCATAATTCGCCTGGAATCCGGTACCCAGGACCAGCGCGGCTTCCTTGCCCACAAATTCCGCCAGCTCTTCTTCCAACGCCACATGGATGCTTAAGGTCCCATTCAGCAAACGTGATCCGCTGCAGCCGGTGCCGTACTTGTGAATGGCGGCGATGGCGGCTTCCTTGACGCGGGGATCGTTGGTCAAATCCAGATAATCATTGGAGCCGAACATCAGGATCTTGCGGTCACCCAGCATGATTTCGCTGGCGCCGCAGCCTTCACGGGTGCCGAACACCTCGAAATAGAGATAGAGACCAGCCTCCTGCAGCGCCCGGGCACGGTTGAAATTCCAGCATTTCTCGAAGATATCCTTGCGAGTAGACCTTGCAGGGCTGGATTGGGCGGTCGAAAGGTCTTCCATGTGATTCAACTCCTGAAATTGACTGCACATCTGTTAGCTCGGTTCGCCTTGGCAAACCAGGGTCCAATGGCCTTCATGAATAATGTCCAGAATGAATAATATTCAGAAGCTTTCCCCAAGCTCGCGACATAGAACGTTAACAGCAGGTTAGACGGAATGCAAAGATTTTTGCCTGTGGTCCCGCTTTCCGGCAAGACTTAAATTCGTTCTCTGACCAGTACGGGAAATCCCAGTATGAACCTGGGAACCCTATGGTACGATGAATTTCTTTTACGCGCGAATGTATTTGCGATTTTGGCGTCCGGCGTGGTGTCTGGCGCATCGAAATACTCAAATACCCTAAAGTATGAGCTCACCATCGGCCTTTCCCGCCACAGACAAGCGCCACCCTGCTCCTATCCTGGACGCAACGTTAATCACGTCTGTGCCTCTGACATCGTTCGCCCAGCACCTTACGTTTCAGGTGGAAGGCGGGGTGAAGGGTAACGACCGGCTGGAGTTCCTGCCCGGACAGTCTGTCCGCATCGAAGTAGCACTGAATGGCCGGCCTACGCCGTTTGCCTATTCGATCGCTTCGCCTCCCAACGAAGACAACCGCTTTGAGCTTTGCTTAAAGGGCGTCAGCAAGGGATCACCGGCAGACAACCTGCGAGAACTTAAAGAAGGCACGCGAGTCCGCGTGACGCATCCGCAGGGCCATTTCGTGTTGCAGCAACCGGTAGGCGACACCATTTTTCTCGCCGCGGGCACTGGCATCGCGCCCATTCGTTCTATGGTCCACTGGCTCATGAAATCGAGCGATTGTCACCAGGGGGCGCGGGTCTGGCTGTTTTTTGGCGCGAGAAACCACGAGTCACTTTTCTTCGATCGTGAGTTTCTAGAGTTGGCGCGGCAGAATCCGAATTTTCACTACATCCCCACGCTGAGCCGGTCCCATTCAGAATGGACCGGCGCACGCGGACACGTCCAGGAACATTTTCTCCGCTTGGCGCCCTCGGGAGAGCCCATTCATGCCTATGCCTGCGGCCCTCCGGCAATGGTCACCGACGTCCGCAAGTTACTCAGCGAACAGGGCTGGCCTGACGCGCTGGTCCATTTCGACCATCACGAATTCTAAAAAACTCCAGCACTTGGTCGGAGCACGATCATGGCTTGTAAGGCGGAGGTTGCTTTTCGCTGTCCAGCCAAGCGGTGTAGCAGAGGTCGATCAGCTGCTGCGTTCCCTTGGCCAGCCGGCCAAGAATGAATTTGCGGCCGTCAGCGTTTCCGGCCTCCTTGAGAGACGGCTCTAACGTGCTGCGCCAGCGGTCAGGCTCCGGTCCGAGATATTCCATACGGTCCGCTGCTTTGCGGAAGAAAGCCGGCATCTCGTTCGGCATGTGCAGCGCCGCATTGCGGTTGATGAAGCGGTGGCCGTCAGGCCCCCATCCAAATGTCACGTTCGAGATACCAAACAGCAAGAGCAGTATGCCGGCGGCCCGTTGCCTGATTTGCATTCTGTTTTTTCTCCGAGTTCCGTGCCATTATAAGCGGGCATATCCGCTCGCGAACAACCAGGTTTTCAGAGTTGGAATCTTGGTCGAGAAGGATGAAATGGTGGCCTTAGGACGGATGGCACCGGCCGCCGGTTTCTAAAAGCCCGGGATTGATTACGTTGCCCCCAAAAGCCCCAGACCGAGCAGCCAGGTGGCTGTTCTTACTTGTGACCCCAAAGGCTCCATCCCTGTAGCGGGCGAAAACTCAGCTGCAGTCCAGCACTCACGTTGGTTTTCGGGGTTGCCGCAAGCAGTGGGAAATTCCAATGTTCATACTTAGCTACGACCGTCAACACCAGGCTTCTCCTCTGGACAATGCTGCCGGTCAAATCAAAGTCTCTCAAGTAGCCGCCCTGCAGGAATTCCGGGTTCACATGCTGGGTGCGGTAATGCAATTGAACAGTGTTCGTGCTCGTAAAGTGGTACGTCGCCCAGACATTGACACCCCGTCCTTCCCGGCCAATCGCGTTGCCGATGATCTGGCCATAATTCGTGTAGCCGCTTAAGTAATGGCCATTGAAATACGCGACTCCCGTGCTTCCCAGGCTGGGAATGTCTGTATAGACGCCTTCCGCTCTTAATTCTACCTTCAAAAGTTTCGGTAGCCGGGGCAGGTAGAGGCCGGCCCGGAACGACGATTTACGCGGGAAGGAGACAGGTGTATATTCGTCTTCGGTAAACGAATCGCCATAGAACGTGAGCCAGTTGCGAAGGCGGGGGACGCGGTACGAAAAATCAAAGGCCGAGCGGCGGTCTCCGGGATCGTTGGCCGCGCCCGGCACGGTATTTCCACTTGGCGAGTAGGTGCGCAAGAGACTGCGCAGCGTCAGCGGGAAGCCCGGGCCGCTCAAGATCCCTGTCACTCCAAACCCGAACTCCACATTGCGCGTCGGCTTGAAGGAGAATTTCAGTCCCTGAACAAACGGATGAGGGTGCAGCGGGGCGCTCACCACCTTCCTCTTGCCGGTGGCATCGAACAACGCCACAAACTGCTGTCCACCCAGCTGCCCAAAGAACATCTCCGCGCGAATCGGCCCGAACAGACGGAAGACGGAAGGCAGCACCAACGGCGAAGCCCGCGAGATGCGCAACAGGGGGAGCGGCTCGGCATTATTGCTGGCCAGGAAAGGTCCGTCGGCCCCCGGCCCCCACCATAGCGTCTGCTTGCCAATCGAAATCACATTATTGTGAAAGGTGAAGGAAGCATACGCCTCCAGAAAGCGCAAACGATCGAGCGAATCGGTCCGCTGTGGCGGAGCGAAAGGCAGGCCTTCCAGGCTGATAATGGCCTGCTGCGCGGCCGCACCCTGGACCGGAAGTGTGCCGGCATGCTGGTATTCACCGCGCACATAAAATGCCAGCGGCCCCACTACTGCTCTCCCGGAAACTCCGGCTACGGCGTTGGCGCCACTTCCAAACGGCCGGCCGAAATCGTCAGTGAAGGTCTTGGCGAAGTGGTAGTCATCGGCGAGGGGCGTGCCGGAAAGAAAGCCAACGCGCGCATAGATCTCCTCAATGCGGGCATCCGGCTGCGTCTGCTTTCCCTCTATCTCCATCTGAAATTCCGACGCCAGTCGCGCGTACAGGTCCGACTCCGTACCAGACCCCCCAGGATCGATTTCCTGCCCCGCTTCCTGCACCAGTCGTGCGCATTCCGAGCGCGTCCACGGCCGCAGTCCCGCCACCGCGGTGTCGATATAGCCCATCGCCGTCAGACGGTCGAGGGACGGATATACCCAGCTATCGATGGAGACATAGGTCGTCCCCGTCAGCGGAGCTTCCGGTATGAAGTTCCCGTACTGTATATTGTCCAGTTCCCGATTGTGATGTGCGTTATAGATCTGCCGGCCGGTGAGCCATCCCGTCACGCTCCCGACGAGCACGTCGGAAGGGAAATGCTGGCGCGCGGTCACGCGAGACAGGCTTACGGCGGTGGCGCCGCCGTACACCACAAGCTGGGACAGCCACCCTGGATACTCGTGCGCAAAGACCGAAGCCGCCGCCCAACTCAACGTGCTGTGAGCGGATGGAAAAGAGCTATTGAACCGGCTGGAAGTGAAGAACCTGCCGTCACCACCGGTCAGGGTGGGGCGGGCCCGGGCCGTCAGGACGTTCAGGGCTTCATCCACGATCAGACTGTCCACGACTGCTTCACCGGCCAGTATGCCGGTCTCGTGCTCCCGGCGTGAACCGTTCAATAGACTACTGACATACGTCACCGCGGGCAAACCCAGCATGAGCGCCAATCCGGCGTTCGATATCGTTGTGCTCCGGCGCACGGCGGTGGCGTTGGAATGTTCCCGGGCCAGGCTTTGCTGATCACTCCCGATCAAGACACCAGAAGTGACCATGAGCGGGACCAACCAGGTGAGATCCTGGATGCGGGCCTTGAACGGCGAAGTCCAGATCGTGAGCTGGTCACGGGGCAGGCTTCGGACAGCACTTTTAATGGTTACATCTGGCGGGTCGGTCTTCCCTGCCTGCGACAATGCGGGCGCTTCACTGGGAAAAGGTAGAGAATTCTTCCGGTAAGGTACCGCAGACTCCTCGGCAGTTGCCGGCTGCGCGGGGCTCGGCGCATCGACGCAAGGGGCCGTGACGTCGCCGTCTCTGACGCTGGCGGGGCCGCAGGCGGGTGAAGTCGGGACAGTGTGCTGCGCCAGAGCTGCGGCAACACAAAGAAAAAACGCTGTTAAGTTGCGAAGCCAGGACATTCAGCCCTCAAGAAAAGAGGAGTATTTTGCTACCACCGCACTGGTAAGACAGTACGGCATGAACGACTGTTCTGGCAAGGACAGGACTTTGGGGAGACTTCGCGCCATTGGCCAAAACAAAAAAGAAGTATGTGCAGGGGGACGGAATTGTCACGGTGGGCTTCTGGAGGCAGCCCGTGGCGCCGGGTATTTGCAAAGGCGTGCTTGCCTGAAGGTGAGCTTCAGAAAAGCTACCGGATGCGCACCCTCGCGCCTAAGAGTCAGCGTTAAGAACGCCTCTTCTGCGGATCACCGCTCCGGTCAACGGCGTCCCGAGGGCTTAGGCGCAATACCCTTCCAGTCTTCAATCCCCTGGCTGTTCCGCCTCAGGATAGGGATAAAGGAAGCGACTGAGACGTGTACCGATCTTTGGGGACCCCTTGTCCCGTCCTGGCGCTGGGTCGTTTCGTGAAAGGGAAAGGGCCGCTTCTTTCTCCGCAGACGCGGGCTGTGGCTCCGCGAAGTCGATTGGGAGAGAATCAAGTAATCTACAAATTTCGTCTTGGTCTGCTCGCTGGGCGGCGGCTCTCTCCAACTCAAGAATTTGGTCTGATATACCAGGCTGCAAAGGACTGCCCTTGATGCGACGTACGTTAGGAAACCGCGTACTAGTTACTTCGGCATTCTCCTGCCAAAGCCGCTCATGCAACTTTTCGCCAGGACGAACGCCTACAATTTGAATGGGGACATCAATGTCTGGACGCAGCCCAGACATGAGGATCAACTTGCGCGCGAAATCCATGATCTTCACCGGATCGCCCATATCCAGCATGTAAACATCCCCTCGGGAGGCGAGCGTCGCAGCCTGCAAGACCAGCTGAACGGCCTCAGGAATACTCATGAAATAGCGCGTCATCTGTTCATGAGTAATGGTCACGGGTCCGCCTGCTTCGATTTGGCGCAGAAAGGTTGGAACCACACTGCCCCGGCTTCCGACAACATTGCCAAATCGCACGCAGGCAAACTGGGTCTTAGTGTTGCCTGTGGCACACTCGGCGCGATGTTGCACGATGATCTCTGCGATTCGCTTAGTGGCACCCATGATGTTCGAGGGGCTGCACGCCTTGTCGGTTGAAATCATCACAAACCGTTCGCAGTTAAACCTGTCCGCGTGTTCCACTAACTGCCGCGTGCCGGTAACATTGTTTAATATCGCCTCGCAAGGATGTGACTCCATCAGCGGAACATGCTTGTACGCAGCGGCGTGAAGCACTATATCAGGGGCATGAAGCCGGAAAAGCTCTTCCAGCATAGTTGCATCCCGAATGTCTCCGACCCGCGGGATGATTTCGATCTTCGCAGAGGCCAGCTCGTTCACCAGTTCGAAGATAGAATTCTCATCTTGATCTAGGAGGATCAACTTCAAGCTGGGAAGCAGCGATATCTGACGAGCGATTTCTGAGCCAATGGAACCGCCTGCACCGGTTACTAACACGCAACGGTTGCTGAAACAAGAAACCACAGGAGAACTCGCGCCATTTTGTTCATACGTTCCCAGCATCTGCTCGATCCGCACGCTGCGGCTCACCCGCACGCGACCACGCACTAAGTCTCGAGCTGTGGGAAGAATGCGTATTTCGACACCCAACTCAGCGGCCTGGGCCATAATCTCATCCGCCGCAGTCATACCGCCGCTGGTCATGAGCACCAACTGAACTCGATGCAGGACGATCATTTTCTGCAACACGCCGAAACCACCGAGGATCGGGACACCGGCAACCGTTCGCCCGCGCATGGCGTGCTCATTGGTAATGATGCCAACCAATTGAACGTCCGGATAGGGTTCAATCAAGCTTACCGCCCCGGCGACCGAGGTCTCGTCGGTAACTAAGAGTGTGCGGTAGTTGGGTTCGTTTCTGGCGCGGCCAGCGTTGTGGGTCCATCGCCGGAATATCCGGAGAGAGCCAGCGAAGATGACAAAGAGGTTTAGCTCAATGAGCGCGATGCTGATCGGGAGAGTTGGTATATGAAGACCGAAGCCATGTGAAAAACGAAAAACCAGGACACCCACAGTCAAAAGCGACGACTTCAGCGCCAGTTCTACACCGTCCGCAAGATGAAAGTGTCGCCAAGTAGGCCGGTACGCTCTGCTGAGCAGCAACGTCAAGGGACGCGCCACAGCAAACAAAGGGAGCCAGACGAAGAATTGCGGAAACCACGGTACGACCCGCAACTCGCCACGTATGAGACACGCACAAGCGAGAGCAAGGGTGGCGGCCCCCCCGTCAAGTGCCAGTTGCATCCCGCGGCGAAGCATCCATTGTGGCGGTCGCTCAAACCACTTTCCAACTGATCTCACTATATGTCCAGGGTTCATTATGGGAGCCCACATTCAAATGTCTTCGTGCTTTGCTTTTCATAACTCACACGCCACCCGCCGCGAGTACTCTTCCGCAGTGAGAACGCATTCAAACCAAACATAGGATTCTAACAGACTAGGCCGCCGGGGATAGCGTTTTATTTTGTCAAGACTTGATTATTTCTATTATTTCTTGATTTGCTAAAACGCAGGTACGCGAGGTATCCTGAACTGCGCCAAACGGCGAGTCACTACTAAATATTTATTCTCAGCAGCCCGCTCAAGTGTAGCGGAGCCCGCAAGGTTTTGCTCCGAGAGATCAAACTGCGGTTTCTTGATTCTGTTGAGTAAATTTGTCGAGCGGTGCGATGCAGCGGCGGGACATTTCCGTGGGCGGGAGCCTTGTTCAATGTTGAAGAGACCGATAGTGTGGATATGTGTGACAGTCTTGAGCCTGCTGGGTTGCTGCTTCGGGCAAACCACGCTGACTACGCCAACTCCGCAAAATACGGAGTGCGTGGGAACGGACTGCCGCCGAACCGAAAAAGGGGCTACGGATTCTTCCCGGGGAACGACCGGGGAACGGATTCTTGACACCGCGCCTCGCGTCCCGACGCCGCCAGCGAACTTGGATCTCCCCAACAGCCGAAGAATACCGCCGCCTTACAGGAAAACTGAGTTTGAGAAGTACGTGCAGGCTTCGGTGGGACGAGAGCTGCTCATCTTTGGCCATGAGTTCTTTGAAGATGTTCCCACTACATTCTCACCTGTGGACCGCATTCCCGTGCGCGACGATTATGTGATCGGCCCCGGCGATGAGCTCTTGATCCAGGCATGGGGGAAGATCGATCTTGACGCACGGGTCGTCGTGGACCGCACCGGACAGATTTATATCCCGCGCGTGGGCGCGATCAATGTTGCGGGAATTCGCTATGACCGGCTCAATGGCTTTATTCACTCCGCGATTGGCCGGTTCTTTAGGGACTTCGATCTCAACGTGAACATCGGCCAATTGCGGTCCATTCAGGTGTTCGTGCTGGGATATGCGCGCCGGCCAGGGACCTACACCGTGAGCTCGCTGAGTACTTTGGTGAACGCGCTGTTCGAATCGGGGGGGCCGGCCTCCAACGGTTCAATGCGTCACGTGCAGCTGAAGAGAAACAACAGACTGGTGACGGACCTGGACGTCTACGATCTGATTCTCAAGGGCGACAAATCCTCCGACGCCACATTGCAGTCCGGCGACGTCATTTACATTCCGCACGTGGGTCCCCTGGTGGCGGTCTCGGGCAGCGTCAATCACCCGGCTATCTACGAATTGCGCCCGCCCACTCAGTTGGGTGAAATCGTAGAGGACTCCGGAGGATTGACCAGTGTCGCGGGCAGCAGACGGGTATCACTGGAACGCATCACCGAACACACGGAGCGAGTCATTGACGAGTTTGCGCTCAACTCCGAAGGCCTAAAGCATGATCTCAAAGAGGGTGACATCGTCCGCGTCTACCCGGTATCTCCGCGGATTGGGAATGCGGTCACGCTGCGCGGAAATGTGGCCTGGCCCGGGCGGTATCTGTGGCATGAGGGAATGAGGGTCTCCGACCTGATTCCCTCAAGAGACGCTCTCATCACCCGGGACTACTGGAACGAGCAGAATAACCTCGCCTCTGGCGGCAATGACGAATTTGCGTCCCGCAATGGCCGACGCAGGGTGGGGATGCGGGGAGAACGTCAAGAGCCCGGCAGCGAACCGGAAAACCAATACCCGAGGGACTCCAGCAGAGAACCCGGAAACCAGTCCACCAAGGAGCCCAGCAGAGAACCCGGGAACCAGTCCATGAAGGATCCTGGCACTACGGTTCAACCTTTCAACGCCGACAGGAACCGAAGCGAAGATGGCGAAAATGGTGCGAACTCGGATGAGGGCATGCCGCAGGAAGACCTGCGCACGGAGATCCGCCGGCGGGGGTCAGCCATCAACTGGGAATATGCGGTGATTGAGCGGCTGGACCAGAACAACCTCTCCAAGCAGTTGCTTCCCTTCAATCTTGGCCATGCCGTCGATCAGCCGTCCTCAAAAGACAATCAACAGCTTCTGGCGGGTGACGTGGTAACGATCTTCTCCCAAGCGGACGTTCCCGTGGCGACGGAGAACCGCCCCAAATTCGTGCAGATTGACGGAGAGGTCAAGGCGCCGGGTGTGTACCGGGTTGAACCCGGAGACACCCTGCGCGACGCCGTCGACAGGGCCGGAGGGCTCGGCGCGCACGCATACCTATTCGGCTCGGAACTGCATCGCGAATCCGCCCTCAAGGCCCAGCGCGCTCGCCTGGGGCAGATGGTGGAAAGAATGCAGAAGGAACTGCTGGAGACGGCTTCTTCCAGTGCGGGCTCAACTCCTGAGGACCGTGCCGAAAACCGGGCACGCATCCAGGAGCAGCATGACTTTATCGCCAAGCTCGCTCAGGTGAAGCCCACGGGCAGGGTGGTACTTGGGCTTAAGGTTACTGACAGCACCATCGACGATGTTCCCACCATGGCCCTGGAAGACGGCGATGTCTTCTCCGTGCCAGCCCGGCTCGATACGGTCCTAGTACTCGGGTCGGTGTACAACGAGAACGCATTCCGTTTTAAGCCCGGCAAGCGCGTGTCTGACTACCTCAGTAACGCCGGAGGGACAAGCCGAGGCGCGGACAAGGGCCGGGTGTTTGTCATCCGGGCGGACGGGACGGTGATCGGCCAGCACAGCACGGCCTTCCTGGGCAACACCTTTGAGCGGCTAAGACTGATGCCGGGAGACACGATTGTCGTACCGCAACGGTTCCGGACCACCAGCATACTGCGCGAGCTTCGCGACTGGTCCCAGGTGTTCTCGCAACTTGCGCTAGGCTCCGCGGCGATCGGCGTTTTGCGATAGAGGGAGTGGTCATGAGTGGTAACGGCGAGAAAAAACCCGCGTCCGATCAGGATGATGTCTCCTTCCGGGAGAAGGATGCTGCCGCGCAGGATGTTCCGGGCCTCCTTGATCTGGCCACCGCTCTGGCCTTGCGCAAGCGGTTCATTGTTAAGGCCACCCTGGCGGCGATGGTGATCGGCGCAGCCGTGGCCTTCATCATTCCCAAGCGCTACACCGCGGAGACCAAGATCCTGCCCCCGCAGCAGCAGGCGCAGTCCTCGGCCGCCATGCTTCTCAGCTCACTGAGCAACACTAATCTGGGTAGTCTGGCGTCGGCGACGGGCATGAGCGTCAAGAGCCCCAACGATCTTTACGTCGGCATGTTGAAGGCCCGCCCGGTCGCCGACGCTCTGATTCACCGCTTCGACTTGCTGAAGGTGTATGGCTCGGCCGATATGACTGCCGCGCGCCTGGCGCTGGCCTCAAGAAGCGACATCCTCTCGCAGAAGGACGGCATGATCAGCATCTCGGTGGAAGACAAAGACAAGAAGCGTGCTGCGGAGATGGCCAACGCCTATGTGGAAGAGCTGCGCAACGTCACCAAGGGGCTGGCCCTGACGGAGGCCTCGCAGCGCCGCCTCTTCTATGAGGAGCAGCTCAAGCAGGCCAAGGACGACTTGGCCGGCGCCGAAGTGGGGCTCAAACAGGCGCAGGAGAAGAGCGGCATGATCCAGCTCGACGCCCAAGCCAAGGCCATTATTGAAGGCATCGGCGACCTGCGCGCGCACATCGTGGCCAAGCAGGTGGAGGTACAGGCGTTGCGTTCCTTCGCCACCGAGCAGAACGCCCAGCTGAGCATGGCCGAGCGGCAGCTGGCGGGGATGCAGTCTGAACTCAGGCGCCTCGAACAACAGGGCGGCGGCGGCGACATCTACGACATATCTCTGAAAAAAATCCCCGAAGCCGGCCTGGCCTATATCCGCGCCACCCGCGAATTCAAGTTCCGCGAAGCCGTGTTCGAGCTTCTTGCAAGGCAGTATGAGATGGCACGGCTGGATGAAGCGCGCGACGCCGCCCTCATCCAGGTGGTGGAGCCGGCCGTCGAACCGGAGCGCAAGAGCTTCCCGCCACGCACCCTCATGACCCTCCTCTTCACGCTCTCCGGCATGTTCCTCGGATGCCTGATTGTCATTCTCGGCCATTGGACGGCCCGTGTCCAGGCCGACCCGGCTCGTGCCGCCCAACTCAAAGAGCTGCGCAACGCTGTCTTGAGCAAGTGAACCATGAGCACCGCTACCTCCGGCCAACCGGGTACTGACGCCAACCCAGCCGCGGGACTCAGATCCCGCTTCAAAGAAGCGGCGTTTTGGGGCGTCATGGGTGCCATAATCTCCCGTGCTCTCAACATGGCGGCGTGGGTGATTTGTGCGCGTCTGCTGGGCAGGTCAGATTTCGGCCAGTTGACGATGGTCCAAAGCACCGCCGGGGTCTTCGGCGTGCTCGCTGGGATGGGACTCGGCCTGACCGCGACAAGATATATCGCTGAATTCCGGACCTCCAATCCCGCGCGCGCCGGTCGCATCCTGGGACTGTCTCAACTGGTGGCCATCGTTGCTGGGCTATCGATCTCCGCCGTCATGGTTGCCCTGGCGCCGTTTCTTGCTTCCACGACCTTGGCGGAACCGGCCCTGCGGCTTCCTCTCATCGTCGGATCGGGGCTGGTTCTGTTTGGGGCGTTGAATGGCTTTCAGACCGGCGCACTCGCCGGCGTGGAGGCATTCCGCACCATAGCCAAGGTGAATTTCTGGGCCGGACTGCTCTCTTTTCCCTGCATTTTTTTGGGCGCATGGCTGGGCCGCGTGCCCGGCGCCGTGGCCGGGCTGGTTCTCGCCTTGGCCGTGAATTGGCTATTAAACCAGGCGGCGTTGCGCCGGGAATGTCAGCGTGCCGGCGTCCCTCTCACCTTCTCGGGATGCTTTGCGGAATGGCCTATCCTTCTGCACTTCAGCCTGCCGGCCCTGCTCGCTTCAGCGATCGTGTCGCCGGTCATGTGGCTCTGCAATACGTGGCTGGTACGCCAGCCAGGCGGCTTTGGTGAGTTGGGGCTCTATGGAGCCGCGGACCGCTGGCGGCTGGCAATCCTCTTTGTTCCCGCATCCGTCGCCTCCCCCGTGCTTTCCATGTTGGCTAACCTTCGTGGCGCCGGCAGCGACGCTTCGTATCGCAAGGTATTTCGGACGAATCTCGCTCTCACTGCAGGGCTGGTCACGGCGCTCTCCATCACCGTTGCGCTCTGCGCGCCCCTGGTGATGCGTTTGTTTGGACCGGCCTACCGGGATGGGTGGAAAGTCCTGGTTGTACTTTCGTTTTCCGCGGTCTTTGAGGCCCTCAACACATTTCTGGGCCAACCCTTGGTCACGCATTCGATGTGGCGCAGGTTCGGCTTTGACGCCGTACTCGCATTCACTCTCTTGACGACGGCCTGGTATTGCATTCCCCGATGGCGCGGGCTTGGGCTGGCCGTGGCTTACGCCGCCGCTTTTCTTACCGTCAGCGTGCTGCTGGCCGGCTACCAGCGCAGGCGGTTGCTGGCGCCATGAGTACGGTTTCCAGTCTCGCCCTCCGTCCCGCAAGGTCTGCCTCTGTGCCGGCGTTTGTGACCGTCGCATTAACCTGGGTGGCCGTCCTGTTTTTTCTGTGGCCGGGCAAGAACAGTCTGCCCGCAGGCGCTGTCAGCTCCGCCAGTTTCTTCCTGGCCCAGCTTCTATTTCCCAACTGCCGCTTTTCCTTCCGCCATCTCGTCAGCCCTCTGAACTGGATGCTGTGTGTCTTCGCCTTACAGCTTGTGGTTATGCCTGCGGCGGTTCGTATCGCCGGACCTTCCAGCTTTGTCCTGCCCGCGCTGCCTTCTCCATTTGCGATCAATTTTGCGTTGATGATCAGTACCGTGGCGTTCTGGTCATTCTGCGTCTCGGTGCAAATCTTTCGGCGACGCGGTCCGGCGCGGGGGCACCGCCCGGCCCGCGCGCAGGATTGGATCCCTGGACGCAAACTTCCACTTCTGTTCGCGGTCCTGGGTTGCGTCGGCATGGCCTTGCGGTTCGGCAGCCTGGAGCGTCTGGGACAATACATCACCGATCCGGCTATCTACATGGGGTTCGCCCTCGAGGCGGCGGAAAAGCCGGCAACGCTGGCCGGGGCGACCGGAACGTTTCTTACTCCCTTCCTGGGCTTCGCCTTTGTCCTGCTCTTGTGCCGCTCGATTGATCTTCCCGTGAAGGAACACGAGCGCGGGCGCTGGCTGGGGCGTGTGGTTCTGATCGCGCTCACGGCCGCAGCTTACTCCACCATGACCTACAACCGCGGTTCCTTCGCTGTCCCCATGGTGGCGATCGCCACCGTGATCGGCAAACGCATGCCACGTGCCGCTCTGCGTTATCTGCTGGCCACAGGTCTTGTGTTTGGTCTGCTGGTTTCGGCAGTTACCTTTTACCGCGAAGCTCCACAGAAGGACTCGCTCTCCGTCACGGAAGCAGCCGGCCTCATCGAATTCGGAGGTATTTTCCAGGAATACGGGCAGGCGCCGCAGCGCCTGGGCTACTTCCTGGAAAGAAACCATTTTGCAGAGGAACCGCTCCTTGGACGCACTGTCATCTGTTCGGTCCTGTCCCCGGTCCCAGTTCTCGGCAAGGGATTTCGTGACTGTAGTGGTGGGGTCGTGTATAACGCGACTTTACAGCGTCTTGGGGCAGATCAGATTTTCCAGGCTGAAGGCGAGCTTTTTCTCGATTTCCACATTTTTGGCGTCGTCTTCGGCTTTGTGTTGCTGGGTTGGGCGGTGGCCAAGATTCAGTTGCGCTTCGAACTCACGAGCGCCGCGGCGGAGGTCTACGTTCTGGTGTTTGCGACCGTGTGGCTTGGTTTTCTCACCGTCGGCAGCATAGACGTCCTGGCACAGATCGCCATTTATTCTTGCCCGCCCATCTATTTGTACTTATGGGTTCGTGCAAGACAGCGGCGGCAAAACAACCCGGGCCGCCGGAGGTTGCTCCTGGACGCCGCTGGTCCCGAGAGAGGAGTGTCCAGTCCTGCCTCCGACACCTTATGAATCGCCGCAAATAATCCACATTGGCCCATGCAGTGGGGAGATACCGGCGAAACGCGGCGGGGCCATCGAGCGCCGCATGTGGGAACTCGCCCGCCTCCAGCGTCAGCGGGGCCATGCCGTGCAGATCTTCTCCATTGGCCACGCGGATTCCGACGAGATCATTGACGGGGTGTTGGTGTCCCGGGTTCAGCTGGCCGCATCGTCACGATTCAAGGCGTTCACATTTCTGCGGAAGTGCTCCGAACGCGTCAGAAGCGGGAGCGCGATCCTTCATTTTCACAGCATGCCAGAGGCTGCGTGGGTCTTTAGAAAAGCAGAAAACCCTAAGCTTCTCAATTTTGATTTTCCGCGATTTCGCCGAGGCAGACAAACGCCTTTGTTCTTCTTTTATCGACAATGCCTGACCCAGTTCGATTTGCTGATGCCGGTGTCGAGCTTTTGTAAACGGACCGCCGCCCGGTACTGGGTGCTCCCGGACAAGCTCTTCCGGGTTACGTTCAACGGCGTTAACCTAGATCATTTTCAGCCCAACCCCCTTGCGCGGACCCAGTTTCGGGAAGCCCATGGCCTCGCGGATTGCACCGTGCTGCTGTATGCGGGCAGAGTGAACGAGCAAAAAGGAACTGACATCTTGATCGACAGTTACTGCGCCCTCCGCGACGAGTTCCCCCGCCTGCGTCTGGTTGTCTGCGGCCCCCCAGGGCAGTTCGGACGGACGGGCGAGACGGACCTGACGCGGCGCATCGTACAAGTCGGAGGTTTGTTTCTGGGGGCCGTTTCAGAAAGTGAGCTAGTCGGAGCTTTTAATGCAGCCGACATCTTCGTGCTGCCGACTCGCCAGGATGAAATGTTTGGGATGGTCGCCGCCGAGGCGCAGGCGTGCGGCATTCCTGTGGTTGCCAGCGACAACGGAGGGTTGCCCGAGGTGGTCGCTCGGACCAGCGGCGCGCTGTTCCGTGCGGGATCGGTTGCTTCGCTCACCCAGGTGCTGGCTGGCTTGCTGAAGGATCCCCGGCGGTTGGACGACTATCGCCAGCGGGCCCGCGAAAACGCCGGCAGGTTTTCGTGGCAGATCATCTGCGATGATCTTGAAGTCGCCTATGCTCTCGCGCGACAAAGGCGTCTCCAGCGTTTGCAAGGAAGGAATGGGAGTCACGAACCATGAGGGTGGCAGTCATTGGCGGCATTTACGGAAAATCAATGGAGTACAGGGAGACTGTCCGCATCACCCCCGAGACCACCCTGGAGTCGGGCCTTCGCGCCCGCGGCATCGACGTGACAACCTTCAGCCACTACGCGAGGATCGATCGCCAGGAGTTCGACATCATTCATGTCCATCATCTGAGTTGGGGGGCAGTCCGTGCGGCGGTGGACCGCTCCCCGGCTGCGTTCGTTTTCACGGCCCATGATGGCGCTGCTTTGACGGGCACGCTTTCCCGCCGCAAGAAACTGGCCATGGCCTTTGTCGTCGAACGCGCTGATGCCCTCGTTGCGCTCTCCTCCCCGGAGGCGGACTTCCAGAAACGCGATGGCTCCGTGAAGGGCGCTTTGCACCGGGTGATCGCCAACGGCGTTGATCCCGCTCCGTTCCCCAGGCGGCGCACCAACCAACAAGGAGTCGGCGCACCATGGGAAGTTCTGTTCGTCGGACAGCTGGTGGAAATCAAAAGAGTTGACTTGTTACTCAAAGCCCTCGCGGCCGCGGGCTACCCTTTCAACCTGAAGCTGGCCTACCAGAATCCGCAGCTGAAGCTGGACCTTCAGGCGCTCGCGGAGCGACTGGGTATTGCTCGGTCGGTTGAGTTCCTGGGACCCCGCAACCCGGAAGAGCTTTGCGCGTTGTACAATGCAGCCGATATGCTTGTGCTGCCCAGCTCCGGCGAGGCGCTCCCTACGGTGGTCACGGAAGCCATGCTGACGGGAACGCCGGTCATTGCCACCGACGTGGGTGGCATTCGCGCGCAACTTGGCGGATTCGGTATCCTCGTTCCTCCCGACCGACCGGAGGAACTGGCCGGGGCGCTCCGGGAAATGTATTCGAACTACGCTCGGTTTTTCGAGAGCGGCGCATCCATGGCAAGCTACGCGAGGCGGAATTTCTCCGCCGAAGCCATGGTGGCCCAGCACATCGAGATGTACGAACAGCTGGCGGCCACCAGGATGAGACGGCGTCGCCGGACCGCCTTGTGGCTCTCCAATACGATTACAAGGACACTCCTATCATGCCATCCGCAACTCAGTTGACTCAGATGCTCACCGTGTATGGCTATCCTTCGCAGGCTTTCTGGCGCGCATTTGAGCTGGACGCGCTTTCCCGGGTGACGATGGAGCGTCCCATCCTTGAATTGGGTTGTGGCAACGGTGGCTTTACCCGGCAGGCCTGCGGCACGGTAGAAGTGGGAATCGACATCAATCCCCGGGCCGTCGAGCAAGCGGGCAAAACAACGGCATTTGGAACGGTGCGCTTGCAGGATGCCCGGAAACTCGAAAACAAGCCGCAGTTTGCAACCGTCCTCGCCAACTCCGTTCTTGAGCACATCTCAGATGTGCAGTCGGTCCTGGAAGGCTGCTTTCGGGCTCTCCGGCCGGGAGGCAAGCTAGTAACCACCGTACCGCTCCAGGACATGAATCTAGGCATGCTCTTCTCTTCCCCGGCGTGGATACGCTACCGCCAAGATAGGTTGTGCCATGTCAACTTATGGTCTCTTGGAGAATGGATAGCTACGCTCCATAAAGCCGGATTCGACGTAACTCTGACGGAACGTTTTCTCTCGCCCCAGCAGATACGCGTCTGGGACTGCATGGATGGCATTGCAGTGCTCGGTACCCGCCGGATCAACGCGGGAGGTGTATCGGGGAAGCTCACCAAAGCGCTTCCTGGCGCATGGCAGCGACTTATTTACTCCTCTTATTCCAGGGTGCTAAGTTCCCAACTGAAGGACGACGGATCAGAGAACGGATGCTGTGCGCTAATCGTCGCCAGCAAGCCATGAGCAGTGGCTGCTCGGCACGGCGCCGTGGTATAACTAGCTGATTGTGGCCTACGGACATTACATTCTCCGCACCGGTGGCGGACTGGTGGGTGAGTTTGAAAATGTGCTTGGGGCATTTTTCTACCAATCCCGCTTTGCCGGCCGGAGTCCTGTTCTCGACCTGGCTCCCGGACGCTGCTGGTTCGCGCGTCAGAATCCTGCGGCCATTCTGGCTGTGGATAACTCGCCGGAATTGGTCGATCATTACTCCCGGACTGGCATCAACATCCGTCTGGGAGACGCGTACGAGCTTCCCGTCGCAGAAAATCATCTTGAGGGCGTATTCTGCTGCTGGCTTTTGGAGCACTTGTCCGATCCGCAGCGCGCACTCAGCGAGATCTACCGCGTTCTGAGAGCCGATGGATATGCGCTCGTCATTGTGCCTACCCCGCATGACATGAACACCTTCTACGACGACTACACGCATCTGCGCCCGTTTACACCCACATCCTTGAAACAGCTCGCGGAGGATGCGGGCTTTACCCGGCACAGAGAATTATTTTTTCCTTTCACGCGAGGCGCCATGCATGTGCTGAGATATTTCGGCCCAAAGGCCGCCATGAAGTATCTCCGTTTCTCCGACCGCGTTCTGCGACGCGTAGGTATCGTGAACCGTAATAATCTTATGCTGGAAGCGTGGAAGTAGGCCTGTTGTGATCTCCGTTGCCCTCCCCGTCCTGAATGGGGAGCGAACACTGAAGGACGCAATCGTATCCATCCTCTCTCAGGGCTACAGCGACTGGGAGTTGCTGGTGATGGATGACGGATCCAGCGACCGCAGCGTTGAGATCGCGAAGAGCTTCAACGACCCCCGCATTCGAGTGGTGGCGGACGGACTCCATCGCGGGATTTCCGGCCAAGTGAACAGGGCCGTGCAGATGGCTCGTGGCAAGTATCTGGCAAGGATGGATCAGGATGATGTTGCCTATTTTTCAAGATTTCAGAAGCAGGTAGAATTCCTCGACACCCATCCCGAAGTGGACCTGGTGGGCGGATGGATGGCGGTGTTTCGAAGTGGCGGCACCTTGTTGGGCATGCGCCGGCCACCGGCCACGCATGCTGAAATCTGTGCCCGCCCGTGGGGAGGCCTTCCCATGGGCCATCCCACCTGGATGGGCCGCAGCGAATGGTTCCGGCAGAATCCCTACCGGGCGGACGTCGTCCGCATGGAAGACTGGGAACTGCTGTTCCGTACCTATCCGCACAGCCGCTTCGCCAACATCCCGGAAGTGGTCCTCGGCTACCGGGAAGACTCGCTTTCCCTGGCGAAGCTGCTTTTCACCAGAAAAAATATCTGCAAGCTCGCGATCCGGTATGCAAGAGCGAACAAGAAGGCCTCTCTGGCGGTAAGAGTGATTGCCGGCCAGGTGGCGCGGTCGTTGGTGGACACTTTGGCGCTCTCCACCGGCCTTGACTACAAGCTCCTGCGGCATCGCGCCGCGCCGGCAACCTCCAGCGAAGCCGAAGAATGGAGAAAGATCTGGGCAGCGACCACGGAGGCTGACCGTTCGGCAACCGGCGCCATGGCGCTGGCCAGGACCGCGAGTGAAGCCTAGTGGCCCCTCCGATCGAGCTTCGGACGCCGCAGCAGCCGCATCTTGCGCTGGTGGTAACCTCTGCCCTGAGCACGTTCTTTTTTCGCGGGCAAATTGCGCGGCTGCGTCAGGCCGGCTTCCGCATTACCTTCATTTCTAATCCCGGGCCCCAAACCGCCCCAGCCGCCGCGGAAGGCGCCGAGGTCATTGGCATCCCCATGGAGCGCGATATCGCCGTCTTCAAGGACATAAGATCGCTGTGGCGGCTTTGGCGCACGCTGCGGCGGATCCGGCCGGACATTACGGACGTGGGAACACCGAAGGCGGGATTACTGGGCGGGATCGCGGCCCGGCTGGCCGGAGTGCCGCATCGCATTTACACCTTGCACGGCCTCCGCCTGGAAACCGCCACGGGATGGAAACGCCGCCTGCTGACCCTTACCGAGCGCATCGCCTGCGACAGCGCCCAGCAGGTACGCTGCGTCAGCCCCAGTGTTCGCGACAGGGCCATCGCTCTGGGCGTGTCCGATCCCGGGAAAGCCGGCGTCATCGGCGCAGGCAGCGCCAACGGCATCGACTGCGAACGCTTTAGCAACGCACCGGAAAAAGTTGTCGCAGCGCGCGCCGCGACTGACGAACTGCGGCGCACTCTGGGCATTCCTGTTGGAGCGCCAGTCATCGGCTTCGTCGGCCGCTTCAACCGCGACAAAGGCATCACTGAACTCAACGCGGCCTATCGCCGCCTGAAGCAACCGTTCCCGGAACTGCGCTTGCTTCTGGTGGGGGACTTCGAAGACGGCGATCCGGTCGATCCCGCAATTCGCGCGCAGCTGGAAGGAGACGCGAACGTGCGTTTCGCCGGCATAGTTGCGGACCCGGCGCCCTATTACCGGTTGATGGACGTGGTGGCGCTGCCCACGTACCGCGAAGGCTTTCCTATTGTTACGCTGGAAGCCCAGGCCTCTGGCGTTCCCGTGGTCACCACCACGGCCACCGGCGCCGTGGACTCGGTGCTCGATGGCATCACCGGCCGTCTGGTGCCGCCGCGGGACGAAGCCGCGCTGGCTGCCGCGCTCCAGGAGCTTCTGGCCAATCCGCAGAAGGGCCGCCGCATGGGCCAGGCCGGCGCGGATTGGGTGCGCACCAGGTTCCGGCAGGAGGTGGTATGGGAGGCGTTGATCGCCGATTACAACGACATACTCCAGCGGAAAGGCGGTGCGGGTCGCGCCCTGCTTGCCAAAAGGATTTTCGATTGTGTTCTTGCTGTCCTTTTGCTGCTGTTGCTTTTTGTGCCGCTGCTGATGATCGCAATCGTCGTGAAGCTTACATCCAGGGGACCTGTGCTCTATTGGTCGGACCGGGTTGGACGCAATAACGCCGTCTTCAGGATGCCCAAATTCCGGACGATGAAGACCAACACCCCTGAAGTGGCCACCCATCTGCTCCCTGACCCGAAAACCTACCTTACAACTGCGGGCGGGTTTCTGCGAAGCACCAGTCTGGATGAACTGCCGCAGCTTTACAGCATTCTGAGAGGCGACCTCAGCTTTGTCGGACCCCGCCCGGCGCTCTTTAATCAGGATGACCTCGTAGCTCTTAGGACCGAATGCGGCGTCCATAAACTCACGCCGGGTCTCACCGGTTGGGCTCAAGTCAACGGCCGTGATGACCTTCCCATTTCCGTGAAGGTGGCTTTTGACTACAAGTACATGCAAACCAGGTCCTTTCTCTTTGATCTGAAAATCCTGGCGCTGACCGCAGCCAAAGTAGTCCGTCGCGACGGCGTCGCTCACTAGAAATTTCAAGACGGCGAGGTTTAGTTCGCTATAATGCCCGCTGGTTCGGTGCGGCCTGCGTGAACAGGTTCGCGGCCACGCAGGTCCGCAGTGAAAGCGAATGCGTTGTGCGTCATGAATGATCCAGGTTAGGTCACAAAAGCCTCTGTAAGTGACGGAGCGAAGCTGTAAGTTTCCAGGGTGACGGGACTCTCTTGGCAATGGTGATTAGACTGCCGCAACGCGTTAGGAGATTGCGGCAACGTGATATCTTCAACGTCCTCCACAGAAGGCAACTTCCCAAGGTGAAGATTGGGTTCTTGAAAGATCGTCGAAGCGCAATCTTGCCCAGAGGCACACGCTCATTCCGGCGGCTGGCACGCCATCAGGCTGCGGGCAGGGTTGTCGTGCTGCTGCCTGGGGTGATCGGTTGGTTATGCGGTTGACCTTGGTGATTTCGTCTCTCTGGGGCGGTGGAGCGGAAAAGGTCGCGAGCCTCCTGGCAAATGGCTGGGCCGAGCAGGAAAACGAAGTCACCGTCTTGACCTTCGATCACGGCGCAACCCTTGGCTACCCGCTGCATCCCCGGGTGCAGCATCGCAGCCTGGGCCTGCTGGCCATCTCGAGTCATTTCTTCGAGGGATTGTGCCGAAATGTTGGCAGAGTCCGCGTGCTTCGCCGCGCTATCCGCGAATCTGAGCCCGACGCAGTGATTAGCGCTGTGGACATTACGAACGTTCTCGTTCTCCTGGCCACGCGCTGGCTGAAAGTGCCCGTGATTATCCAGGAGCAAACTGATCCTGCTCTGCACGACATCGGACGCATTTGGCAGCTTCTCCGCCGTTGGGTGTATCCCTTTGCCGACGCTCTGGTTTGCCCTGTGAGTGCGTCGCTCGCCCGGTTCCAGGCGATGACCAGTGTCCGAGGTTACGCCATCCCTTGTCCTTTTGTAGCACCCCAGTACCTTGTCAGGCGCGACCGGGAAAAGCAGGGCCGTACGCTGGTTGCCATGGGCCGGTTGGTCCATCAAAAAGGCTTTGACCTTCTTCTGGATGCGTTCTCGCGGCTGGCCCCTCGTCATCCGGATTGGTCGCTTACCATTGTGGGTGGGGGGCCATTGCGCGACGCGCTGCAATCTCAAATTGAAGCTCTGGAACTGACCGGAGTTGTTCATTTGGCGGGTGCCTTGGCGGACCCGTCTCCTGTGCTTTGCGCAGCCGACCTCTTTGTGTTTCCTTCTCGCTATGAAGGGTTTGGACTCGCGCTGGCTGAGGCCATGGCGTGTGGCCTGCCTGTGGTCAGCTTTGATTGTCCCGAGGGCCCCGCCCAGATTATTCGGAATGGAGTAGACGGTGTGCTTGTCCCGCGGGAAGACGTCGCCGCTCTGGCTTCAGCGTTGGACCATCTCATGAGCCATGATCAAGAGCGGGAGAAGCTCGCAGCGCGCGCACCCGAAGTGGTCACACGCTTTGGCAAAGACAGGATCTTGCTGCTGTGGCAACAGCTTTTTGAAGAGCTGCTGCCGTCCAAAGTGAATTACGCGGCGGGGCAGACGCGCTGATGCGGGCGCTGCACACGCGAATGAAGTATCCCAACCTTGGGCTAAAAGAGGCGGCTGCGACAGCAGACAATGAGAGATCCATGGGCGTGACAGGTGCGCATGACACAGGTGCGCATAACGATGATTTGAAACCAACACTCCTCCGGAAAGCAACGATTCGCTGGCACCGGGCGACCACCGCGAGGCGCGAAGAGACCCGCAGTGGTTCCTGTAAGAAATACTGTACCGTCTTTCTGTCCTCCGGGAAGAACTCTTCGCCCCCTGGCAAAGCCGCCCACCAAAGCAGTAAAGGCCAATGCGCTTAGGCATGCTCAGAGCAACGGGGACGGACTCACCGAACCGCAAAATCTTTCGGGCCGTCCTTATTGTTGGCGCTCTCACGTTGCTGGCCAAGCTGGGTTCAACGGCCAAGGAACTGCTGGTGGCAAACTCGTTTGGCCGCAGTGATGCCTTGGATGCCTTTCTGATCGCGTTTGTGCTGCCTGCATTCGCGGTGAATCTCCTGATCGGCTCTTTTGCCTCTGCCGTGGTCCCGGCCTTCGTAGAGATGAAATGCTCCCAGGGGCCCGCAGCGGCGCAAAAGCTGTTTTCGAATGTTATGTTTGCCTGCGTTCTTGGTTTGCTGGCCCTGACGGTTGGTCTGGGTTCGCTCGCACCCTGGTATCTGCCCTATCTGGCTTCCAGTTTTTCTCCGGCAAAGTTGCAATTGACCCGTGAAATCCTCTACATGCTTCTCCCTTTCGTTCTATTCAATGGAGTGGCATTGTGTGCGTCTGCGGTCTTAAACGCAGGTGAGAAGTTCGCTCTTCCCGCTTTGACTCCCGTGGTTACGCCACTGGTCACCATGGCATTCATTGTGTTGGGCCCCAGAAGCTGGAGCACCTTTTCACTTGCTGCTGGGATCGTACTCGGTAGTTTTCTTGAGGCAGCGCTGGTCCTTCAGGCATTGAAGGCGCAAGGTATACGGCTAACCATGAAATGGTACGGCTTCGATCCGAGCGTCCGCTCCATTTTGCGACAATATAGGCCACTCGTGGCCGGATCATTCGTGATGGGCGCCGCCAGCGTTGTAGACCAGTCCATGGCGGCCATGTTGCCGCAAGGCAGCGTTTCTGCCCTGAGTTATGCCAGTAGGACGATCAGCGTGGTCTTATGGATCAGCGCAGCCAGTCTGAGCACGGCCGTACTGCCGTATTTTTCTCAGATGGTTGCGCAAAACGACTGGGCCGGTTGCCGTAACACGCTAAGACGCTACACCACTCTCGTCGCGGCCATCGCCGTGCCGTGCACGCTGTGTTTGATGGCCTTTTCCCGGCCTCTGGTCAGACTTCTGTTTCAGAGGGGTGCCTTCACCGCGGCGGATACGGCCCTGGTAAGCCGCGTGCAGATCTGCTATGCCATCCAGATTCCGTTTTATATTGGGACGATTCTCTTCGTCCGGTTCCTCTCGTCTGCCATGAGGAATCATGGGCTGCTGTGGACATCGGGTATTTGTTTGGTCCTGGATATACTGCTGAATCTCGCCCTGATGAGAGTATGGGGCGTTGCCGGCATTGCTTTGTCAACGTCCCTGGTCTTCGTCGTTGCGTTTGTATTGGTGAGTGCGTACTCCGGCCGGCTGCTGGGGCGAAAATGTGCTCCCTGTCTGGCCGCGCCGGCGCAGGGAGTTGCCGGCTAACCATGCGCATGACCCTGGTGATTTCGTCACTGGCACGGTGTGCTTGTCCCGCGGGGAGACGTCGCCGCTCTGGCAGCAGCATTAGACCATCTCATGAGCAATGATCAAGAGCGGGAGAAACTCGCGGCGCGCGCACCCGAAGTGGTCACGCGCTTTGGCAAAGACAGGATTTTGTTGTTATGGCAACAGCTTTTTGAAGAGCTGCCGCCGTCCAAAGTGAATTGCGCGGCGGGGCAGACGCGCTGATGCAGCTCTTCACACGCGAATGAAATATCCCAACGTTTTGCTATAAGGAGATTGCTTTGATAACAGAGAGCGAGAAATCCATGTGCGCGACAGGTGCGCATTATGATGATTTGAAACCAGCGCCCCTATGGGCGAACGTAGTAGCAAGCGTCACCCGACGATTGCCCAGAGGCAAGTCGCGCGTGATTGACTGGGTTTGTCGCAGATCCAGCGAGAGATTTGTAGGGAAGATGTGTGGGCAGCTTGGTGGCTACGAATTTGATTGTTCTTTGCGTAACCGTATGGCACGCGAAGTGTTTTTCGGAGGTTGTGCTGCGGCTCAAGAAATCGCCTTTGCGCGTGCTGTCTTGCAACCGGGCATGAACTTTGTAGACGTAGGGGCAAACTGGGGCCTGTTTACCCTTGTGGCAGCCCATCGCGTTGGGACCGCTGGCAGTGTGGTTGCATTGGAACCACATCCTCAAATCTTCGCCATGTTGAAGTCAAACGTTAGGCGCAACAATCTTCAACAAGTACGTGTTTTTGATGTAGCAGCGGCAGATCGTAATTCCCATCGCATTCTAGCGGCGCATGACGCTGCCGGAGACAACTGGGGGACATCCAGATTGGTCGAGGACGGCTCAGCTGCACAAAACACTCTTACCGTCCGTTCTCGTCGGCTCGAGTCATTACTAGACGAGATCGGATTAGACAAAGTTGATTTGCTGAAGATCGACGTTGAAGGAGCCGAGGACATGGTTTTGGCGGGCATGGAAGCCGGGCTAAAAGCCAAACGATACTCCCGCATTCTGCTGGAACTCCATCCGCTAGCGCTGGCGGAGCGCGGCAGAGACGTACGCGACGTCATTGGCGTCCTCATGACTGAGGGTTACAAAGGATATGCCTTAGATCATTCGCAGGCAGGTGTGCGAAAGGCATACTATAGCCCTTGGCTGCACTTCTTCGAATTTGTTCGGGCTTTGGAGCAGGGGCTCAAGGAGCCTTTACCGCATACAATCTGGCTATCACCAGACCAGCCGGGATTTGGTCGGATCTAAGGTGGTGCGGGATCACTGGGTAGACACTGTAAAGTATTGATTCCATTGGCCATTATTCCTTAAAAGGCATCGCTGGCTGTTTATTTTTCAATAATATTGGATTAAACTGGGACGATTTTTCGATAAACGATAGACAGTGATACGGTTCGGGGGTAGGATTCACTAAGAAAGCGTGTTTCATAGATACCCTGATGGGTGTGACGACAGCCGGAAACCAAGGGCCGAAGTGCTGATTTTTACTGGCCTTTTGTCTCCGCCACCAAGGACAGTGCCCCTTCAAAGCCTATTTATAAAACACGCTCTAGAGTTTTTCTCCAGGATGCGTTGAGCAAATTGTGGCGACGCGATATTTTCGCCCGTCCTCCGCAGAAGGCAACTTCGTAGGGTGAAAATTAGGTTCTTTAATGATCGTCGAAGCGCAATTTTGCTTGGGAAGCACCATCATAGACGGCCCGCTTATTCGAGGCCACGACGAATTACTTACGGCAGAGGAATACCGTAGTCGGCCAAAAGGTCAGGCACAAGCGCTTCGCCAGTTTAGACGATTTGAGGATCTTCGCTGCAAAGCGGCGCGTTCGCGTGGGGTTGTTAAGATCATCAGGATCTTTCATTTCAATGTAATCAAAGATGTCTCGGAACCCAACTTGCCCGAGAAACTTCCTGAGGAATGGGTACCGAAATTGATTGCAGTCCATGTACCAGAGCAGCACCCCAGGTCCTTCAACCGTCGTTCTTATCCACCGGCGGACCTTGTCAGGAAACCAGCCGTAAAGCGGGATCCGGCGGAACTCGCCCGAGACAAAGGCGAATTTATTGCTGGAGGAGAAGTAAAAGACACCTTCCGGTTTCAGGGCGGCGTAGATTTTTTGAACAGCTTCTTTCCAGTTGGGAAGATGCTCCAGGACCGACTCAGCAACGATGGCATCATATTGGCTTTCCCCGATATCCGTGTTTTCGATATTGCCAAGTCGTACTTTGGGCTGCACGCCATACCGCTCGCCAAGTTCGCGGGCGCGCTCGACACATTGCGGACTTAGCTCAAGGCCCTCACAGTCAACGCCGTTACGAAGACAGTTCACCTGGAACCATCCTATTCCAGGACCGATTTCCAGGATGCGGAAACCGCTATCAACTGGGCGAAACTTATTGAGCAGTTTTAAATTTTCGCGAAACTGAGACTCGGCTCTTTCCGCCGTGAGCCTATTTGATATGTCAAGAAAGTAGGTGAGGTCGAATTGCTCTACATCTTCTGGGGTAACAGGCATTTGCTCGACATTGTACAGCATGGTCCATCAGGAACTGATAGCACTTGGCGGGTGGCTGGCGCAATTGCTTGGGCTGAGAAGTGAATTCCGATTTTAATTGAATCCCGCCATTTTTTGCGGCATTTCTTGGTTTTCTCTGCGATAATACGCGGTAGGAAATTGAAGGCAACAGGGGGCGATTGCACCAGATTAAGGGCAGTTTTTCGAGAAACTTCAACAAATTAATGATACACTTGGCGTGTCAGATTCACTAGTCTTTCAGCAGCGGATCAGGGTTCGCTGGGGGGTTCGTTTGGGTAGTCATGGTGGTGTTTATTCGCTGTGCGCATGATGGTTGGGTGTCCATTATGGCTCAGGAAAAAAAATTGGAGAAGAAATTGGAGAAAAAAATGAAAATTGCTAATTCAATAAAGTTGTTGGCGATTGTCGTGTTGGGAACGACAATGATGAGTGCCCAGGCAACCCGCACTTGGGTGTCGGGCGTTGGAGACGATGCCAATCCTTGCAGCCGCACGGCGCCTTGCAAGACTTGGGCGGGTGCCATTTCAAAGACCGCCTCTGGCGGCGAAATTGATGCGCTGGATCCAGGCGGGTTCGGTTCGGTCACCATAACCAAAGCCATCACACTTGATGGTGGCGGAGGCCAGGTGGCTTCCGTGCTCGTCAGCGGTACCAACGGAATCAATGTTGTGGCCGGATCCGGTGACGTTGTGACTATCCGCAACCTCCGTTTCGACGGCCTCTTTGGCGGGACCGGTACGGCCGGCGTCAACGGAATCCATTTCCAGTCGGGCAAAGACTTGAATGTAGAGAACTGCTACATCTTCGGTTTCAGCAACAATGGAATCGATATTGCCCTCAATCAGGCTACTCAGGCTTCAGTGCATATCCTTAACACCATCCTGAAAAACAACGCTGGCGTCGGAATCAGGGCCACCAACGCCCAGACCCCCGCTGTACAGGTGGGGATTAACGAAACTTCTGTAATGATCGACACCATTGGGATCGAGGCGGCCCAGCACAGCCGGGTGGTCGTAAATCGGTCCTTCGTGGAGCACGCGTCCCAAGATGGTCTGAAAGCGGATGATGCCGCGACGTCTGACGCGCAGATGACGATTGACCACACGGACGCCAGCTACAATAACAACGGAATCACTTCGACCGCGGGAGCGAATGTCACCGTGAGCGACTCCAAGCTCGGGTTTAATACCACTTGTGGCTTGAACGCCGCTGGAGGCGGTGTTTTTTCGTGGCAGATCGGAACCGTTGGCGGAACCAATCGGCAGGCGGGCAGTCCCAGCTGCGGAACGATCACGCCTCTACCGCAAATCTAGCTAGTAACCGCATCACGTTTGGGTAAGTGGGTTGTGGGCTGGGCGAACATTCGCTCAGCTCACAAGCCAGCCTTCACATTCGTCTTTCCCGCCCGGTGCAGAATGAGATTTACCGTCCTCACGGCGACGTACAACCGTGCTCACCTGCTGGAAGGTGTATATCGCAGCCTCTGCTCGCAAACCTTCCCTGACTTTGAATGGGTGATCGTGGATGATGGCAGCACCGATGGAACACGAGAACTTGTCGCGTCGTGGAAATCTTTTTTCCCGATTCGCTATACGTGGAAGCCCAATGGCGGCAAGCATACTGCGATCAACATCGGGGTCCAGCAAGCCGCCGGCGAATTCGTTCTGATATTCGACTCCGATGATCGCTGTGTGCCCCGCGCTCTGGAGCGGTTCGATTGTCGCTGGAAGCGGATCTCGGAACCAGATCGTTTTGCCTTCCTCGTGGGCTTGTGCTATCAGAAGGACGGGATCACCCTCCACGGGAGCCCACTGCCTGCGGACTGCGTTGACGTGTTTACCGCTGGCGAGAGCATGGCCCTGTGCGCCGTGGATCGCTGGGGCATGGTTCGCGCGGACGTCTTCCGCAAATTCCCTTTTCCCGTCTTCCAGAACGAGCGATTCATTCCCGAAGGGACCGTCTGGAACCGGATCATGAAAGAATATGGCGCGCGTTTTTTTAACGAGCCCCTCTTGATTGCCTGCTATGCCCCCGGAGGCCTCGGCAGACAAGGCGACCTGCGCTTTTCGAGTCCCAAAGGTGCTGTGGTCTATCACGCAGAGCTGGCCCTGGCCAAGGTTCCGGTGAACGTCCGGATCAAATCGGCAATCAATACACTTCGATTCTCATTTGTGGCCCTGGCCAGAGAGTTGCGTCTCTTTCGATGATATCGGCGCGACGCAGAGTCCTCCTGCTCATGCCGACCCTTGGCGGAGGGGGGGCCGAGCGTTTTTTCACCCTGCTGCTCCGCTATTTAGACCGCAATCTCTTCGAAATCCACCTGGCCCTTTTGCAGGCCCGGGGCGAATACATCCCGGACATCCCCGACGATGTAGTGGTCTATGATTTGCAGAGTTCCCGGGCACGCTACGCGCTGCCCCGTCTCATACGGCTGATCTGGAAAGTGCGGCCACAATCTGTGTTATCCACTCTGCCGCAAACCAATATTGCATTGACCCTCAGCCGGCCTTTTCTGCCCGATGGGACCAAGTTGCTGATCGCGGAAGCCGCCATGACCAGCGCCGCTCTCAAGGAAGATTTTGCGCATCCGCGTTTGTGGAGATGGTTTTACCGGCGCCTGTACAAGCGTGCGGACAAAGTAGTATGTCTGTCGGACTCCATGGTGGATGATTTGGTCACGAATTTCCAAGTGCCACGGGAGAAGACGAGGCGTATCTATTACCCTGTGGACGCCGCGAAGGTGCATCACTTGGCGGAAATCGACGGAAATCCGTATCTCGGTCCTGGACCACACGTTGTTGCCGTCGGCCGGCTCACCCGGCAGAAGGGTCTTGATCTCCTCCTCGACGCCATGGCCGCCGTTCGGGAGTGTTTTCCCCAGGTACAGCTCACGATCCTGGGACAAGGTCCTCTTTTGAACGAGTTGACGGAACAGGCGCGCCGGTTGGGACTCTCCGAGACCGTGAGGTTCCTTGGCTTTCAGCAGAACCCATGGCGCTACATTCGCCATGCGAGCTTATTTGTGCTGCCTTCTCGCTATGAGGGGTTGCCCAACATCCTGCTCGAAACATTGGTGCTGGGAACGCCAGTAGTCGCTACCGATTGCCCTGGCGCGATCCGTGAGGTACAGGCCGGCAATCCCCATGTGACTGTGGTGCCTCCCGAGGACCCGCCCGCACTCGCGCAAGCCATCTGCGACGTCTGCGAGCAGCAGAAAAGCATGGTCGAACCTCACGCGCGGCCCCCGAGCTATCTGACCAGGTTCGATTTGCACCACGTGGTGGGTGAATACAGCGAACTTCTTTTGGATTAGTCGAGTGACGGCGAACAGCAACGGACGGTCGTTCGATTCGCCTTCCGAGGGCGTCGACACCGGTTCAGCACTGGACGAAGTGGCGACTGCCGTCGCGTGGTCGCCATTCCCCCGCTGGTTCGCGTGTTAGGCGTCGCGCGTTGCGGTTTCCTCTCGTTGGCATGGATGTTGTAGGCTACTTCAGTTTTCTTGATGTGCGCATGGGAGGACGCTAACCCGACTAGTCGCCGATAAGATGATGGGAATTGATATTCACGCCCTTAACTTTCTCGGGTGTGCCTTAAGAAAGAGTTTGGTAGCCCACAATTGCCAGGCAGGCACTAGCGGTTTCATCCCATACGCTAGCCTGTTACCTGCTGATAGAATCCATAAATTATCAAACTCGTTCTATCAGCATCGGTAAACGCAGTGTTTCTAAGTCTCAGCCATCGGAAAGCGATGAAAACCTTCGCCGCAGCCCGGTTGGTCTGCGCGTTGCAAGAAGAATATAATATCTAGTTCCCGTATGAGCTATGACCTCACACAACTTGGAAGGTCCACGCCGACAACGCCGGCGGAAGTGGTCCTTGAACTTCTGCGGGACGACGAACATCGTCAGGAAACCTGCAGCAGGGCTTGCTCCTGCTCCAAACACCGGCGGGGTGTCCGAGATCAAGAAAATCGAAGCGGCCTTTGCTTGGGGCCTGAATGGTTTACCTCTGGACAAACACTATGAGTGAGACATCGATGTGTGTTGTCTTGGGAGGCAGCGGGTTTCTGGGTGCGCGTCTCTGCAGAAGTCTGTTGGGTAAGGGATTTCGTGTTCGGTCGGTCTCGCGCTCCGGGCGTCCGAAGGGTCAGCCTGAGCCATGGTGGCCGGAGGTGGAGTGGGTTGCTGCTCCAATTGGGACAGAATTGTGCGCCCGGGCCCTTCGGCACGCGGGCCTCGTATTCCACTTGGCGAGCACAACCGTTCCCTCGTCCTCCAATGCCGACATTGCATACGATTTGGAGTCCAACGTCGTGGCCACGGTGCCTACCTTGGAGGCTGCCGCCTCCATGGGGGTTCAGAGAGTGATCTTCGCCTCTTCCGGCGGCATGGTTTATGGCCCTGCGCGGGAGAGTCCGATAACCGAGAGCCACGCCACCGAACCCATCTGCTCTTATGGCATTCACAAACTCATGATCGAGAAATACTTGCAGCTCTTTCGCTCCCGGAACGGCCTGGATTCGATTGTGCTGCGGATTTCGAACATGTACGGAGAATCTCAGGACTGCGTCCGGCCTTTGGGAGCGATTGCCCACTTTACCGAGCGGGCCGTTAGCGGAATCCCCGTTGAGATATGGGGCGACGGAACAACTACTCGAGATTTCGTTCATGTGGATGATGTCGTGAATGCTCTTCTGAAGGCGGCATTGTATGACGGAGCTGACCGTTTATTCAATGTCGGAACCGGCCACGGTGTTTCACTGAACCAGCTGATTGGACTCCTGCGGCAGCGTCTGGCGAAGCCGGTTACAGTGAATTTTCAGCCCTCGCGGAACTTTGATGTCACGGAGAATGTCTTGGATATTACTCGAGCCATGCGCGAGTTAGCTTGGGCACCCGGAATCAGTCTTGAGTCTGGTCTGGAACGCATGGTTCAGGCGGTGCAGGCCAGAGGCCCGTCGGCGCGCGATTGCTGATGAACCGCCGCTTCTGGATGTGCTGCCAACTGCATCGAATTGGTCCCCTGGTTCCCGGAAACGAAAACTCAGGCAATTTGATGTCGGGATTACGCCTCTCCGGAACACACTTTGGAGCCGCGGTAAGTGTTCCGACAACATGGTTCTATATAGGAGCTGCGCTGTGCCGGTCGTTGTGTCGCCTATGGGAAGGAACGAGGCAGTCCTGAGGACGGGGACTTTTGGAGTAGGGGCCAGCACCGCTGCCGATTGGGTGACGGCACTCGCACAAACGCTTGGCAGCCCGCAATTGGCGGGAGCCATGGGAAAGAATGGGTGCGAGGCGGTCCGGCAGAATTTCAGCATCAGCGGCCTGGTCCCAAGATTGGCAGGCGAGCGTCGCCGGGTCGCGGGGTACGGGCTTCTGAAGGGCCCCTGTGAAGAACTGGGGCCTTGGGAGCGTCCATGACACGCATCATGCACGTGATCAATGGGCTCGCTACGGGTGGAGCAGAGACAATGCTATTGAAGCTGCTCTCTGCGACCAGCCAGGATTTCGACCCGATAGTTGTATCGCTGACCAATGAGGGGGCGATTGGTCCTTGTATATCCCAACTCGGCATCCCCGTTTACAGCCTGGGGTTGGACCGTACAATCCCGAAGCCGACCCGTGTCCTTTCGCTTGTCTCCCTCACGCGCCGTTTACGCCCGCACCTGGTCCAGGGTTGGATGCCTCACGGCAACCTCATGGCCAGCCTGGCAGGAGCGTGCTCGCAGATTCGGCCATCCGTGCTTTGGAGCATTCATCAGTCCGTTTACAGCCTGTCCAGTGAATCCTGGCGAACCAGGGCCGCCATCCGCTTTGGCGCTCTCCGTTCCCGGAAGGCTGACGCCATCATTTATGTCAGCCACACCAGCAGGAAACAGCATGAGGCTTTAGGCTACCACTCATCCAATGGTCTGGTCATTCCAAACGGGACCGACTGTGTTGCGTTTCGTCCCGACGACATGGCTCGCCAGCAAGTTCGCGCGGAGTTGGAGGTCGAGAATGACACTGTCCTGGTCGGACTAGTAGCACGGTACCATCCTATGAAGGACCATGCGGGCTTTCTTCATGCCGCTGCGGCAGTGAGTCGTGCCCACCCTTCCGTTCGCTTCGCATTGATCGGGTCGGGGACCAGGGAACAACCGGCACTTCTAGCACTGATCCGAGAACTGCAACTCCAGGGCCGGATCTTGCTGCTGGGAGAACGACGGGACATGCCCAGAGTCACTGCGGCTTTGGATATTGCCTGTTCCGCCTCTTGGACGGAAGCATTCTCCAGTACCCTTGGGGAGGCCATGGCGTGCGGCATCCCCTGCGTGGTTACGGACATCGGTGACAGCGCCTACCTCGTAGCCGATACGGGCATCTCTGTCCCCCCCAGAAACCCGGAGGCCTTGGCGCAGGCCCTATGCCATCTTGTCGAATCGGGAACCGAATACCGCAGGCAGCTTGGCATGGCGGCACGGCGAAGAGTGGAACAGGAGTTTTCGCTGCCCGTCATTTCCCGCCGATACACGCTTCTTTATCAGGAGCATGTTGCCTCTCGGAGCCAGTCGCAATTTGAATAGAGCGGCAATCCACCCAGCCCGATTCATCAATTCCCGATGTTAGCCGGGTCGGGGGGGCTTCATGGCACTGCATACCCAATAGGGAAACGAATCGGAGAAGCGAATCTCCGTGAGTCCCGCTGACTGCAGCATTTGCACGATTTGTTCTCGAGTAAACCGCTTCTCCAGCCGTGTCCCAAACCTATCCAGCGCGTCAGTCCGCATGACATAGAAACTGCGGTCAGCATAGAACTTCAACGGCCATGTGTCCGGCACAGGAAGGTATTTCGCTGTGCGCGCCAAGGGCCAATACACACAAATCGCGATGATCTGCGACAGCCAGTAGCGGAACACAAAGGGAAGTTTGCTGATGACGCCCCGCACCAGGTCGCTGACCCGCCAGATCGCTTTGAACCAACGTGGCCGGCTATCAAACGCATAGAAGAGATAGAGAAGCAAGGTGCCGCCCGGGCAGAGCTTCTTTACCAGGCTGCCGATTGCGCCAGCTGTGTCCGGAACGTGATGCAAGACACCCAGAGAGAAGATAAAGTCAAAATACCCATCGGGATACGGCAGGGTTTCGGGAGTCGACTCCACGAAAGACACGTTAGAGGCCTGGATATTGCGTTGGGCGACCCCCAGAGCTTCCCGGCTTGCATCCGCGGCCACTAGTTCCCCGACGAGCGGGGCAACCAATACCGCCCATCGCCCGCTCCCACAACCCATATCCAGCGCTCGCCGCGGCTTCTTGCTCCAGTCAATCAGAGAAAAATACTTGCGGAAAACTTCCGCCCGTTCTACCTGGTTTAGCTCCGTCTGGGGGAATGCGCTCCACTCCTGGCCGAAGCCTTTAATGGTCTCAACATCGACGTTGGGTGGATCCGTCCTAGTGCTCCCGCCAGCTCCGGGAAGCACATCGACCACGGTAGCGTGCCGGGCACCAGGCAAACGTTCCGACGTTGCCATTATCGGCTCCCACCGGAAGGCGTGAGAATATTCATTCTAGCGGGAGTCTTGGTGCACCGGCGCGTGGATCTCTTGAGTCTGTACACTCTTAGTAGGGACATCATGCGGACACAACCATCCCGCTCTCATTCGTATAGTGGAAAGTGGAAATACTATCATAGCCCCTGACAAAAATTCCACACGTTCTCCCGGCGTCCCATCGCGGACTCTTCAGAAAGGTTCTCCAAGCTGTGTGGACGGTCTGCGAGGACGAACCAGGCACTTGGCGGCCGTCGCCTGAAAAATCATCCTGACACAGTTTCAGGAGTTCGCCTTGGATGCGCGGAGCACCCAGCGCGGGTTGGCGACACTGATTTGTCGAAATCAGATCTCGGACTTCGGGAAGACCGGCGATCGGCCGTTGCGCGTTCGGCTTTTCCAAGTCCAGTACAGTGGAGTCCTTACGATTCCAGGAGATGATGGTCTCCAGTTGAATTAGCGCTGGCCTCGCGACAGGAGAGACAGCCAAACCCAGAAAGTATGATCGGTAGCCTGCCAGCAGCCAGCGCCCACCGGTAGAACGCTGCAGCACCAGAAGCGGATGGCGCAAGGCGAGGGATCGCAGGTTGCATGGCAGCGCGGGAATGCAGGAAACCGCGAAGAGAAGAAACCGGAGGCGGAAAATCGTCAATCCGGGGAAACTACACCTACAGCCACCCCATCGGCGGAGTATTTACGTAAGCTTAGAGCAAAAAAAGAGCACCACTTGTGCGTTGCGGGATTTATACTGATTATTCTTGTCTTGGAGCTTCTTAGGCAAGGAAAATTCTGCCTGATGACGAAGGAGTTGCCTGCCGTGACAATTTCAATGCCGCCGTCTTTTGTTTTGTCGTTTTGGAAGCGCGTGATTGCGTGCCTGGTGTCTGTTGTGCTGGTGCTTTGCCTCCAAACTGCATTGCTCGCGCAGTCCTCGCGCGTGCCGCACATTTACTTGCAGGAGGGCCAGTCCCTGAAGGTCAATCATTCAGGAGACACGGCCGCGGTCCAGGCCATGCAGACGGGCAAAGCACAGCCCGTGTCCATTGCCTCGGCTGATGTTGACGCAGACGGCGTGGCCGACATGGTGGTGGGATACAGCGCGCCGGATGGCGGAATTGTCGCCGTATATCGCGGCAATCTGGACGCCTTTGCTCCGCAAAGCCACGAGTCTTTTCTGGCCATTGGCCGGGGTCAGTTTCCTTCGCCGTTTCTGACGGATGTACAGGTGTTCAAGGTCCCGGTCAGCCCGGATTTTCTGGTCACGGGAAACTTTACCGCAAGTGGCCACACTGACCTGGTTGTCGCATCCCGAGGCGGGAACGCTTTGTATGTTTTCGCCGGCAACGGGAAGGGTGGTTTTGCGGCGCCACAAACGATTAGCTTGCAGGGAGCAATCACGGCACTGGCGGCGGGACGCTTTGGCAAGTCACCGGCCACCAGCGTGGCCGTGGGTCTGGCCGGTGCCAACAATTCTTTCTCTCTATCGGTCTACGGAGGCACACAACATGGACTGGCGCAGCCCAGCAATTATTCGCTGAGCGCTGCTGCATCCTCTTTTGCTTTCGGTAACCTCACAGGCAGTGCGGACATCGCCGTGGTTTCCGGCGGCCAGGTGCAGATTCTCAGCGGCTCCACGCGGCAACTGCAAACTGTTTCGCTGCCGGTTGATGTGAGCGCCGTGGTTTTGGGTTCGTTCATTCACGACCGCAATTCCGGCCTGCAGATGGCGTTATTGGCATCCGATGGCAACATACATATTGCCGCGCACAGCGGCTTCGATCCCCGCGGCTACACGGCGGACGAAGCCAGGGCCATGGGCCTGGCGTCCATGAGCGGAAAGTCCAACAGTGCGGCTCCGGTCCGCAGAGCGCCGGTAAGTCAAGGCTGGCAGATCGTAGAGAGTTTCGCTTCGGTCGCGCCCTTCAGCGGCCCCGCGGAACTTCCTGTGATGTTGCGCAGCCGCATCTCCGGCAATTCCGCTGATGACGTGATGGTGTTCAATCCAGCGGCGGGCCATGCCTCTGTTATCTCGCATGCCAACCTGGCGGCAGGCGCGGCAACGTTTGTTCCGGGTGGAGTGTCCGTTAGCCCCAATAGCGGCTCGGTTGTCGCCGCCGTGTCCATGCGAGTCAATGCAGGCGCGCTACCGGGAGTCGTTCTACTGCGTCAGGGCCAGCCAACGCCCATTATTGCGGCTCCCCCGCCGTCGCATACCTACTTCGTAAACATCTCGGACGCTAATGCCACCCCTGATCCCACCCCTGGGGCCGTGGGCACCATCTGCAACAACACCAGCGCCACGGATACCTCGTCCGACTGCAGCTTACGCGAGGCGGTGATCAAATCCAACAACGACGGCGGATCGAACATCATTATGGTGGCCGCCGGGTTTTACTCGCTCACGATTGGCCCCCCCGGAGGCGCTGATCCCCACGACTCCCAGGCTGGCGACCTGGATATTCTCAATACCGTCAGCATCGTGGGTGATACCCCCGGTACCAGCCTTGTCTCGGCCAGCAATAATGACAAAATCTTTTCCGTCAACCCAACGGGAGCACTGGCTGGGTTTAACGCCAGCATTTCCAACCTGACGCTGGAGAACGGAAGCAATTTTTACGCCGCGGGCAGTGGAGATGAACACGGTGGCGCCCTGGATTGGAACGCCGGCACAGACGGCAACGGTAATCTGACCATCGACAATTGCGTGATCGACAGCAACACAACCAATGATGGCTTCGGCGGCGGCGTCGCGCTGTTTGATGCCAGCGGAGGCTCGGGAACCGGGTTTGCTTTCATTGAAAACAGCGTCATCACCAATAACGTCACTACGACGAGCGCCGCTAATGGCGCGGGCGGCGGCGTCTATGTGGACAGCGCGGCGACCATGATGATGGCCAATTCTCAGGTCAGCAACAATCTGGCCAGCGATTCGGGTGGAGCAGGCGGCGGCGTCTTCCTGGCGGCGCCCACTAATCTCAATACCTTATCGGCTATCCAAAGCTGCACGATCGGCTCCAATTTTACGGGTGGGGAAGGCGGAGGAGTGTGGAACTCGCAGGGCCTGCAAATCAATCTGGCCACGGTCATCAGCGGTAACACGGCCGGCGGCAATGGCGGCGGGCTATATACCGATGCGTCCAACGGCGACACCACGTCCCTTTCCCACATGACCCTGACCGGGAACTCTGCGGGTGGCAACGGCGGCGGTGTAGCGTTGGGGACCAACACAAATCAAAACTTCAACATGAACTTCAGCCGCATTGTCGGCAACACTGCGGCCGCAGGAACCGGTTTCTATACGGCTGGATCGTCTCCGCTGTCTCCGGACCTGACCGATGACTGGTGGGGCTGTGATCTGGGACCCAGCACGACTCCCTGCGACACAGTGAGTGACGTCAACAGTATTACTACATTCGATCCCTGGATTGTGCTGAACCTCACCGCCAATCCCAGCACCATTACTCTGGGCGGCAATCCCAACAGCACCACCCTCACCGCCAGCTTTCTGCAGGACAACCATGGCGCAGCGTTTACCGCAGCCAATGTTAGTGTCCTGTTTGGGTTGCCGATTACCTTTAGCAACGCTCTCAATGGCACCATCTCCAACGCCCAGCCCACCATTCAAACAAACGGCAACGCCACAGCCACCTTTACCGCGACCGCTTCCGGCACCGGGAGTGCCAGTGCCATCGTGGACAGTGGCGTCTCCACCGCCAACTTCACCATCAACGCGGGTCCCGCCGATATGACTATTTCGAAGACTCATAACGGCAGCTTCAATCAGGGACAAGCGGGAGCGATTTACACAATTACGGTAAACAACATCGGCGGCTCAGCAACCGTGGGGATCGTGACCGTGGTCGATACTCTGCCCGTCGGACTGACGGCGACCGCCATGACCGGTACAGGATGGGCTTGCGTTGTCGCCACAGCGACTTGCACACGCTCCGATGCCCTGGCTGCCGGCAGCAGTTACCCGGCGATTACTCTTACGGTGACTGTGGCCCCCAACGCTCCTTCGTCCGTCACCAATACCGCAACCGTCTCCGGAGGCGGCGAGGTCATTACCAACAATGACACGGCGAACGATTTTACTGTGATTAATCAGATTCCTGACCTCACGATCACCAAGACGCATAGCGGAAACTTCGCTGTTGGCCAGGTCGGCGCAACCTACACCTTGACAGTGAGTAACGTTGGTGGCGGAACCACAAACGGCAGCACTGTCCAGGTCGTCGACACCCTGCCGAGCCCGCTGGTAGCGACCGCGATGACCGGTACGGGGTGGACTTGCATCCTGGGTACGCTCACTTGCACTCGCACCGATGTTCTGAATGCTGGCACGAGCTACCCGGTCATCACCCTTACCGTGACTGTGCCGCCAACCGCTGTCCCGACGACCGTCACCAATATGGCCACGGTTTCCGGAGGCGGCGAAACCAACACCGCCAACGACACCGCTAGCGACTCAACGATAATTGCCATTTCCGATCTCACTATCACCAAGACACATACCGGAAATTTCTTCGCTGGTCAGACCGGGGCAACGTACACCATAACGGTGACCAATGTTGGCGCTGGACAGACGACCGCTCCCGTCACAGTCGTCGACAACCTGCCCACCCAACTGGTAGCAACCGCCATCAGCGGGACGGGATGGACTTGCACCCTGGGTACGCTCACCTGCACGCGCTCCGACGTTCTGGCGAATGGCGCGAGCTACCCGGTCATCACTCTTACCGTAAATGTGGCTGGCACAGCGACACCGCCGACTGTCACCAATACGGCCACGGTTTCCGGAGGCGGCGAAAGCAACACCGCCAACGACACTGCCAGCGATTTAACGACCATCACCGTTTCCGATCTCACCATTGCCAAGACGCATGTCGGGAATTTCGTCGCTGGCCAGACCGGCGCGACGTACACCTTGACTGTGAATAATGTTGGCGCTTCACAGACAAGCGCTCCCGTCACAGTTGTCGACAACCTGCCGGCTCCGCTGGTGGCTACCGCCATCAACGGTACGGGATGGGCTTGCACCCTGGGTACGCGCACATGCACCCGCGCCGATGCTCTGGCGAATGGCGCGAGCTATCCGGCTATCACTCTTACCGTGAGCGTGCCTGCCGGCACGGCGCCAACGACCGTCACCAATACGGCCACAGTTTCCGGAGGCGGCGAAAGCAACACTGCCAATGATACCGCCAGCAATCCAACGGTCATTGTGACTCCCGATCTGACCATCACCAAGACCCATGCGGGGAACTTCGCCATCGGCCAGATCGGCGCGACGTATACCTTGACCGTAAATAACGCCGGCGGCGGACCCACCAGCGGTCTGGTTACAGTTGTTGACACGCTGCCCAGCCCGTTGCTAGCAACCGCCATTAGCGGTACGGGATGGACTTGCGTCCTGGCGACGCTCACGTGCACCCGCGCCGATGCTCTGGCTGCTGGATCGAGCTATCCGGCCATTACCCTAACCGTGAACGTGCCCGGTACCGCCACCGTGTCGACCGTTACCAATACGGCCACGGTTTCCGGAGGCGCCGAAAGCAACACGGCCAACGACACAGCTAACGATGCAACGCAAATTCTGCCGGCGCTCTCGATTACGCCGACCGCCACCAACAATGCCTCGGTGGTGGCCGGCGGAACAGCCATCTATGTGTTTACCGTGAACACCGCGGGTGGCCCAGTGGGTCCCATCAACTTTGCTTGTAGCTCGCTGCCGCCGGGCACAGCGTGCACTTTCAACAACCAGGGAGAAAACCAACCCAGCGCCCAGGTGACGCTGTCAGTTTCCACCACGGCCAGTACGGCCTCAGCGTCTCCGCTGATCAAGGGAACAGCTCCTCTCTACGCCGCCTTGCTGCTGCCCTTCTTTGGATTGGTGCAGCTTGGCCGCGGCAGGAAGAAGTCGAAGAAATCCTGGCTGCGTCTGACCATGTGGCTGGGTGGTCTGGTGCTTCTGCTGGCCATCGCCGGATGCGGCGGCGGAAACAGGGTCGGCAACGGCAACGGAGGAACGCCGCGCGGGAGCTTCACCTTCACGGTGACAGCTACTGCCTCAAACAACCCGCCGACCACCGCAACCACAACTGTGAACTTGACCGTCCAGTAACCATGATTGTGATGCGGCAAAGCTCCAGTGGGCTTTGCCGCATCGTTCGGACGGATCAACGCTGAACGGTAAAATGACGTTGGTGGTCGCTGACAGAAAAATCGAGTGACTGCTTTTTCTCCGTGAACGTGGCACCCATATGTCCACCCGTATCTTCACCCGAATACACCCATATATCTGTCGCGATTGGGCAGCAAGCGAAAGAGTGGCCATTGCTATCCTAGGCGAGCTAAGATTTTCTCGCCCGTTTCTTCCCTTCCCGCGCCCACCTCTCTTGTGCCTCTCGCTGGAGCAAGTCACTTTTTGAAAACGGCGAATTATCTGGCGGACTGCGGTGTCGAAACGCTCAAGCTCCGTCTTGCTGGGAGCGTTTGGCGACATTTCTTCTTCCGGTTCGACACGCCGACTGCCTCGAGTATGATCTCTCTGAGCTAAAAGCATGGGCCAACCGTCACCAACGCCTCAGGTCACTGTCATCATCGCCACCTATAATTGCAGTCGTGTCCTGCGGTATGCACTGCTTAGCTTGTGCAATCAAAACTTCAAGGACTTTGAGGCATGGGTGGTGGGCGACTGTTGCACGGACGACAGTGAGCAGGTCGTTGCAGGACTCGCTGACCCGCGTCTTTACTGGACCAATCTTCCCCAGCGGGGAGGTTCGCAATGTGAACCCAACAACGAAGGCCTGCGCCGCGCCCGGGGAAAGTATATCGCTTATCTGGGGCATGACGATCTGTGGTTTCCCTGGCACCTGGCCAGTCTGGTGCAAATCATAGAGCGGGAGCACGCGGACTTTGCGGATGCCGGCGTCATCCTCACCGGTCCAGGCGGACCCGTTCGGGCGTATGGAGACGGGCGGCGCACCGCGCAGGGTAACTCCACGCCGCCATCGGGCTGGCTGCACCGGCGGGAGGTCGCAGAAAAATGCGGTCCGTGGCCCAGGCCAGAAGCTAAGCCTCTTGGCTTGGACATGGGTTTCCAGTCGCGCGCGTTTCTTGCCGGCTTTTGTTTTGTTCCCAGTTGGAAAATGAGCGTCCTCAAGTTCCCCTCGCACTGGTGGCGGACGTATGCTCGGCATGGCGGTTATCCCCAGGAATCGTATTGGGCAAGGATGGCAGAGGATCCAGTGAAGCTGCACGGGCAAGTGCTCACCGAACTCGTCTTTGCCTATATGCGCCTTTGTCATGCGCCTACAGTACCGCAGAGCTTGGAGTCGGCGGCGCGGGTCCTCTGGAGAAAATTTGCTGCCTGGTATGGAGCGGACCGCTGGCCAATGCCGCAATACGTGTTTTGGAGAAATGCCCGCCACCGCAAGCGCGCCACGGCTCTGCGCGGATTGACGGAATCCGGCGACAGTTCCGGCGACGCCGGTTGACATCCAGGCTGCCTGGGCCGCGCACTTTTGGCATCTCCAGTGTGCCGCCATCGGCCGACGGCTGAAGTTTGAGGAACGAATGTCTGATTGCCACCCGTACCCCGCGGGCCGAGGCCGGAATTCTCGGCGTTACTTGCAAGCCCGCACCACCTGGTCCTGGCGGAAGGCTCCGTAACGATTGGCTTGAAGGACCTGCGTGCTGATCCCAGCGGTTTCGGATGAAGGAATCCAGCAGACGAAATGGGCGGCCGCTGGAATGAGCGGCCTGGAATTCACTGGCCGGTCACCCGCTCCCTTGCTTTCACCGCGCGACGGTACCCTGCCGTCATATTCCGTTTTACAGGGTTAGGGATTATTATCTCCGCGACACATTCGAGGTAAGAAAATGCGCACACTATGCAGACCCCTTCTCTTCGGCGTTGCTCTTGCACTGGCGTTTCACATCACCCAGGCTCAAAACTTCACTCTCCAGGGCGGCAACTTCCAGTTACCGCCGCCCTCCGTCAGTGGCCCGGTCTATGCCGATCAGCAAGCGGGCGCCGACATCTGCGCCAAGATCGTCACCGCCATGACCAAGAATCCAGGCGGCGCGGAGATCATAGTGCCAGTTGGCAACTGGACGACCTGCGCGGCGGATATCGTGGTGCCCAACGATGGGACCGTGCCGCCGCAGCAGGCGTCGTTCAAGCTGACCGGGATGAGTTCGGACGCAGGATCGGTGAACGAGCCGACGCTCGGCAAGAATCCAGCTACGGGAACGATCATTAATTTCGGCAATACCAGCCCGAACACCGGACACCTTGACACGCGCGGGGCCGGCACGCTGGAGATCAGCGGCATCACGTTCAAGGCCGCGAACGACTGCGGTGCCATCATCTTTACCAGCAATACCATCCTCAAGGTCCATGACAATTACTTCTATGGAGCGGTTCCGGCCTATATCACGCACGGAGCGACGCATATCCAGACCACAGGGGGATCGTCACTCCGCAAATATCAGATAGGGTTAGGGAACAGTACCGTGGGCGTTGTCTATCGCTACTTCGTGGAGGTCAAGAATCAAGGGGCCGGAACGGTAACTGTCTACAATAATCAGTCAACATTGGTGAGTATCCCCGCGGGAACCACGAAGCAGGTTAGCTTCGATCAGGCTGGCAATGGTTCAGCCCTGGTCCTGGGATTCGAAACCGCCAAGATGGGCGACGCGATGGATGTGCTTGCTTTCGTTCCGACCGTCGCCGCGCGCAATTATACAAATCTAATCACCGGAGCAAGTCTTACCTTCGCTGGAAGCTGGTCAGCACAGTTCGGCGCCACCCCAACCCTGACGCAGGGCCAGACGGTTGATCAGGAGCCATGCAACGACGGCATCGTGCTGGGCGGCAGCGCCCTCAACATTGACGGAACCAGTACCGGTGCGTTCCAGGGATATGGCACCGAGATCCGCGCGAACAACTTCAACAACATCCAGCGCGCCGTACGCTTCAGAGCTTTCGCGAACGCGGTGGTTGTTGAAAATAACACCGTGTGGATCAACTCCGGCAGTTCGTCTTTTGGAGCCATTGACTTCGACGCCAGCCTGGGAGAGCAGGGGAACTACATCGCCCACAATACGATTGAAGTCTTTGCCTATAAGTACGGCATCCATCTTGGGGCAGGCGTGGGCAGTAATTATCTCAGCGGAAATAACTGTTTTGATTCTGCGGGCGCTTTTCCGTTCGTGGCCTGCACCCAGCTGGATAACACGGCCTCATCCAACGTGGTGATTGATACCAACTTGATCGCTCCCAGCGTGGTGGAAACGAACGGCCAAAACACGATTATCTCCCACGGCAACAAGATGTCATTTCCGACGCCGGCTGGCATGCCCGCCCAGTTCAATCGGCTTCGCTGTAACCTGGGCACTCCAGTAGGTATTGGTAATTTCGTTCTGTCAGGCGGGTGGGGCTCAACCGCAACGGTTTCAGTTGCATTAGGAACTGATTGTTCAGGAATTATATTAATTGCATCTTCTGGAACGGGACAGGCTGCCAATCCAACGATCACCTTCAATCCTCAAGATGCCAATTGGCCTACAAGTCCTGTAATCATACTCAGTAGACAGGATATTAGTGTGCCGCAGAATGTTTTATTTGTGCCTAACAGCGGGGGAAACAGTGCTGAAACGTGGACATTTACAGGAACCCCGGTGGCCGGAAACACCTACGGCGTTTATTACTGGATTACAGGTAAGCCATAACTTAGTTCCACGCCCAAAGATTGCAGTCGGCTGGCGGCTCCTGACCGTTCAATTCTCCCCGGGCCGCCACCCTGACATGGCGAAACTGGGAACGGATAAACGCGAGAAGTGCCGCTCGATCGGACAAGCGGTTGTACTCAATCAGCAGCTTCATCCCGGGTGAGCGCTGGAGGGTCCGCTGCATTCCGGTCAACGCTCCGAGTTCCGCTCCCTCGATATCCATTTTGCACACGTCAATGGGCGGAAGGTTGAGAGAGTCGATCGTGCGGCCGTGAATCGGGATAGTGCCTCCGCCCAGAAACCAGGCATTTTTGATTTCGATACCTGTTACCGACTTGCACGCGTCGCGCAACACCAGGAGCTGCACACCAGTGCCGCTGCCGATTTCCAAAAGGTCTTTACCGGCAAAGAAATCGTGGTGCCTTTGCAGGATACTGCTTATCTCCTCGGTACGCAGAGCGTTCATGAACTCGAGTTGGGTCATGGACCAAAACGCAACGCTGATCTCCCGCCGATTGTATATGATCTCGCGATTGAGTTGTGTATGCGGTTTTGATCATCTGACCTTAACCCAGTCAAGGGCCGGCATAACGAAGTAGGATCATCTCCGACACTTCTGGAATGCGGACATACCGCCTTGTTATTTTTTGCAGTGTTTCTTTCCAACTCTGCGTTTACGATGATGTCCCCGCCTGCCACCTTCAGCTTACGCTCCCAGGGCTTGTACCCCGCCTTTCCGTGGCCGCTGAAGCCGTATGGCCCTTGTTGCCAATCGCCCGACAGGAGAAACACCTTGAGGGGATAATGTGCCGGATCTACATCGGAGGGATGAAGGTCCTTTTGCATCCTCTGCCTTGCGTCTTCCTGCGCTTTCAGTTGCGCCTGGGAATACGTTATTAGGTGTCCGTCTTTCATTCCGTAGACATCATTCTTGAGAGCAATCTTTAGCTCACAATTATGGTGCTTGTCTGTCTTCCCGATCTCCGTTGTTAGGATCACCAGAACAGTTTTATCCTTCCGCCATTTTCCGGGATAAAAACCGCTTCCGGTGGTTGCATTAAACGGAGACGAACAGTCAAAGGTAAAATCGAAGCCCTGATAACTGCGCGACTCGCCCACAGCGTATTCCAGCAGCAAGGTGTTGGCCCCCAGCAATTGCTGGATTTCCTTCGTGCCCAGTGAGTGGGGCTGCATAAGGGCCGCATAGCCCGGACTGTTTACACGGATATCGGCTTCCACCTGCTGGAACTGCTTGAGAAGGTCCGTGATCTCCTTATCGACGGCCGCTAATTGTTCTTCCGTATGCTTGGCGCTCAGCCTGCAACAGGTTCAAGATCAATCAGTTAGAAACAACGCGTTTCAATGAGTTTCAATAAGATTTAGAATCTGGTTCGGACCCAGGTGCTCTACCCCGGCGTACCTCTCGGAAGTCCTTTAGATTCAGCGCTCCAAAAAACTGAAGGCGTTGAGTCGTGTTGAAACTTGAGGCTTTGCCGTCACAAAATTACCTACAGTGCCCGCGCGCCGTCATTCAATCTAAAGAATTAAGCTTTCGATCTGTGAGGTAGAGCACCTGGTGTTGCACCAGTGGGCCGACGAGCGATGTGGAGGATTGCACAAACCGATCATTGCGTTGTTCTGGCTGCGCGATCGCATGGGACGCTGGTTCCGATGGAAAGATGGCGGTTGGGACGGCAGCACAGTGAAGCTCCCGATTCCGGGCTGTGCGGAGACGACCCTTAGGGTCCGTCTTCCTGAAGATCTGAAGCAATCCGCACCGGCTTCGGAAGCAAGCGCGGACAAGTTTCGCGCCGTCTACTGCACCAAATCGGAATGCGCCGAGGAGATATCCAACGCCACGGTGCATGCTATCAAGCACCTCGTTTGGATTGACCAGGGCGGCGGGCTGTATCACGGACAAATGGGTGTGTTTGTCAAACCGCGCGGCTGGTTGGGCTCGTTCTACATGGCGCTGATCGGGCCCTTCCGCCACTTCATCGTCTACCCAGCGGCTATGCGGATGATCGGGAACACCTGGGCGGCGCGCGCCTCAGCTAGTGTAATGCCTCTGAAATAGTAACGACTATAAGTCGTACCGCACCCAAGCCGGAAGGGCTACGAAGCTGGAATCCAATTGCGGCGCTCGACAAACGTTGGAGGTTCGTACGTGCGTCCTGCCGCCAACCGGTGCTCCTCCCGGCGTGTGGACCACAACAAGATTGGGCCCAGCGTTGCGGCGGCGAGTCGGCCTATGAACGGGCACTCCTTCTCGACTTCGCGGCGCAACTGGTGAATCTGCTCGCTCACGCTGCGATTGACTTTCCTGAATTCCCGCTCCATCACCCAAAGCGCCGCATTGTAAGCGCCGCTGAGCTTCTTCATTTGCCGTGCAAACCGCTCGCGGACGCGGGGATCGGGGTAGTTCTTGTAGCGTTGCCAGCCCTGGAGCATGGTCTGGCACAAGCGATAGAGACTCGGTCCATTGCGCTCGAAATCGCGCCAGAACGCCCAATCCAGGAACTTCTTGGAATCGTCGCGGGAAATGGCGGCGTGCCGGAAGTTGAATTTGTATTGCCCATGGATGTCGGCAAAGTCAACGTCCGCCAGCAAACGCCCCTGCGCGGCCATTTCCTGATACAGCGGCGTGCCGGGGGCCGGCGTGTAGAGCATGAACTGGTGAAAGTCTGTCTGGTAGCTGACCGCGGATTCAATTTCCTCGAAGATATTTTCCGGGGTGTGGTGTTCGAGTCCGATGATCGTCGAGCCTTGTACTCGTATGCCGTGTTCGCGCAGCTCGCGCGTGAGCTGCCGGATGTCCGTACCCTGCAGCTTGCTATAGCTGGACCGGGGAGATTCCAGGCCCATCCATACCCAGGAAATGCCGAGTTCGACCAGTTCCTGCATGGTGTATTTCTGGATCGCATTGGCGGAAGCAAAGACAGAAAACTCCCAGCTCTTGCCGGCCTGCTTCATGCGCTCCAGCAGGCGCAGGGCACGCTTGCGGTGGAGCAGGAAGTTTTCGTCCATCACAAAGAAGGACTGCACTTTCAGCTCGGCTTCGATGCGGCACATCACGTCAAACAGTTCATCGCCGGTCTC
>PLJN01000199.1 GCA_003140235.1 Acidobacteriaceae bacterium
CCCAAACTCGCGGCCAAATATGGCCCGGTAGTCACTTACGAGCAAAATCCAAAAGCCCACATTCAAACGGAGTTTGGCTTTGATGTGGTGCAGGTAGCCAAGCACCGCTATTCATCCGACGCCTACCACAACTTCATAGGGTTCCAGGTGTCCAAGCCGGTGCTGGAGCGGGCCTTCCTCAAGACGTATGGCATCAAGCTCAGTGATGTTTTCCGCAATGTGGATTTGTCCATCGGCAGTTTTCGCCGCTCCATCAGCGGCATCATCCCGGAAATGACCAGGGTCGCTCTGGTCACCAAACAAGATGAGATGGTCAAAGAAGACCCCAGCTTTGCCAAGAACAAGTTTCTTTACAACTTGAAGCAGGCTGACTACGAAAAAGAGTGGGGCAATACNNAGGCGAAAAAGAGTGGGGCAATACTTATGAAAAACCGGGCTTCGGCGCCCGTTTTCTGGCAGTCCTTTTCCGGCTCGTACCCAAAGTCGGTCCGTTCAAGGCAGTCGGTTTCAAAATGCCAAGCGCGGACACGGAGACCCTGTATCTGAAGAGCGTCAACCGCACCGTGGACCAATATCGGGTTGATCTCCGGGACTTGAGGGCGGGCAAGCTGTCCCTGGAGAACAAGGACTTTGACACCGGCAAACACACTACGGCAGGCGAATACAAACTGACCGATGAAGCCTACGCGAAACTGTTGAACAAACTCAGTGACCAGAAGTTTGCCACCACCACGCCGGCCCTGCGCCAGAACATATTGACGTTCTTCCAATCGCCGGCCGCTCCCATTTGGGACAAGAAGAAACCGGAGGAGAACGCCAAGACGCTGCGGAACCTCGAAGCGCTGAAGGCACTGCAGATCGACCAGGTTGCAAGCCGGTAGACCCGTGGACAAACATTTTGGGGCCGCGCACGAGCAACAAATATGGTCGCGTGCACATCCTAATTGTCAGGACGACAGAAACGCCGGCGCCAGGCACTCTTGCAGCGGCTTCTGGAATCCATGTGACTGGTCAATTCTGAACAGACTCATTCCTGCGTGGATGCCATAGTGTTAGACACGCGTGGTTTTCAATCCAAGCGGAGACTGAGTGACGGCTGACGGGCTTTCCGCCCAACGGTCAACCGTTGTGAAGTCTCAAACACCCACCGGCATTTGGCCGGACGAACGCGACGAATGCATCAAGGAGGTCGATTGATGCTTTGGACATTCTTTAAGTTTTTTATTGCCGTATGGATCCTGAGGACGGTTTTTCTTTTCGGTGAGAGCGCCGTACCCATCGTGCTTGCTGTCTTGCTGATGACGCTGGCAGTGCGACTGGTCATTCACCATACCTCTCTTAGGTCAGGCAGAACGCGGGACCCAAAAAAGTTCACCTTCATCGGCAAGCGGAGCAATTCGCCGGTGCCGCTAGAGTCAAATGCAATCGGTATTCACAACAAAATCAAGGAGCAATATCTATGAAACGATTTATCGTGTGTTTGTTAATGGCCTGTTTAAGCACTTTCGCTTTTGCCGGCGAGCAGAAGCAGGATGAAACCAAGCGTCTGGAGATGGCGTCTGACGTACTGCGCCAGATGACCAACGAGCCGGACAAAGGGATCCCGGAAGAAGTCCTTTCCAACGCCAAATGCATTGCCGTGGTCCCGCACTTGGTCAAGGGCGGCTTCATCTTCGGCGGTAAACATGGCCGCGGCGTGGCAACGTGCCGCACAGCAGAAGGCTGGAGCGCACCGGCTTTCATCTCCATCGGCGGCGGAAGCTGGGGCCTGCAGATTGGTGTGGAAGGCGTCGACCTGATCATGCTGATCATGAATGACCGCGGAATGGAACACCTGCTCTCCAGCAAGTTCCAGCTCAGCGGAGAAGGCTCGGCAGCAGCCGGACCAGTCGGCCGCCATGCTTCGGCAGGCACCGATTGGAAAATGAATACTGAGATGCTCACGTACTCGCGCTCCAAAGGCGCGTTTGCCGGCATCACCCTGGAAGGCGCAGTGGTTGAGCAGGACAGCGATTCCACAATTTCCATCTACGGCCGCGATGCCAGCTTCAAGTCCGTATTGCAAGGCAGAGTAGCCACGCCCGCTATCGCCAGAGATTTCATGGCGGCGGTTGCCCGCGCGGCCCACAAAGCCAGAGTGCAAGAAGCTCACGAAGACAAGTAAGCTGCATTAACCGACAGGCCCGGGATGATCACTTTCTGGTGGAAGGTGATCATCCCGGGTCCCGTCTTTTTTCTCTCGCCACTGGATCCATTCTGGATCGTGAATCTAAGGACACCCCATGGCAACAAGCACAATCCCACATCCTCCAATCGTTTCGCGAGAGCAGTGGATCGCCGAGCGGAAGAGACTTCTGGCGGATGAAAAAGAGCTCACCAGGCACTACGACCGTATCAATGCCGAGCGACGCCGCCTTCCCATGGTGAAGATCGAAAAGGAGTATCTTTTCGACGGCCCGACTGGCAAGCAAAGTCTTAGAGACCTCTTTGAAGATCGCCAGCAACTCATCGTCTATCACTTCATGTTCGATCCCACATGGGACAAGGGGTGCCCAGGCTGCACGGGTTTGGTGGACGCATTGGGCGATCTGTCCCTGCTGAACAAGCGCGACACGACTTTCGTGGTGGTGTCTCGGGCCCCGCTGGCGAAGCTCGACGCCTATAAAGCGCTCAAGGGATGGAGCATCAAGTGGGTTTCCTCATTTGGCAGCGATTTCAATTACGATTTTCACGTGACGCTTGACTCCAAGGTCACACCCGCCGAATACAACTATCGGAACAAGGCAGAGATGGAAACAGCGAAAGGCCACTCGGTCCTTCTCGAAGGCGAGGAACACGGCCTAAGTGTCTTCTTCCAACTCGAGGACGACCTTTTTCACACGTACTCAGCATACGCGCGCGGCACCGAATCCCTCACCGACACCTACCGCCTCCTGGACACGACACCCTACGGGCGGCAGCAGGACTTTGAGGACTCGCCTTCCGGTTGGCCTCAGAAGCCGACCTACGGATAGGAACGCCGAAGGGACTGCGATGGGTCCGGCCGAAGTGAATTTGCTACCATTCCAGGCATGAAATTGAAACGTGCTGCTTCCCTGCTTGTGGCAGGGACCATGTTTGTAGCCTCCGGCGCAGTTGCCGCATTTGGCCAAACACAAAAACAAAAAGAAGATGCGCCGAAGCCCATGCAAAAAGCGCCGCCGCGCGCGGAAGGCGAAGGGCCCTATTCTCGTTTGACCCTGCGCAACGTCACACTGATTGACGGCACGGGAGCTCCGCCGGTTGGGCCGGTCGACATTGTCATCGAAAAGAACCGCATTGTCGGGATTCAGCCTGCCGCCGCTGGTTCCAAAACACCGGCAAAAGTCAGACCCGGCGATCGTGAAATGAATCTGGACGGCATGTATGTGCTTCCCGGTTTCATCAATGCGCACACGCATATCGGTCCCGTCACCAGCATTCCCGCGGAGTACGTTTACAAACTCTGGATGGGACATGGCATCACGACCATCCGTGAAGTGTGGTGCCAGAACGGCGTCGATTGGGTCCTGCAAGAGCGCGAGCGCAGCGCGAAGAATGAAATCACAGCGCCCCGAATCAAAGCGTATTGCCATTTCTCAAGCGACCAAAAAGGCCCGATCCTTGACGCCACCGAGGCGCGAAAACAAATCGACATGCTGGCGGACCGCGGGGTTGATGGCATCAAGTTCACTGGTCTTCCTCCAGACCAGTTCCAGGCAGCCCTCGACGAAGCAAAGAAACGTGGTTTGCGAAGCGCCGCGCACCTGAGCCAGCAATATGTCGCACGCGCCAATGCTCTGGACACCGCTCGCTGGGGACTGACTTCGCTGGAGCATTGGTACGGTCTTCCGGAATCATTGTTCGATGACCGCACGGTGCAGGACTTCCCCCTCGATTACAACTACGCGAATGAGGACCAGCGTTTTGGCTACGCCGGAAGACTATGGTTGCAAGGAGCCAGGCCCGGTAGCGCAAAGTGGAACAGTGTGCGGGACGAGCTGATCAAGCTCAACTTCACCCTTGATCCAACGTTCACCATTTACGAAGCCAACCGCGATCTCATGCGGACAAGGCGCGCCGAATGGCATGAGGACTACACCATGCCGGACCTTTGGAAGTTTTTTGCGCCGAGCCGCACAAATCACGGCGCGTACTGGTATCACTGGACCACCGAAGATGAAGTCGCCTGGCGGCACAATTACCAGCGTTGGATGGAATTCATCAACGACTACAAGAACCACGGCGGACGCGTGACCACGGGCGAAGACGCCGGCTTTATCTACAGCCTGTACGGGTTCGGCTATATACGCGAGCTGGAGCTGCTGCGCGAAGCGGGATTTCATCCGCTGGAAGTATTTCGCGCCGCCACCTTGAATGGAGCGGAGTTGCTAGGCGTCGCCGATCAGCTCGGCACAATAGAGCCGGGCAAGCTTGCGGACCTGGTGGTGGTGCAAGAGAATCCGCTGGCCAATATCGGCAGCTTGTATGGCACGGGCACAATCAAACTGACGGACGCCAATGAAGTCGTGCGCGCCGGTGGTGTCCGGTACACCATCAAGGATGGAATCGTTTACGACGCGCAAAAACTTCTGGCCGATGTGCGCCGCATGGTTGCCGAAAGCAAGAAGAAAGAGAATTTCAAAATTACCCAGCCCGGAACGTCCGGCCAGCCGGGAGCAGAGTCGAAGTAATTTCTTCAAAGTCCGATCTGCTGCCGGCTGAACACGGGATTTATTTTTTATTGCTGCTGCTCAATGTCTCCCACGGTCGCCCCCAGCAAGTCTATTTCGATGAACAGGACGTGCGTGCCGCTGGCCGCGTAGTACATCAGGTTCTGTCTCGGGTTGAAGACGCCAGTCAGGGTTCCGGCTCCGCGTCCGTTGGCGCTCAGAGCATAAGTGCCGGTCATGGCCAGTCCAAGGTGTGGCAGCCCGATCCGGTTCACATCCAGGTTGCCGGTATAGTTCCCGGCGCCATCAGCCGTGAACTGCGCAACGTCATCGAATTGAGTTGGCGGGCCGTTTAAGGCGATGCCTGTGTTGTTCATTCCATAACGGCCATTCACAGTGCTGTTGGAAAACGTCCCGCTTTGCTGAAAGGCCGTGCCGCCGGCAATCGTGGTGGTGTCAATCTGCACCATCTGCAGGCCGGCGCTGGACGGATAAATTGCAAAATGGATGGTGCCGTTCAGGGTCATGGTGCCGCGGCCGGTTACGGCAACAGCGTACGGTCCACTCACTGCAGTACTCTGGACAACAACGCCGCCGTTGTTCGTGTCTTCCACGCTGGTGACGAGCACGTTGCCTGCACCGTCGGTGTTGATAATTCCTCCCGCGACAAACGGCCCGCCGGTGCTCGTGCCGGAAAGAGTGAATGCGAACGAGCCGGACACAGTCGTGCTGGTCTGGCGGAACGCGTCCCCGGACAGCACTGGAGCACTATCGGTCCCCAGCAGCCTGATTTGATTGGCGCTGATCACATAATAGATAAAGTGGCGCGTACCATCGGCTAACGTGGTAAGCGCCAGCGTGCCACGCCCATTGACGGGCGCGCTCATAGCCAGCGGGCCGATGGTCATCGGGGCATTCGTGCTCAACACGCCGTTATGATTGGTGTCCTGGACGCCAGCGGTGATGTCACCGGCGGTGTCCACGGTAAATACACCTGCTGACACTTCCGGATGTTGCACCGGACCATCCACTCCATCAAAGTTGAACGCAAAGTTACCCGCCACCGCGGTCAGGCTGAATGCCGACGTAGTCTGCAAGTCAAGGCTCCCGCTGGCGCTCTCGCCGGCGTCAAGACGAATCACCAAAGCGCGCTGGGCGGATAGCATCACAAGAGAAAAGTTGACTGCCCCCACCGACGACAACAAGCTGACTGAGCCCCGTCCATCAGACATGACAGTGTAGCCACCACTGACGGACACATTGGTCTGCACGCCTGTCGTGCCTGGGCTGTTAATGTCCATCGTGCCGCTGGTAATGGCACCGTTGCCATTGGCTTGTAGAGTGCCGGCGATAGTAAAGAATCCGCCCGCGTTAGTTGCCGTAATCTTGAAAGCGTAGGCGCCGCTGAAACTGGCATTGGTAAAGCCAGCTCCCGGAGGCCCCCCAAATTGATTAGAGCCGCTGCTGCCACCGCCACAACCGGCCAAAGCAACTATTAAGACGAGAGTGAAAACCACTAGAAGGCGCTTCATCGCTGCCAGATTTCCCGCGTTCATTATCCTCCAACCGAAGAGCAAAGTCATACAGGAATCATGAGTCGGGCGCGTTTGCGGGGGCCAATCAATTAGCCTGGAACGCCCAGCCGGCAGCAGTGTCGAAGTAATTCTTTCAACGTTCGATCTGCCGCCGGCTGAGCGCGGAGTTTGTTCTTACGGCTGCTGTTCAATGTCTCCCACAGCAACCGTGTTGGTGTCTATCTCTATATACAGAATGTGCGTGCCGTTGACTGCGTAATAAATCACGTTCTGCGTGCCGAAGGAGCTGACCATGGTCCCGGTGGCGCGTCCGGTGGCGCTCAGAGTGTAGCTGCCGTTCAAGGCCAGCCCAACACTCAGCAGTCCGCCGTCGTTCAAATCCAGATTACCGGTGTAATGGCCGGCGCCATCGGCGGTGAACTGCGCGATGTCGTCAAATTCAACTGTCGGAGATATAAGGCCGGTGGTATTCGCTCCATACTTGCCCGTAATCGTGCCGTTCGTAAACGTGCCACTCTGCTGAAAGGCCGTACCGTTGGTGATGGTGGCGGCGTCAATCTCCACCATTTGGAGACCGCCGGAGGATGGATAAATGGCAAAGTTGGTCACGCCATTCAGCACCATGGTGCCGCGGCCGCTTGCGGCGACAGTATAGGTGCCGGTCAAAGCTACATTCGTAAGGAGCGTGCCACCATTGTTGGAGTCTGCCATGCTGGTGGAAAGAATGCTGCCTGAGCCATTGGTGTTAAGAATCCCGCCCACGGCAAACGCACCATGCGTGCTCGTGCCCGACGCCGTGAAGGCGAACGAGCCGGATACGGTCGTGCTGGTCTGGCGGAACGCGTCGCCAGTAAGGACGGGGCCGTTGTCGGTCTCAATCAGCCGAATCTGATTGGCGCTGATCACGTAGTAGGCAAAATGCCGCGTGCCATCCGCGGCGGTGGTGATCGCCAGGGTGCCACGTCCGTTTACCGGCGCACTCATGGTCAGTGGGGTCGCGGTCAGGGCGGCATTGGTGCTCAACCCGCCGTTGTCATTCGTGTCCTGGACGCCGGCCGTGATGTCACCAGCGGCATCCACGGTAAACACGCCACCTGAAACCTCTGTGTTCTGCACCGGGCCATCCACGCCGCTGAGATTGTAGGCAAAGGTCCCGGCCAGAGTAGCCAGGTTGAATGCCGACGCAGTCTGCAGGTCCAGGCTTCCGCTGGCGCTGGCGTTGCCGTCAAAACGCGACACCAGGGCCCGCTGGGCGCTAAGAATCACAAAATCAAAATTGAACGTGCCCGAGGACGTAACCAGGTTGGCTGTAGCGCGTCCATCGGCTTTCACGGAGTAAGTGCCGCTGGCCGCAACATTCGCCACCGCACCCACGGTGCCCGGGCTGTTGATGTCTACCGTGCCGCTGGTGATGGTACCGCTGCCGTTGGCTGTAACACTCCCGGCGATGGTAAAGAAACCACCCTGGTTGGATCCAACCACGGTGAACGAATAAGTGCCGGTGAAGTTGGCGTTGGTAAAGCCGCCCGCGGGCGGCCCGCCGAACGTAGTACCACCGCCACCACCACAACCGGCCAAAGCAACTATGAGAGCAAGAGTAATAGAGACCAGCGTCAGACGTTTCATTACGGGTGAATCCTCCTGAAGAGTCGATGTCGAATCAAATGCGAAAACGGATACGGATACAAATCAAAGATAAAAGGGACGAGGTAACCGGCGAACCTCAATAAGCCGTTCGCATGCGGCCGTCCCTAAGGAATCGCCTTGCCTATAGATGATAAAAGCGCTCAATGAGGTTGCATGAGCAATCCGGCTCAGATACCCGCACCTGATCGATTTGTTGATTGTTCTTTTCTTTACAATTAAACCCGGTACTCGGAAACGAGTTGCGTTGGCTTTTTCGGATGCCGCGCGATTCCGGGCACTGGCCCACCGGCTATCCAGAGCGGCCCATCCCGTGTGGAAGGCCATGCCCGTTGGCAAACCATGCCCGTATGGCAAAGCCTGTCCTGAGGTAAGGCCGAAGGAGCGCCCCCGCCGGTGTTCCGGGTTTTGCTGTTGGTTGGGTGTTGGTGTTGGTGTTTGGTTTGGCTAAGGACTAATTTCAACATCGTAAACGCGGGGACCGAGCCTCTGCGCGCCAACAGATCCCGTGGCGCAAGGTGACCTGCGCACTGGTTTTGGGTGGGTGTTGGTGTTGGTTTCGGTTTTTGCTAAGTGCTAAGTGCCATTGCTAATTGCTTCTCTTCCGGCTTATTGCCAATTGCCAATTGCTAATTGCTTTTTTCGCTAATTACCACGTACTGCATTTTCGGCTGTGCTCTTTCGCATTTCTCAATCGAAATACCGGACTGATTCAAGGCTTTCGGCCTGCGATATCAGCGCGGACCACGTTCAAGTAGTCACCGGCGGATTGGAGCGCTTGCTCGGCATCATGGCGAGAAACAAACCCGGTGTCATCATAAAGAGCCAAGTTCCGCTTCCGGCGGAGACGATCAAAGACAACCAGCAGACCGGCGTGTTTCTGGCCGATGCGGGACCGCACAAAATCGATGATGGCGATGTGGTGTCCAGGCTGACTTCTCGCACGAAATCCATGGCTGAACATGAAGCCGAGGGAAGCTTTGAGCATTGCTTCGTAGGCTTGTTGAAGACAAGCTTCCTCGTCAAAGGCGAGGATTCTGTGGGCCGAGGCGAGCTTCTTGTCCGCGCTCGTGAGGAAGCGTTCAATTTGCGCCCAGTCAACGGCGTGGGGTCAGTTTCTTCATTTCGCTCTTCGATCTAGGAGTGAAACACGCTTATTGTGCCAGACGTTGTCGAGAAAAGCATCCCTCCGGGCGCGGCGCGACTCGAATTCCATGGGCGTTAGAACGGTGTAGTTGATTTCGCGCCCGAGTTGCCGCTCGAGCCGGCGCATGGCTTGCGCTAAGACTTCCTCACGAGGAGCGCCAATCACCAGCACGTCGATATCGCTGGCGGTGTCCTGCTGATTACGCGCAAACGAACCGTACAAATAAGCCTCGTCTATTTCCTCAATCTTCTTGAGGGTTTGTGTGATCAGGGGCGCCGCACCTATAGTTTTCCCAACGATCTTGCGCACTTCATCAAAAAGCGGATATTCACGATTGAGCTGAAAATACTTTTGCCGGCCACTCACTTCTGATCGAAATAAACCCTCCCGCTCCAGGCGTCCCAACTCTTTCGACAGGTTAGAAGGATCGATGCTTAGCCGCTCCGCCAGGTCCCGCAGATGATGACGGGCCGTCGGGTTCGTGAAGTAATAGGAGAGCAGTTGCTGGCGCGCTTTGGAGCGAAGGTTGAGCATGTGGTATGATTCTACCACAAATGTGGTACTAGATTACAACACATGGATTTATCAGGACCACGACTAGCCCGTATGGCAAAGCCTGTCCTGAGGTAAGGCCGAAGGAGCGCCCTCGCCGGTGTTCCGGGTTTTGCTGTTGGTTGTCCACCGCTTTGGCTGAGTGCTGATTGCTGAGTGCCAAGTGCTTCTTCTCCGGCTAATTGCCAAGTGCTAATTGCTTCTCTTCCGCTCGAATTAATTATTAAAGGTTAACGAGTTATCCTTTAATAACGTTTCAACATCGTAAACGCGGGGACCGAGCCTCTGCGCAACAAAAGGTCCGGTGGCACGGGATAACCCGCCCGCTGGTTTTGGGTTGGATGTTGGTGTTGGTTTTGGTGTTGGGTTTGGCTGATTGCTGAGTGCTGAATGCTAAGTGCTTTTTCTCCGGCCAACGGCTAGACCTCACCCCACACAACACCCCAAAATAGTTGTAGTATTGTGCATGGCCAAAGGGCGCAAAGAGGCGGCTCGCCGGCTGTACGAGGTGGTGGAGACCCAGCAGGGCTTCTTCACCACGAAGCAGGCCAAAGCCGCTGGATATGCGGAGAACACGCATCCCTATCACGTGGGAGCGGGAAACTGGGTCCGCGAGCACCGGGGAATCTACCGTCTTGCCAACTTCCCTCAAAACGGCCGGCCTGATCTGATGCTCTGGTCACTCTGGTCTAAGAACCGGGCTGGCGCGACTCAGGGAATCTACAGCTTCGAAACGGCACTGAGCATACATGATCTAAGCGATCTAATGCCGGCAAAGCTCCACATGACCGTCCCCAGGAACTTTCGGCGAAACAGCGAGATTCCGACACCACTCGTGCTGCACTACGGCGATCTCCCCGAAAGCGACACTGAACTGGTGCATGGAGTGCGCCTCACCAAGCCTCTCCGGACGATTCTCGATCTCCTGGCCGCCGGCCATATTCCATCTGCAACGCTGCGGACCGCGCTACGTGAAGGACTGGAGCGCGGAGTCATTCGCCGGAGCGAGATTTCAGGCGCCCAGCATCACCTCAAAGACAATAAGAAAACTCTCCAATTCCTCCGGAATGCGGCCGCCTGATGACCCATAAGCTGAGTGCTGATTGCTGATTGCTAAGTGCTTCTTCTCCGGCTAACGGCTCATTACTAAGTGCTAATTGCTGCTTTGCCTCGATTCATCCCGGACTGAGCCGAAGGCGAAACGAAGTCTGTGCAAGCCCGCCGGGCGCTTCGCACGGCGGACTTGCTAAAGGCTGGGTAAACGAAAGAAAAGCCTTCACACCTTGCGCCGCAAGCCGGAGCGTAGCGCGCAAGCGCGCAGCGACAAGAATCCTTAAGCCGCCCAGTCCTTGCCCAGCAATTCCGCTTGGGCAAGGACTGTCAACGTTGCTTGTTCTTGTTTGTCTGGCGGGTATCCGTGTGCGCGGAGAATGCGCTTCACCATTGTCCGCATTCGCGCGCGGACACTTTCCTTCACTGTCCAATCAATCGTTGCGTTGCGCCGAACCGTCTCCACTAACTCCATCGCAATCTGCCGGAGCGTTTCATCTCCCAGAACCTTTACGGCGCTGTCATTCACTTCCAGCGCATCGTAAAAAGCTATTTCTTCTTCGCTCATCTTGAGCTTGTCGCCTCGGGCATTGGCCTCCCGCAGGTTCTTAGCCATGTTGACCAACTCGGCAATAATCTCGGCTGTATCCAAAGACCGGTTCTGGTATTTCTGGATCGTCTTTTGCAGCATGTCAGAAAACAAGCGCGACTGGATCAGGTTCTTTTTCGACTGGGTCTTGATCTGGTCATTCAGGAGTTTGCGCAGGGCTTCAATCGCCAGGTTTTTCTGCGGCAATCGCTTGACTTCTTCCAGGAACGCGTCGGACAAGATCGAGATGTCAGGTGTTTGCAACCCGGCAGCGGTAAAGATATCGATGACTTCGTCCGACGCCACGGCACGCGAAACGATTTGTCGCACAGCTACGTCCAGCATTTCCGGGGCTTTGTGGTCGTCCGTCGTGTGCTTCGCCAGAGCGGCCCTTATGGTCTGGAAAAAACCGACTTGATCACGGACCGCCAGCGCTCTCTCATGCGGCACGGAAAGCGCAAAGCCGCGCGAGAGCGCGGCGACGGCAGGCATGTAGCGTGCCTTGCCGTTCTCCTGAGCGAGGATATGTTCCATCGCATTTGGAACTACTCTGACCTGCTCGGTTGGTTTTCCGGTAAGGTATTTCGAGTAATCAAAACCGTGGAACATGCTGGAGACCACGTCAAAATGCTCCAGCATCTTCCGGACAGCGGCCTCTTGATCAAACGTGGGCTGGCCCTTGCCACCGGCTTGCGTGTAGTTGGCCATGGCCTTCTTGAGTTGGTCGGCCAATCCCAGGTAATCGACCACCAAGCCGCCTTGCTTCTCGCCGAACACACGGTTCACGCGGGCAATCGCCTGCATCAGGCCGTGGCCCTGCATCGGCTTGTCGGCATACATCGTGTGGAGACAGGGCACGTCAAAGCCAGTGAGCCACATGTCGCGGACGATAACCAGCTTCATAGGATCGCTTGGGGCTTTAAAGCGCTTGGCCAGGGCTTCGCGGCGCACCTTGTTGCGGATGTGCGGCTGGAGCTTCGGGTCATCGGCCGCAGAGCCGGTCATCACTACTTTGATCAGGCCTTTGTCGTCATCGTCGTGGTGCCAGTCAGGGCGCAGCCTGATAATGGCCGCGTATAGTTCGGCGCAGATGCGACGGCTCATGGCCACGATCATGGCCTTGCCTTCATTGGCAATTTGCCGGTTTTCGAAATGCTTAACCAAATCTTGGGCAACTAACTCGATCCGATGCGGTGTGCCGACCATAGCTTCCATGCGCGCCCACTTAGTCTTGAGCCGTTCTTTTTTCTCGACCTCTTCGCCTTCGGTGGCTTCTTCAAAGTCAGGATCGATCTTGGGGCGTTCTTCCGGCTTTAGCTCCAGCTTGGCCAAGCGGCCTTCGTAGTAGATGCGGACTGTGACTTCGTCTTCTACCGCCTGCTGGATATCATAAATGTCAATGTAGTCGCCAAACACCGCCGGAGTGCTACGGTCGTCGCCTTCAATCGGCGTCCCGGTAAAGCCGATGAACGAGGCGTTGGGCAGCGCGTCGCGCAGATGCCGCGCGTAGCCGTCGATGAAATCGTACTGGCTGCGGTGCGCCTCGTC
>PLJN01000147.1 GCA_003140235.1 Acidobacteriaceae bacterium
GCGTTCCGGCGATGGGACGGTATTCGAGCTGGCGTCCAGTCACGCGCACCAGCATTTCCGGAGACGAGCCCAACACGGTCATTTCTCCCATGCGCAAAAAATACATGTAAGGCGAAGGGTTCACCCGCCGCAGTGCACGGTAGATGTTGAACGGCTCCACGCCCGGCTCCATGTCCAGACGCAGCGACGGCACAGCCTGAAAAACGTCGCCGGCCAAGATATAGTTTTTGATCTTGTCGACCGTCTGCAAGAAATGTTTCTTGGTGACAGAAATATTGACTTTCAACTTGCTCCGAACCGGCGTGACTCGACGCAAATACTTTCTAGGCAGCGGAGTTGTAAGCTGCTTCTCGATTTGCTCAATGTCCCGCAGCGCCTGATCGTAGGCTTTCCGCGGAGATTGTTTTCTGACGTCCGCCGTAGCAATGATGTAAATCTCGTGCCGAACGTGGTCGAAGGCCAGAAGACGGTCAAAGAACATCAGCACGCAATCGGGAACGTGCAAATCATCTTTCGCCAGGCTGGGCAGTTTTTCCAGTTGACGGACCGCGTCATGGGCGAAAAAGCCGACCGCGCCCGCGGTGAAAGGAGGCAGTCCGGGAACATGGGCCGGCGTGTGTTCCCGCAAGAGCTGGTCCAGCGTGGTAAAAATGCCGCCACGAATTTCCTGCTTGCGGCCGTTTTTCTCGATCGTAATCACATCCCCATGGGCGCGCACCACCATGTAAGGCCGCGCGCCAAGGAACGTGTATCGGCCCACGTTCTCTCCGCCCTCCACGGACTCCAGCAGAAACGCGTTCGGCTCCTGCGCCGCCACGCTCAAAAACGCGGAAACCGGGGTACGCAAATCGGCGGCCACCGTCTTGGCCACGGGAACCAGCGTGGCTTTCTGCGCCAGCCGGGAAAACTCTTTGAAGTCGGGAAAATGCATGGGAAATTATCTTACTTGATTACCCTGTTCCCGGGCGGACCCGACAGGCAGAGCCCAACCCGGCCGTTCCGCGTATATCCTTAGTTATCTTTGCCCTGCGGAAACATTGACCAAATAGCCCCCGGTTGGACTATACTTCACCAAATTTCTCTGGATCCCCCCTTGTGTTGCAATTTGGTTTCGGAGATGCTGTTTTGCAGGAAAAACGCGCATTTCCTCTACGCGCCGCATGGCTTGCCATGCACAGGTGATGTCGGATGTTAGTTAGGTTCTGGGGTGTTCGTGGCTCTACCCCGACCCCACAGGCAGAGAACTTGCGATACGGCGGCAACACCTCTTGCGTGGAGGTGCGTATCGGTGGGCAAATCTACGTCTTCGACTGCGGCACCGGCTTCCGTAACCTGGGCAAGCAGCTGATTCAGGAAAGCAACGGTGCTCCCATCTCCGCCCACATTTTTTTGTCGCACTTTCACTGGGACCATATTCAGGGCATCCCGTTTTTTACTCCGCTCTATTCCGGCAAGGACAGCTCGTTTATTTTTCACTCGTCCAACCGCACGCGCGGACCGCAACGCGCGATTGAAGAGCAAATGTCCGACCCGTACTTTCCCGTGGACATGAACGAAATGGCGGCCCAGCGCAAGTTTTACGACATCAACGAAGGCCGCGTGGAATTCGACCAATGCACCGTTACTTCGATGTGGCTGAATCATCCGCAAGGCTGTCTCGGTTTCCGACTGGAGACCAAAGACAAAGTTTTCGTCTACGCCACGGACAATGAACCCGGACATCCGCAGTTCGACAAAAACGTCCGCAAGCTGGCCGAAGGCGCCGACGTGCTGATCTACGACGCCCAATATCTCCCCGAAGAATACGAAGCCGATAGACGCGGCTGGGGCCACAGCCACTGGCGCGAAGCCGTCAACGTAGTCATGGAAAGCGGAGCCAAGGAGCTGATCCTGTTCCACCACGACCCCGACCATACCGACGAATGCATTGACTCCGTAGTCGCCAAAGCGCGGGAACACTACCAGAGAGTCCGGGCCGCGTCGGAAGGCATGGAGATTTTGCTGTAGATAGTGGAGCGCAGCCGCCCTCGGCTGCGGGTTTCCGATTACCAGATTTCCCGCCAAACAGGAAAAAATCTCGCTCCCAAATTCTCGTTAACAGGGAAAAATACAGGGGAGATTCCAGCGTTTCCTGGCATGTTGATTGACTGTCAGGGCATGCCTGCTATTTGAGTTTCTCGGGGAATTTGAAGCCGATGTACGTCCCGGAACTGAGCCCCATCAGTCCCAGCAAGGACGTATCGAAGTTGGGCATGGCCAGGTCGCGATACACGCTGCGGACGAAAATGATCCCGAACACCAGCGTCCACACTACCATCTGGAAGCGGTGAAAGCCGACGCCCTCGCCGTCGCTCAAAAGGTCTTTCAGGAACCCTTTGGTGACCGCCGGTGGCGGCGGTGTGGGAGCATGCGCCAGTTGGGCCTGCACTTCGGCCAGGCTGTTCTTTTTTTGCTGCAATTCCTGGTCCAGCAGCGATCCCGGCTCGGGTGCGGCGGTGCTTAGTTCCTTGATGCGCGAGAGCAAGGCCGTTTGCTGGGTCTCCAGCGTGGCCCGTTGTGTGAGGACCGCGTCAATTTTTTGCTTGTCCAGATAGAGAGCGGCCGCGCCTGTCCCGGCGCTGATACCGATTAACGCCAGCACGGAGGTTGTTACCGTATCGTACTCGCCAGTGACGAGCCACACGTAAAGGTAGGCCGTAATCACCAGGTAAAACCAAAATGCCATTTGCACTTTTCCCAGGTTGTAGGGCAAGCGGGCGGGAGCGGGCGGCTGGTCGGTGCCGTCGCGCAGCAGATTGGTGCGGATACTCAGCAACAGGGTGGCGACCAGAAGCACCACCAGCAATCCGAGAATATAAGCGGTGTAGTGCGGGTACACCTTCAGTGCCAGCTCCACATTGGAGTTAAACACCTGCATGTTGTCTTTCCACCCGATGCTCAAGGGCAGCTTGTGGTCCGGTTCGTTACGCGCGTCGTACAGAATCTGCACCCAGGCGTCGCGATCGTCCGGGTCAATTTCCAGATGAAAGCGGAGGTATTCCTGCTCGAGGGAGGTCAGAGTCGGACTGCACTTCGTGAGCTTATGGCCTGCCAGATAGAGCCGCAGATCGCGAGGATGGCTGTCCGGATTTTTCGCTGTCCACTCCCTCAGTCCCTTGAGGGCCACGGTGATGGGCCGGTCGAGCTCGCTTTGCTGTGTGGTGGTGGCCCGGTAATCATTATGCTCGACCACTACGGGCGGCGGCGGATCACTTTTTACCGGCGGAGCGGGACTGCTGGGAGTGGTTTGCGCGGCGCCCAGCGAAACCATCACCAGAAAGCAAAGGGTCGCCGAAGCCAGACAACGAATCATGGATAGCCTCACCGGATCATCTCCTGCGCGTACAACATGCGAAACCAGACGAGTGGCCCCAAAGTCACCCATCCTCGATGGCCCGCGATGTTATCACAACATTGCGCAAATCAATCCGGCGATCCATTTTCCCAAAATGGAACGGAAAAATGATCCACGCAGTTCTAAGGCTGTCGTCTTGAGAGCTGTCATCGTGAGCAAGCACGAACGATCCCGCAAAGCCGGGGTCACCGACACGCCCGATTTTGGCGTGTTGGAGTGGCCGTAGCGGGAGAGCGAGAGCGCGTCGAAATGCCTGTCCTGAGGTGCAAGCCGAAGAGCCTGTCCTCGAGGTGTAAGCCGAAGGAAATCCCGAGGATGCCTACTCCACGATGCCGATTCGAGGTGTTTCTGCCCATGCCGGTCGTACTGCGCTCCGGCCATTTGCTATTTGCCAATTGCTTCGTCTCTCAGGAACGGCGTACACACACCGCACGACTGCGGAAGTCAAAGTCCGTAGGGTTGGAAGTCCGCTGCCCATCCTTGAAGTTGAAGCCCCAGGCCTCGCCAAACAATCTGTCGGAACTGCTCCACACAACGTCGGACACTCTAATGCCACCCTTGATGTGGTAGCCATTCACGTCCTGTGTTGGGTCGTAGATGCCTTCCAACTCATCGATCGTCGCCAGACGCCAGTTCGCGTGACCGCCCAAACGCAAAGTCTTGCAGTAATTGACCGCCGAGTTCCAATCCACATCGCTCCCGTTGTCCTGACCCGCCCACATAAGCTTCGTGGCCGGATCGGTCCAGGTATCGGGCTGTCCGAGCATGCGGATCTGCCCCAGAACCATGGTGAGCGTAAGCAGCAATGCAAGGCGTGATTTCATTGTTTCTTTCTCCTACCCGGTTTGATGTTTTGTCCGGGATTTTGGTTTTCGGGTCGCAGCCACGACTATGCTTCCGTTCCGCTTTAGAAGCGACGTATTTCTTCTCTCAATCAATACTTTACCGCAAGCCGCTGTATGACAGCGATTTTTACTCCGTGCAGACGAGCCATTCTCGAGAACCCGCCCCCCTCGAATCTCGCGGTGCGGAGAAAAACCGGGAGGGGCCGGCCGCCCGCCGCTACTGTCTTCTTCGCTCCGTGAGCAAGCCCAGTTCGCTCACGCCGGCGGAGCGCACGCTGTCCACCACTTCCGCTACAGCGCTCAAGTGACAGCGCGCATCGGCTTTCACGAACGCCGTTCTATTGGTGCCGCCGGCGATGCGATCTCGAATCTTCTGCGTCAGGTCTGTTGGGCTGATCTTTTGATTGCCCAGAAACAGCTGCCCGTCTCTGTTGATCGCGACCAACAGGGCGCCCTCTTTGTCCGCGTCGGGCATCTGCAGCGGGTTGATTGCCTGCGCAAGCTGAATTTTTGGGCCGGGTCGCAGCAACGGAGTAATCACCATAAAGATGATCAACAACACCAACATTACATCCACCATCGGTGTAACGTTGATCGTGGAATTAACCTGGGTGCCTTCTTTGCGAACTGCGATCGCCATGGAAACTCCTTAAAGATCGGTGTCTAAGAAACCAAGACACCAGCCATCCCTCAAGAGTTCCGGGGCTTGCGGCCGCTACCCGGACCTTGGTCTTTTTTGATTCTGCTTGACGGTAGTCGCCCGCAGGGAGTAGTTTTTAGCCAATAAATCGTTCGGCTAAGACCATAGCCGTAAAGCTCACGATACTTAAAAGATAAGTGCGATACAGGGGACCGCATCAACGGGTATCGAACCGCCCGGAGGGCCGCTGCTGTCCGATTCTGTGCCTCTCATGACCTTGGGCATAACCGACCACGACCTGCTGGGCACTCGAGTGGGACACTTCCGCATCGTCGACCTTCTGGGAGAAGGCGGGATGGGGGCGGTTTATGTGGGCTTCGATGAGCTGCTCCAGCGCCGGGTCGCACTCAAGTCCGTGCGAGGCCGCCTCGACGAGGACTCCAAGGCCCGCTTCGTGCGCGAGGCGCGGGCCTTTTCCCAACTTAAGCACCCCCACATCTGCCAGATCTACGACTTCCTGGAGGGGCCGGACCGGGACTTTCTGGTCCTGGAACTGATCGATGGCAAGAACCTGAAAGAGGTCATGACCTCCAGACCCGACGCGAGACTCAAGTCGCGCATTGCGCGTCAGCTTGCTGAGGTGCTGGTGGCGACTCACGCCAAAGCGATCATCCACCGCGACCTCAAACCTGCCAACGTGATGGTGACCTCGGAGGGTGAGGTCAAGGTGCTCGACTTCGGGCTGGCGCGGGGAGCTTCGACCGCGCACGAGGACCTTACGCGGAGCCTGACCGAGGACCCACCTTCCGCGCCCCAATATGATGTCACGGCGCTGGGCGCCCTTGTCGGAACGCTATCGTACATGAGTCCCGAGCAGGCACGGGGGGAGCAAGTGACCACGGCGAGCGACCTGTACTCGTACGGGATCGTATTGCAGGAGCTATTCACCGGGAAGAGTGCGTATCTCCCCGGACTGTCGCCGGAGGAGCAGCTCGCGAAGGCCAGAGAGGGCGAGACCGTCCCGGTGACGGACCTGGACCCGGCACTCACCGCCCTCATCAACCGCTTGAAGAGTCCAGCCGCCGCAGTGCGACCCACCGCCGTCGACGTCGTCGAATGGCTGGACCGCATTGAGGCCGCACCGCAAAAGAGGCGACGCCGGATCCTGGTGTGGGCGGCGGCAGCGCTGCTCGCCGTGGTGGCGGTGGGCATGAGCTATCAGACATGGCGGATCCATCTCCAGGCTCAGCGAATCGCGGAAGAAGCCGCGCGCGCGAATCGGGAAGCCGCATCCGCGAAAGAAGTGTCCGAGTTCATGGTGAAGGTATTTGACGTCTCCGATCCCGGCCAGGGCCGTGGGGAAACAGTGACCGCGCGGGAACTCCTGGATCGGGCCGCGAAAGATATCGGGGGACGGCTCACCGACCAACCACTCGTCAAAGCGCGCCTCGAGCTGACGCTCGCCCAGGCGTATGAATCGCTGGGTCTCTACCAGCCGGCGCTCTCCCTGGCCGAGAACAGCCTCGCCCTCCGGCGCGCGCAACTGGGTCCCGCCGATCCGGTCCTGGCGGAGAGCCTCTTTCAATTGGGAGAGATTCACTTTCTCCGCAGCGAGTTAGACCAATCGGCGCCCCTGCTGCAGAACGCCGCCGACATCCAGGAGAAATCGCTCGGGCCCGAGAGTCCCGCCCTCGCGCAAACGCTTTCCACTCTGGCCGACGTGTACCAGAACTAGGGGAAGATCGCTGACGCTGAGCAGCTCCACACGCGGGCGCTGAAGATCTACGACAAAGTGCTGCCTGGTGGCGACGTCAACGTCGCGGTGACTCTCGGCGACCTCGCGTATCTCAAGTACAAGCAGGCGAAATATGCGGAGGCGGAGCCCCTCTTCGTTCGCGCGATCGCCACGTATGAGAAGACGGTCAGCCCAGACGATCCACGCCTGGCCATTGCCCTCAGCCAACTGGGCGGGCTTTACCGCGACCAGGGGAACGCGGACCTCGCGGAGCCGCTGTTTCTCCGCTCCATCGCCATCCAGGAAAAAGTGCTGGGCCCGAACCATCCGTTCCTCGCGTTGCGGTTGGACGGCCTCGCGCGGATTTACACCGACGAGCGGAAGTACGCGCAGGCGGAAGCGCTCTTGCTCCGCGCCGTGAACATCCAGGAGAAGGCGCTTGGTCCGAACCACGCCTGGCTGGCGCAAAGCCTCTACAATCTGGCGTTGATCTACCGCGATCAAGGCAAGATTGCCCAGGCCGAGGCGCTCGGTCGTCGCACGGTCTCCATCTATGAAAGCGCGCGCGGGCCGGAGAGCCTCGACGTGGCCGCGGCTCTGGTTCTCCTGGCGGAACTGGACCTGCAAAAGAGCCAGCCGGACCAGGCCAACCCGCTGCTTGCACGTGCACTGAAGATCTACGACAAGGCCCCCGCAATGGATGCCTATCCCCGCTCGCTGCAAGCCAAGGCCCTCGATCTTGCAGGCCGCTCCGCCGAAGCGCGGGTAACGGCAGAGGCGCTTCTCGGCCAGGGGTTCAGGCGCAAGGACTTCCTGCAGCTCTGCAAGAAGCTCGGCGTCAAGACATCAGTTACCGGAGCGCACGAAACACGACCTTGAGAACGTCCCGCCTGGAACGTGTGAAAAAAATGATTTTCGGAACGTGACGAGTTCGTACGCAGAAAAACTTTGCGATTAAACGCTCTACAAGCGATCTTTGGCGTCCGGATATACATTTTCGATCAGCCTAGCTAGAAGAGTCTAAAAGTTGGAAAAATCAATTTTTCACACGTTCCTGTCCCCGGTTTCCCCTTTTCTCACCTTTTTCTCTCCATTATCGTGGGATAGAGGAAAAACAACGGGAAAACCTGAGACACCCGACGAAGCAGTTATTAAACTACAATTGGCAAAATACATGAACCATATTTCGATCGCGGCTGAGAATAGCTCTCGTAAGGACATAACGCGACGTCTGACGGGAAGATTTTATACACCTCCCAATATCTGTGCGGAGATGGTGAGGCAGCTCACTGACGGAGATATCCAGCCGAGGACCGTTGCTGACCCGTTCTGCGGTGATGGAAGATTTGTTCTGGCTTGGCTTGGGCACGCACGTGCGAACAGACCCGCATCCTTGAAAAGACTGGAGCGCATACTTTTGTGGGACTGCGACCCCGATGCGGTGGAAGTTGCACAGAGAAGTGTTTGCGCGGCTTTTCAGCGTCTTGGATTACGAAGAGGCAAAGTAGACGCGAACGTGCGTGACACATTCAGTTCATTCATGGAGGAGACGAGATCCGTTGACCTAATCTTGACCAACCCTCCGTGGGAATTGCTGAAGCCGGATTCCAGAGATTTAATTTCGAGCGAGTCAATGCAGGATTACAAGGATTCTTTGAGACGCTATTCATCGCAGTTGGATCGGTCATTACCGGGCGCTGCTTCACAGAAACAGAAGATCATGGGGGGTGCCTCCGTAAATTTAGCTCGTGCCGGTGCAGTGGCTTGTGCGATGCTATTGTCTTCACGATCATCGATGGGAATTGTGCTGCCCGCTAGCATCTTCGCTGATCAAGCATCAGCTCCATTCAGGAGAGAGTTCTTTCGGATGGTAAACGTACGGAAGATGCAGTATTTTCCCGCGGAATCGCGGGCATTTGATGACGTTGACCAGCCGTTTGTGACGGTGATATGCGATGGGTGCGGACCAACCCAGCAGTTCTCTCTCGAAACTTTCGGTACACGCGACGGCAATCGCTTAGTTTCAGCTGATGTCTCTGGCATCCGGCCGGTTTCTTTCGTGATCAGTAGTTCTCAAGCGGAGATATTGGAGTCACTCGAAAAATCTCACCCGCCCCTGAGAATGCTTGAGTGGGACATGCGTTTTGGCCTATGGCTCGGTCGAGAGTTAGACGAGACACGTATTTCGGAAAGTTTTTCCCATGAGGGAATTCCATTCTTGAAAGGTCGTCAAGTTGACCGTTTTTCAATCAGGCCCCATGTGCCCCCCCTCGTGGCTCCGCAACAAAGGAATATCCCGGCAACGATACAGGAGGAAAGGATTGCGTGGAGGGACGTATCAAGACCCAATCAGAAACGGCGAATGCAAGCGACCTGCATTCCAAAAGGCTGGGTTACCGGCAACTCTCTTGGCGTAGGCTATTTTCGCTATCGTGGGCGGAAGCATCTCCTGGCATTATTGGGTGTTCTGAACAGCCTAGTGTTCGAGGTCCAACTGAGAGCAAAACTTCATACTCCCCACGTGTCACTGGGAGTTCTTAGGGAATGTCCAATACCATGGCAGGTCTTTGAAGACTCACGCTTGCTTGATGACGTAGTGAACTCGGTAGAAATTGTTCTCAGGACGCCATCCTTCGAAGCGGAAGCATCGTTGGAACGTCAAATCGCAAGAGCCTACGGACTGGACATCCGACGGTTCAGAGACTTATTGAAAGCATTCCCAAAACTGAGTAATCTCGAATATGATCTGCTCGCTACCGAGGACACTTAAGTTGATTCCTAATCACATAGCCGCGTCAATGAGTGATCTCGATCTCCAGGTAGCAAGATCAGTGCCGTGTGGCGGCAACTGGAAGAACATTCCGGATACGGTTGCATCTCAGCGGATCAAGCAAATCAAATCGAGCTATGCACGGGGCGAAGGCAGTCGATCAACGTACTACGGCCGTCTAAAACCTGATTTTCCCTCATACACCGTTTCGACGTATTTCACTCGACCAGGGAATGGTTGTCATCTACATTACGACCAGAACCAGAACAGAACGCTTTCTTATCGAGAAGCGGCACGTTTGCAGAGCTTCCCCGATCATTTCAAGTTTTGTGGTCCAAATACAAGTGTTGCTAAGCAGATCGGCAATGCCGTTCCGCCGCTCCTGGCGTTTGCCCTTGCGAAGGGTTTCGGTTCGCGTACGGGGCTAACAGTGGATTTGTTCGCGGGGGCCGGCGGGCTCGCCTTGGGCTTTATGTGGGCGGGGTGGAGAAGCGCAATAGTTAACGATATTGATGACTATGCCCTTCAGACATTTAACTCAAATCTGCATTCCAGGATCGTATCTGGAGACATACGCATTCCCGCCGTCAAACGGAGATTAGTGGAGCTTGCGACAAACGCACGGGAACCCGGAACACCATTTGTAGTTCTCGGCGGTCCGCCGTGCCAAGGATTTTCAACAGCCGGCAATAAGCGCTCAAGAGAAGACGATAGAAATTCTCTTTTTCGCGATTACTGTGAGATTGTCGACGCCCTTCAACCTTCTGCCTTCTTATTTGAGAACGTCACGGGTCTTACTAACATGGAAGGGGGAGCGATTTATAAGGAGCTGTCGGAGGCACTCGGGAGGCGATGCGATCGATTGCTCGCTTTCCAAGTCGCTGCTGAGTGTTATGGCGTTCCGCAAAGAAGGCGGAGAGTAATTCTAGTTGGGTTGCGATTCCCAGCCAGCTTTTCGGTTCCGTTGGGTCCGTTGCAAGGAGGGCTGCTGGGCAATAGTCCGGTAACTGTTGAGCAGGCACTGGACGATCTACCTGCGCTCAAAGCCGGGCAAGATGGTTCCCATTTAGACTACCGGTTCAGAGCCTCCTCGATGTACCAGCGCTTCATGCGTGGCGAGTTGACCGCGGCTGAGTTCTACGATCATTTGGGAGGTGCTGTTCAGTCCTCCACATCGTCTGAACTAGCAATTTCGGCTCGTACATAACGGTGGTCTTCCCATTTGGCGGAGATTAAGGAGCCGGAAATATCCATGAACGCTTGCAGAGCCCACCTCGCTTCGGCGAACGCTTCTGGCTTTATGGCTGCCATCCGTTCAAGCACCCGCCGCAGGAGTACTTCGCTTTCGGGCAACGCGAGAATCTCTTTTATTTCGTGGTCCAATTCTGCAACTAACAAAGATTTTTTAGACAGGACTGTCAAGCATTGTTCAAGCGCTTTTGTCGATTCGGAGCTTTGGATTAGGTAAGTATTGCGATTTCTCTTGTTGTGATAGGTGTAGAGCTCTCCGAACGCGATGCGGATTCTGCGCACTTTCTGCTCATCCGAGTACTTCGTCGTTCGAGTCTTCCGAAGCTCACCATCAAAAACAGTCATGCTATTTTCGATCCGCAGATTCTCAAAATCCACTTCGTACTCGGCCCGATCCAATTCAAGTAACAAAGCGAGGAAAACAAAATGGCCTGCGTCCGCTAGTACCTTGAGCGCATGCATCAGTGCATGACGGTTGTCGCGCAGCTGCTTGCTCAGTCTCAGAGCGGTTTCGTCGTCGACTACAGATCCTTTGCGGGCATTCCACAGTGCCTGACTGTGCCAGGAAATTACACTGATTCCACTTTCTTCGTCACGCATGAGCAGTCTGACATCGGCCAAGGTCATTCGGTTGTTCCTAGCGCTATTACAAGCGTGGCAAAGAAGCCTAAAAGAAGGCCGGTGGCAGAAGCCAAGAGAAATGGGTCCGATATGATCAGCGGTACACGGGCCGCTGTGCCCATTGGGGCAAGGCACACTCCCAAACTTGCTGCGAATCTTCCCCATCAGCTCATTGGCTGCTATCCAATCTCCTGCCGACCAATATTCAAACACTCGCCGATCCGTGACATATGTCTTTAGATTGGCCGCATGTCTGCCTTTGTCCGCGGTCGGCCGACAGCAGCGATTATGTGTGTGAAATCCATCCAAGCGGTCGGGAGCATTGGACATCACCCCGGGGCTTAAGACGCGGGGTTCTGAGGGCACCAGCACCTGCTCAATCCAGGAAAGCCACGTGCTTTCGTTGTTTATAGAATCAGGGACATCAGCTCCGAGTAGACTGCGGAGCGCAGGCGTAAGCTGTTCACCAAAATCGTCGTACATTCGCCGCACCAGATTGAATATGTCCTCGTCGGCTGGCATGAAGTAATCAAAAGGCACAAAAGGGAGCGTTCGTACACGCGCACGTAATCGCTCAGACGGATACACATACCGAATATCCATTTCTTTCCCGCAGACGCTACACGGCTTAATTTTTGTTGGGTGCAGAAGTTTTGCCGTTTTGGATATCCATTGATTCCCCGCAGTGTCAATCCCCAATTCTTGAGCTTTCCTTCGCCACCAATCGCGACGCTTTTGATGAGTATCCCTAAACTGTCCGCCGCTCCGATTGGAAGGCGCTTCCCACTGTATATCCCCTTTAGCGTTGATGAGGTCAGGCATTCCCGCGTAGTTAGGGTGGGCTGCAATTCTCTTCATGTAACTGACGAACGCAGGATGTTTAGCCGATTTAGTTTTTTCTTCTGGCACTCGAATCGCTTAACGGAGTAATTTGCGGCCATCGGGAAACGGACGAGGAATTACCGGGGAGTACGGTTGTTTCTTGAACGGAATGTTTTCAGGAATGAAGCGATATCGATTCCCAGTTCTTCCGCTACATCGCTGAACTCCAAAACGTCGAGTCGACGCTCCCCGTTTTCATACTTGGAAACGTACGATTGCGGCCGCCGGAGTCGCTCCGCGAGCTGAGCCTGCGTTAGCCCAGCCTCTTTTCGTGCTTCCACGAGCATCTTTCTGAAAGCTGCGGCTCGTTTCTGCGCGCTGGTTATTTTCATCTTTCCGCTTTAGATGGCTGTTACGAAAATTCTAGGGTTCGGGCCGAAATAACCCAAAATGGGTTTATTGAGCCGGAAGGGGACACCGGGGACGGGAAACCTGGGGCCGGAACCTGGGGACAGACGCTTCCTGGAGGTGGTTTAGCGTCGATAAACTACACCGGCGCAGAATACTGTCCCCGGTTTCCCTTTTACCTTTACCGCCATTCAAGACAAATTCATCATTTCGTTTGGAATCCGATGGGGCGTGGTCCCGACTGAGGTAAAAAGCCAGAAACACGAATGCGGGCCTGGTTTGTCGTTTATCGTTTGTCGTTTATTCAGGGAGTAGTTCCAACGTGGTTGCCTTGCGTTTTGGGTGCTTGAAACCCTTCAACGTACTTCGCATTCGTTTTCGTCGTGTACTTTGTTCCGTAGGCAGCATCGGCAGCATCGTTGAGCCGTGTGCTGCGGACGCGGACCGCGCGCACCGATATCTCATCTATCTCATCCTTGCCGATCCGGACTGCGCCGCGCGGCTGCGCGCGAAAAGCCCGATACCAGCCATCCGCCCGGTCATTCCAGGAGCGGACGATCACGCGACCGCTGACGACTACGACCCATATCGGAATCAAGCGATGATCTCCCACGCGTATGTACAGGTATTTCGTGGCTGCGAAGCCGGCGAGAGTCTCCGGCGGAAAACGTCGTTTCATATGTGCGAAAACATAGCACGGTTTCCAGGGCCGGAGAAACGGCGATCGTGCCGTTGGGAAAAACGGGAAACTCTTAGCCGCAGATTTGCGCAGATGAACGCAGAAACAATTAGTCGCGAATGGACGCGCAAGATTTCCCTTTGTCTCGCGTTCTAGCTTCAGTTGCATCAGGAATGGGCTGAGTGCATTCTTGCAACATGCTCGCAATGCGGGTTTTTAGGAGGAATCGCATGTCAAGATTGGCCGGCCTTGTTTGCACCGCCATGCTTCTACTTCTTGTCGCGAAGCCACAAGACGATAAGCACAATCCGTTTTCGAAATACAAAGCTGTTGAAGCCTACGAAGTTCGGCCCGGAATTCTCATGATGCCCAGTTATGCCGAGGACGGGCAAGTCTGCGAGATCGGGCTGGAAAAACGGCATTACTCACCTGAAGTCATCCGACTCGATCCCGACTTCTCGCACGAACAGATTGATCAAATTGCCGATGAGCTTGTGCCGGCTAGTGAGCGAGGCCCCAAGTCAAAAGATTTCGCCAACGATCTGATCGTAGTGGATGGCCGGGGCATGACAACGATCTCAACATACGAAAACGTCTCCATTCAAATTCATAGCGCTGTTTCGCCCAAGTCCAAGAAGCAGGAGATTGTTGCAACTGATGTTGCCGCGACGATCCAGTGGAAGAATCGAAAATGCCCGACAGGCCGTTGAGGAAAACGGCGATCGTGAATGAAGATTCGCGTTCTTCAAGCTACCGGCAAAAAGCATTTGTTAAGGCGCTCCGGCTTCGCCTGCGCGCGAGCCTGCGGCAGCAAGGTGAGGGCTTTTCCTTTCGTTACCCAGCCCTTAGCAAATCCGTCGTGCTTCGCCCGGCGGACTTGCACGGACTGGGCTACCCTAATTCCGCCCCGCGGGGCTGGAGCATCGGAGGTTTAACTTTCTTGTCGACCACGGGTGTCCTTCAAAGTCGGGCCCTGATGCAAACCTCGTTCTTCGTCTTGATGGGGCGGACATATTTGTTCTGTGAAAAAGGGCGTAGGATGGTCTCATCGTGACTACACAACCGCCACCAACGCCCATTCTTGCCACGCGGAACCCGCAGACCAACGCCCTTGCCCACCAAGCGAGTGGCACGGTTATGAACTTCCTCAGATTCAGTCTGGCCATCTTTTTGGTTTCATGCGCTGTCCGTCCGGCGCGCGCTCAGAGCGGGTTTGGAGAGGTCTTGTTCGCCAATTCGGGGAGTGCTGCGGCCCAGGGGCCGTTCCAGTTGGGCGTGGCCCAGTTGCACGATTTCGAATATGGGCCGGCGGCCGACAGCTTTCGCAAAGCACAGCAGATGGATCCGGGCTTTGCCATGGCCTACTGGGGCGAGGCCATGACCAAGAACCATCCGCTGTGGCGCGAGCTGGACCTTCCCGGAGCCAGGAGTGTTCTCGAACGTCTGGGCCCGTCGCCGGAAGCGCGGGCCGGCAAGGCCGTTACGGCGCGGGAAAAAGCCTATCTGCACGCCGTGGAACTGCTCTTTGGGAACGGCAGCAAGCAAGAACGCGATGCGCGATATTCCGACGCGATGGGCGCGCTGTACCGCGATCAGCCCGGCGACGTGGATGCCGGCGCGTTTTACGCGCTCTCGATCATGGGACTCTACCGGGAGCGCGATCAGGCCACGTATATGCGGGCGGCGGCGATTCTGGAAGAAATGTATTCCGAGCACCACAATCATCCCGGAATCAATCACTACCTGATTCATGCGTATGACGATCCGGTGCATGCGCCGCTGGGATTGCGCGCCGCGCGTCTCTACTCCAAAGTGGCGCCGGACGCGCCACACGCTCTGCACATGACCTCCCACATCTTCATCGCCATGGGCATGTGGGACGAGGTGATTGCCGCCAACCTGCGCGCACTGAACGTTGCCGACGCCAAACGCAAGGCCCGCGGACTTCCGCCTGTCGCCTGCGGGCATGGGCCTACCTGGCTGGAATACGGATACCTGCAGACCGGAAACAAAGCGGCGGCCCGGCAGTTGCTGGTGGCCTGCCACGATCTCGCGCAGCAGGACAAGTCGTATGACGCAACGTACCGTCCCGTAGCCAGCGACCTCGACAGATTTCCCGTCGGCAGCTTTGCTGCCATGCGCGTCACTTACCTGATTGATTCGCAGGACTGGCAGGACGAGGCTGCGGATTGGCCTCTGCCATCCAATGAGTTTCCTGCCGCCAACCTGACCTATGCTTACGGCAGCGCGCTGGTCTTTATTCATCGTGGAGACTTAAGCAAAGCGCGACTGGCGCTGGCGCAGATGCAGGCTGCGCACCAGCAGTTCGTCGCTCAATTGGAGGAACATCATTTGCCCGTGGAGGCCCCCGGGCATCACGCGTCCATTCAGGAGCAGCAGATTCGTGCGCTGATTCTGGATGCCGAGGGCAAGAAGGACCAGGCCATCCATCTGCTGGAGCAAGCCGCCGCGGAGGAGAAGGACCTGCCTTTTGTGTTTGGTCCTCCCTTCATCGAGAAGCCGAGTTTTGAGCTTCTGGCAGAAGCCTGGTTGAGCGCAGGCAAGACCGCGGAACCATGCACGGCTTTGCAATTCCAGTCCACGCGGACGCCCGGCAGGCGCTTGACCACAGCGCTTCTGTCCAAGTGCGGCCCGCTCACGAATGCCGACGTTACCAAACCTGCCAGCGACAGCCCGCAGGCCGATCACTCGCACCATTAGAAGAAATGTATAGCCAGCCCGTAGTTCCAGCGTGGTTGCCTTGCGTTTTGCCGGGTGTCCCGGCTTTCGATCTTGAACTTTTTGGTTTTGCTTTTTCGAAGTCTCACGACAGCGTGGGGGCCCATTCTTCGCTGTTGAGCCGCTACGGTATGACTTCAAGTCGGTACCCTGACACTCCTCGCTCCATGGAAACTCTCTCGCCAAGAATGCGGACATTTTAGAAAAGGCCTTATGAGCTTCAAGAAAAAGGTCTGTTCCGTGCCGCGCACTTAAACTGCCGGATTCATCAGCGTAATCAGCGTCATCAGCGGTAAGATTTGGGAGAAAGGCGTTAGCCTGAACTGGGGCATTGACCATTGATCGTTGACCATTGGCCATTAACCATTGATCAATGTCCAGGGGCGTCCTTCATCCGCGGCCTTTGACATAGGTGCACCATGACAACACTGCTGCAAGACTTACGGTACGCGGTCCGGATGTTCCTTAAATCACCAGGCTTTGCCGCCATTGCTGTGCTTACTTTGGCGCTGGGCATCAGCGCGAACACCGCGCTTTTTTCCGTCGTGAACGGCGTGTTGCTCAACCCGCTGCCTTATTGGCACTCCGAGCAACTCGTGGCCGTTTATGGAAAGGCGCCGGGATTCGACCGGGCCCCCGTCGCCTATCTGAACTTCCTCGATTGGCGGCGCGAGACCCAGACGTTTTCGTCGCTGGCCATCTACCGCAACCAGGATTACAACTTTATCGGCACGGGCGAAGCGGAACGCCTGACCGGGTACATGATTTCCGCGGACTTCTTTCCCACCCTGGGCGTGAATCCCGTTCTGGGCCGCACCTTTCGCTTCGATGACGATCAGGTGGGCGCCGCGCCAGTGGTGGTCTTGGGCGGCGGTCTTTGGAAGCGCAAATTCGGCGGGTCGCCTGATATCGTCGGAAAGTCGCTGGTCTTGAACGGAATGTCCTACCTCGTGGTGGGCGTGGTCCCTCCCAGCTTCAGTTTCTGCGGCCGTGACCGCGACGTGTACACTCCCATCGGCCAGTGGAACGATCCATCGTTTCGCGATCGCCGCATCTCCGTGAGCGCGCACGTTGTCGGCCGCCTGAAACCCGGCGTTACGCTCCCGCGGGCACAGGCCGACATGGACGGCGTGGCACGCAATCTCGCCGCCGCCTTCCCGGTGGCCGATAAGGACGTTGGCATCGCGCTGGTTTCCATGAAGAACGATATCGTTGGCAACGTGCAGCCGTTCCTGCTCGTGCTTCTTGCCGCCGTCGGTTTCTTGCTGCTGATTGCGTGTGCCAACGTCGCCAATCTTCTGCTNNGAGCCATATGCGCGTGATTCGCCAGCTTCTCACCGAAAGCATGTTGCTCGCGGGCCTGGGTGGGTCGCTCGGGCTCCTGCTCGCCTTCTTCGGCACCAAAGCCGTGCTCAACACTCTGCCCGGCACCTTGCCGCGGGCCGGCGAAGTCTCTCTCGATGGACGCGTATTGCTCTTCACCATGGCGCTGTCGCTGCTGGCCGCGATAGCTTTCGGCCTGGCTCCCGCGCTGAAAAGTTCCCAGGTAAATCCGCAGGAGGTACTCAAGGAAGGCGGCCGCGGCTCCAGCGGCGCGCGCCACCGCCTGCAGAGAATTTTCGTGGCCAGCGAAGTCGCCATGGCACTGGTCCTTGTGATCGGCGCGGGCCTGATGCTGCGCAGCCTCGCTGCCTTGTGGCGCGTCAACCCGGGATTCAATCCCAGCCACGCCATCACCTTCACTGTATCGATGCCGTCCTCGCCCGCAGTCACCTCCGCCGAAACTCGCGCCCGCCTGCGCCAGTTCAACGAGACGATGCGTTCCTTGCCTGGGGTGCAAGCTGTTTCCGTCACGCTCGGCTCACGCCCCATGATCCATGACTCAGCGTTGCCCTTCTGGATCGTCGGCCAGCCGAAGCCGGCCCATGACAACGACATGCCCCAGGCGATGTTCTATCTCGCCGAAGCCGGCTTCCAGCAAGCCATGGGAATCACCCTGGAGCGCGGCCGCTTCATCTCGCCGCAAGATAATGAGAACGCCCCCGTAGTCATCGACATTGACGACACTTTTGCGCGCACCTGGTTCCCTCATCAGGAGCCCATCGGCAAACGCGTCCATCTCGAGCAGTTCAATGTGGAGGCCGAGATCGTCGGCGTGGTGGGCCACGTAAAACAGTGGGGGCCCGGCGCGGACGAAACATCGGCCATCGGAGCGCAGTTCTACTATCCCTTCATGCAGCTTCCCGAGAGGCTCATGCCGCTGGCGGCCGGCGCCGTTGCCGTGGTGCTCCGCACGGAAGGCGATCCCGCAGCCATTATGGGCCCGGTTCGCCGCGCCGTGGACCAGATGGACCATCGCGAAATTGTCTACGGCGTGCAAACCATGGACGATGTGGTCGCCGGGTCCTTCGCTGCGCGCAGGCTCTCGATGGTCCTTCTCGGCGCATTCGCGGCGCTGGCTCTCGTTCTCTCCTGCGTCGGAATTTACAGCGTGATTTCCTATCTGGTCGGCCAGCGTACCCATGAAATCGGAGTGCGGATGGCCCTCGGCGCGCAACGCGCGGATGTGATGAGACTGGTGCTGGGCCAGGGCGCAAAAATGGCGTTGGTTGGCGTGGCCAGCGGCATCGCCGCCGCATTAGGATTGACGCGCCTCATGGCCAACCAGCTTTTCGGCGTCAGCGCGCATGATCCGTTGACATTCGTCACTGTCGCCATTCTGTTGACGCTGGTCGCGCTGCTCGCTTGTTATCTTCCCGCGCGCCGCGCCGTGCGTGTCGATCCAATGGTCGCCCTAAGGTACGAGTAGCTCGAATGCATAGCGCTTGCGAAATCCAGACATCAGCTTTCGTCCTCTGTCACCTTTGTGAAAAGAAATGGACCGCGTCTCGGTTTGCCCGTTCCCGCCTAACACTTGTAATATCGTGAGTAGTGCCGCGAAAGCGCAATGCCACACGAACTCCCTAAAACTTATGATCCCAGCGCGATTGAGCTGCGCTGGGCGGAATATTGGGTCGCCGAGAAGATCTTTTCCGTGACCACGCCGGAGCTCGGCTCGGAAGCGGCCAAGCAGCCGGTCTTCTCTCTGCTGCTGCCGCCGCCGAACGTTACTGGACGCCTCCACATGGGCCACATGCTCAACCAGACGGAGATGGACATCATTATCCGGTGGCGGCGCATGCGCGGTTTCCTCACTCTGTGGCTTCCCGGCACCGACCACGCAGGCATCGCTACGCAGATGATGGTGGAACGCCAGTTGGTAACGGAAGGCAAGAAGCGCCAGGAAATGGGACGCGAAGCTTTTATCCAGCGCGTCTGGGAGTGGAAGCGGCAATATGGCAGCGCGATCCAGGCGCAGATGAAGCGGCTCGGCGCGTCCGTCGATTGGGACCGCGAATACTTCACGATGGACGAGGGCCTCTCACGCGCTGTGACCGAAGTCTTTGTCCGGCTGCATGAAGAAGGACTGATTTATCGCGGCAAGTACATTGTGAACTGGTGTCCGCGCTGCATGACGGCCATCTCGGATCTCGAGGTGGTGCATGAAGACGTTGTCGGCAAGCTGTATCAGATCCGCTACCCTCTCGCCGATGATCCAAAACAGTTTGTGATCATCGCCACTACGCGGCCGGAAACCATGTTGGGCGACACAGCCGTTGCGGTGAATCCTAAAGACGCGCGCTACACGGCGCTGCACGCCAAGAAACTGATTCTGCCGCTGCTGGACCGCGAGATTCCCATCATTACTGATGACTTTGCCGACCCGGCGTTCGGCACCGGCGCGGTGAAAGTGACTCCGGCGCACGATCCTAACGATTTCCAGATGGGCCTGCGGCACAATCTTCCGCAGATCAGCATCATGGACGAGCAGGCGCGCATCAACGAAAATGGCGGGCCTTACGCCGGACTGGACCGCTACAAGGCGCGCGAGAAGGTCCTGAGCGATCTGGAAGCCCTTGGGCTGCTGGTGAGCGCGAAAGACCATCCGCATGCGGTTGGAAAATGTGATCGCTGCCGGACCGTGGTTGAGCCGCGGCTTTCCACGCAATGGTTCGTCAAGATCAAGCCGCTGGCCGATCGGGCGATTGAAGCGGTGGAAAAAGGCGAGATTGTTTTTACTCCGGCGAATTACGCCAAAACATATTTCGAGTGGATGCGCAACATTTACGACTGGTGCATCTCCCGCCAGCTCTGGTGGGGACACCGTATTCCTGCATGGCACTGCCATACTTGCCGCGAGATCATGGTCGCTCGCATTGCGCCCGCCACCTGCGACAAGTGCGGCGGCAGTCAACTGGAGCAGGACAACGACGTACTCGATACGTGGTTCTCGTCCGGCCTGCTGCCGTTTACGGCGCTCGGCTGGCCGGAAAAAACGCGCGATCTGGATGTCTTCTATCCATCATCGCTGCTGATCACGGGCTTTGACATTTTGTTCTTCTGGGTAGCACGCATGATTATGCTGGGCTGCCACTTTATGGCGGACCATCCGCAGGGCACCGTGCCTTTCCGCGAGGTCTACATACACGCGCTGGTGCGCGATGCTGATCGCCAGAAAATGTCGAAGACCAAAGGCAACGTGATTGATCCGATCGAAGTGACGGAAAAGTACGGCACCGACGCCGTGCGTTTCACGCTGGCGTCCATGGCGTCGCCGGGCACCGATATCGCGTTCAATCCCGACCGCACGGAGGGCTACCGCGCTTTTGCCAACAAAATCTGGAATGCGGCGCGGTTTGTGTTTATGAACCTGGACCGCGTGGGCCGAGTCAGCCTGACGCAAGGCGCGCCGCCGGAAGAAATGCTTCGGCTGGAGAACCGCTGGATTCTCTCGCGTTTCTATCGCGTGGCCGGTGAAGTGAACCAGAGCCTGACGGAGTATCGTTTTGATGAAGCGGCCAGCACGATTTACAAATTCTTCTGGGGCGACCTTTGCGACTGGTATCTGGAAATCATCAAGCCNNGTTTTTGAAGGCGCGTTGCGCCTGCTCTCACCTTTCATGCCGTTCATTACGGAAGAAATCTGGCACGCCATGTATGACGGAAAGCCGCCAAAGCAATCGATTGCTTTGGCGCGCTATCCGGAGGCAGACGCTAATCTGATTGACGATGCAGCCGAAGACCATATGAGGGATTTGCAGGACTTCATCGAAAATGTCCGAGCATGCCGCGCAGATCTCAAAGTCGAACCCAAAATTAAAGTGCCGATCCGCGCATATGCAGGAAGACATGTCCGCGAATTAATTAGTGAAAACCGTAGCATGGTTGAGCGCCTTGCAAATGTTGATGGAATCAAATTCGAGGATGGCCCGCTCTTCTCTGCGTTTGCATTAGACACACAAGGAAAAGGACTCGATCAGGGAGCCTGGCTTGGGTCGGGATCCCGCAGCACGCCTAAGTTTGAAGTGGCGATTGTCTACGAACAAAAAATAGACGTGGCTGCCGAGCGCGAGCGTCTCACCAAAGATTTGAAAAAACTGGAAGGTGAACTCGCCAATGGACAGCGCCAGCTGGGCAATGATCAATTCCTGGCCAAAGCACCGGCTGCGGTGGTGGAAGGTCTGCGCCGTCGCAAGGCGGAAGTTGAGTCGCTGATTGAAAAGATTCGCTCCGCATTGGACAAGCTGGTTTAAGCTCAAGAGTCAACAGGATTCCTATGGATTGGCACAGCCGCAGAATCAGCTACATTCTGGAATACGGGCTGCTGGAAGATAAAGCCACCAGTGACGCGACTTCGCGCGCCTGCATTGATCCGCAGCAGCGCGCCACCGCCACCATTCTCGCCAAGCAGGACTGCATTCTGGCCGGCGTGGGTTCCATCGCGCGCATTCTGGAAATCTACGAGCGCCTCGACCAGAAAGCGATTGGCCATGCGGAAGTTATCAGCCACGGCGAAATTTTTGACGGCGTCCGCCTGCACAAAGGCCAGGCGATTGCAGTGATCCGGCATAATGCGCGTGTTCTGCTTTCCTGCGAGCGCGTGACCTTGAACGTGTTGCAGCGGTTGAGCGGCATTGCCACCATGACCCGGAAATTTGTTGACGCCATTCAAGGCACGCAGGCGCGCATTCTGGATACGCGCAAAACCATGCCCGGCCTGCGCGTGCTGGATAAATATGCTGTCCGTTGCGGAGGCGGCCACAATCATCGCCTGGACTTGTCGGACGGCGTGCTGATCAAGAACAATCACATTGCACTGGCCGGCGGAGTCGCGGCGGCACTGCAAAAGGCGCTGGAAAACCGTCGCGCCGAGCAGACGATTGAAATTGAAGTCCGGACGCTGGCCGAGTTGGAAGAAGCGCTGGCCAACGGCGCCGAGTCTGTCCTGTTAGACAACATGTCGGTGGAAGATGCCCGCGCGGGTGTGGCCCGCGTGCGCACCGAGCCTCGCCGCATTCCAGTGGAGGCATCTGGCGGAATCCGGCTGGAAAATGTCCGCGCCTATGCGGAGACTGGCGTGGACTTTATTTCCGTAGGCATGCTCACGCATTCGCCCCTTGCGGTGGACCTGAGCATGCGCATCATGCCGGCGTAGCCTTCCGCCCTGTGCCAAACATTTTGTATCCTGAGCGGACTTTCCAACCTCCAATGCAAGAGGCTTCTTAAGGAGAACACCTTCCCCATGCGTAAATTCTTTGGTTTGTTTTTTGCGATACTTCTGGCTTGCGGCTCGGCCCTGGCTGCGGACGAATTCAAGATCGATCCCAACCATTCATCCGCAAATTTCACCGTGACCCACATGACGCTGAGCACCGTGCACGGACGCTTCACCGATTTCAGCGGCAAGATTGTGTATGACGGCAAGGACATTACCAAGTCGTCGGTCAGCGTGATCATCAAGACCGTCAGCATCAATACGGACGTGGATGCGCGCGACAAACACCTGCGCTCCGCCGATTTTTTTGACGTGGCCAATTTTCCCGAGATCACCTTCCAGAGCAAGTCCGTCGAGAAAAGAGGCAATCGCTTTGTGGCCCATGGCACGCTGACCATCCGCGGCGTTTCCAAAGATGTTGATCTGCCTTTTATATTGGCGGGGCCGGTCAATGACGGGAAAGTAACGCTCCTCGCTGCGAAGGCTGCGCTCACCATCAACCGCCAGGATTTTGGCGTTGCCTGGAACAAGCCTTTCAACAACGGCTTTGCAGTAAGCAACGAAGTCCGCATCGAATTGAACGTTGAAGCCAACGCGCCTTCGGCGCAGGTTGCAACCCCAGCCGCGAAGTAACACCGTGGCGGATCAAGATGTATTGTCGGCCGAAGTCCTTTCCCCGTTAGTGCGGAACACGATCTTTGCCGGCAACATTCATCATTGGCCGGAAGTCGAATCAACCAACTCGCTGGCGCTGCAGGCAGCGGCCGGCCATGCTCCTGAATCGGCCCCGGAAGGCGCCGTCTTTCTGGCCGACGCACAAACGGCGGGCCGCGGGCGCAGCGATCATGCATGGTATTCAGAACGTGATGCGGGTGTGTACGCTTCGTTTTTATTGCGGCCAAGAATCTCCCCGGCGGACGTGCTGTGGCTCTCGTTGATCGCCGCTCTTGCCGTCCAGGATGCGGTGGAAGAAACCACGGGCCTGCGCGCCGATATTCGCTGGCCCAACGATCTGCTGCTGAACGACAAGAAATTTTGCGGCATCCTGACGGAAGCCAGTTCTGATTCCACGCGGGTGCAGTATGCGGTGGTCGGAATCGGCATCAACGTCAACCACACGCAGTTCCCGCAAGAGCTGGAACCCATCGCGACGTCCCTGCGAATGGAGAGCGGCGCTACGGTGTCGCGGACCGAATTGGCTGCGTCCCTGATAAGAACATTTGATCGCAATTACCGGGCCATGGTTCAGGCGGCAGGAAATTCGGAAGGTGCTCCAGCCTTGCAATTTGAGCCGATCATGAAGAAAATTGCGGCGCGCTCTTCTTACGTCTACGGTAAGGCGGTGCAGGTGGACGAAGACGGCGGCTACAGCGGCATTACCGACGGCCTTGATTCCCGCGGATTTCTTCGCGTGCGCACCGTCCACGGCCTGCGCACGGTGATTTCCGGATCGGTTCGCCCTCTGGCAAGGAGATCAGATGCTTCTGGTTCTTGATGTAGGCAACACAAACACGGTGCTGGGAGTGTATGAAACCAGCCCAGCGGTCGCGGGCACGGAACCGCGTCTGGTGGCACACTGGCGCGTGGCCACCATCAAGAACCACACCGTGGACGAATACGGCGTGCTGTTCCGCAACTTGTTTTCCATCGGCAAGATTGAAGTTACAGATGTGCATGGAATCATTGTGTCTTCCGTGGTCCCGTCCATGGACTCAACTCTGCGCGAGATGTGTGAACTCTACTTTCACACCAAGCCGCTGTTCGTGGAGCCGGGCGTGAAGACGGGAATGCCGGTGCATTATGAAAACCCGCAGGAAGTGGGCGCAGACCGCATCGTGAACGGCGTTGCCGCTTTTGAAAAATACGGCGGGCCGTGCGTGGTCGTGGATTTCGGCACAGCAACGACATTCGACGCTATCTCCGCCAAAGGAGAATATCTGGGCGGCGTAATTGCGCCGGGAATCGGAATCTCCGCGCAGGCGTTGTTTGAACACACCGCACGCCTTCCTTTAGTAGACATCCGCAAGCCGGCCAAAATTATTGGTACGAATACCGTGGCCAGTATCCAGTCGGGTTTGTTCTTCGGCTATTTGGGATTGGTCGACGGACTGTTGGAACGTCTGCTGCAGGAACTCGGACCAAACACCAACGTGGTAGCCACGGGCGGATTGGCCCGCCTGATCGGCGACAACTCCAAATACATCAAGACCGTGGACGAACTGCTCACTCTCGAGGGCCTGCGCATCATCTGGGAACGCAACACGGCCGCAACGAAGCCCCGCCCCGCGCGCTGAACCGTCCGTGTAAGAATAGTAGTTGGACGCCCCCGCCGCTGGAGTTTCACGTGGACAACTATTTCAACTACTACACGGAGATCGAAGAGCATTTCTGCCGGCGGCGCGGCACTCTCTTGACGGTGTCCACTCTCGACTGGGCGCTGATGAGTGCCTGGAAAGAAGCGGGTATTCCGCTGGAGGCCGTCTTGCGCGGCATTGACGCGGCCTTTGATCGCTATGACCGCAAACCCTCCAAGACAAAGAAAATCAACGGCCTGGCATGGTGCTGTCAGGAAGTCCTGGCGGCAACGGAGAGCATGAAAGAGGCAGCAGTCGGCAGCAGCCGTCCGGACAGCAAAGCTGCTGCGGGTCTGGAGTCCGAGAACATTGCGCGGTTTTTCACTGACAATGCGCGGCAGCTCCGGGAAGCGCAACTGACGGCTCCGGCGAAAAACGCGGCTCAAGAAATAGCAACCACACTCGAAACACTGGCCGAGGGGCTCAAGCCCCCCGCGCCGCAGCCAAAGTTAGAAGATATGGAGCGGCACCTGACTGTTCTGGAAGAAAAACTACTCGCGGCGCTCATTACCACCACGTCGGAGACGGAACTGCTAACATTGCGTACGGAAGCTGACCGGGAAATTGCTCCCTACCGCAGCAAAATGCCGGCGGCGCAAATCGAACAACTCCAGAAACAGTACGTCCGCAAACGGCTTTTGGAAAGGGCCAAACTTCCCCGGCTCAGTCTATTTTACATGTGAAGCTAACCATTGAAAAAATGATTTACGGCGGTGATGGCCTGTCGCGCCTACCTACCGGGAAAGCTGTGTTCCTTCCGTTCGTGCTTCCGGGCGAGGAAGTGGAGGCCACAGTTGCCGAAGAAAAATCCGGCTTCGCCCGCGCCACCGCGACGGAGATCCTGAAGCCTTCCGCGAACCGCACGGTGCCCGCTTGCCCGTATTTTGGAACCTGCGGCGGATGCCACTACCAGCACGTCGACTACTTTGGTCAATTGGAAATCAAGCGCTCCGTCCTGCGGGAAACGCTGCGCCGGACAGCGAAACTCGACTGGCAAACAGAGATTGTTACGCACGCGGCCGAGCCGTGGAACTACCGCAACCGCACGCGGATCAAAGTCCGCGGAGGCGCTGACTTTTCTGTAGGCTACTATCGCCTGGCATCGCATGATCTGCTCGCGGTTGAGCAGTGCCCGATCAGTTCGCCGGCCATCAACCGCGCGCTGGCGCAGCTATGGCAGATGGGGAAAGCCCAGCACGTGCCCGAGGGCGTCGAGGAAATCGAATTCTTCGCCAACCATGATGATTCACGCCTGTTGGTGGAGATATTTGGAAAAGCGGATGCGCCCATTCGCTGGCGGTTCCTGAAAGACCTGCAAGCCGCCATTCCAGAACTGCACGGCGCCGGATTCTTTAGCCCGGCTTCCGGCGGTCCAAAACTCACGGAGAAAATCGGTGAGACGTTTCTTGTCTACAAAGCGGGCGAGAAATCTTTCCGGGTGAGCCTCGGATCATTTTTCCAGACGAATCGCCATCTGATTGGCGATTTGGCCATAACAGTGGCTGGCGACTCCCACGGCAAAATGGCGCTGGATTTGTATGCGGGCGCTGGCCTGTTCGCCAGTCATCTGGCAGCAAGTTTCGAACGCGTGGTTGCGGTGGAAGCATCACCGGAATCCGCGGGCGATTTAGAAACGAATGCTGAAAAGAACGTGAGTGGAGTCCAAAGCACCGCGGAGCAATTTCTAAAGAAGTCCGCCAAGCTGCGCCCTGACCTGGTGGTGATAGACCCGCCGCGCGCCGGCCTGGGCGATCGCGTCACCAAATTGCTGGCTGCGCTTCAAGCGCCGGAGATTGTGTATTTGTCCTGTGACCCGGCCACCCTTTCACGCGATCTAGTGGTCCTGGTGCAGTCCGGCTACCGCGTGGAAGAAGTCCACTTGTTTGACCTGTTTCCCCAGACCTTCCACGTTGAAAGCATGGTCCGCTTGGCTCGATAATGATGCCCAATAGCTATTTGTGCTCACCATGGTCATGACCAGAGCATGCCAACTCGGCGCGTGACCAGTTGCCAACGTCGATCGGTTCGCCTTGCATGCAAATCGTGGGGCCATCTTTCCTGGTCCCCCTAAAGCGGATTCCCATCCCGGGCTGCGGCTTTCTCGGCATGGAAAAATATAGGTTGTAGAGCTTATTCGTCTTCGTGTCACGCAGTACGAGACAACTAGCCTCAACGCCCGCTTCCACGCAACCCAGGCCGCTGACCGTCGGCGCGGGAGCGGGAGGGCCCTGTGGCTTGTCCTGTTGCGGACGGATTTGGGGCGAGACCGCCAGAAACAGAAGAACGGCCAGTGCAGCGCTGAATCTGCCAATTATTGATTTCATTGCAATACACCTCCGGTTTGCACTCTAATGTAGCCCGCTGTTGAGCGCAATCCTAACTTTAGATGAACTCGCGGAAATCAAGCCCACCCGCTCCACTGGCCATCGCAGCTTTGGCATTCGCGTGCGGCATATGGCTATCGGGTCACGTACACGGATCGCCGGCAAGGTGGGGCGCGTGCGCGGCGCTTCTTGTTCTGTGCGCGCTCGCCGCGACTCTTAAGAATAGTCTGCGCCTGGCACAGATATCGGCGTTCCTGGCGCTGGCCGCGGCTGGCTCCTTCGCCCGGACGTTTACTCCTGTGCCCCAGGCCATTCTTCCGCCTGCGGAATTCCTGAGCGGTGAGCCGGTGGAAATGATCGGACACGTCACCAGTGACGGCGCGATGCTGCCGGGATCAGGATTACGCGAACGCTTTGATATGCAAGTGGACGTTATGCGGCTCAACGGACTGGAGTCCGCGTTGCCAGTCGGAATTCGCGCCACCCTTTTTTCCAACGACTTTGAGCAAACAGAGGACGCCGAAACAACAAAGGCCGCGGAGTTTCCGCACCTGGCCTATGGCAACCGGGTCAAGCTCACGGCCAGACTGCGGACACCGCGAAATTTCCGCAACCCGGGAGCTTTCGATTACGAGGGCTATCTCCACGCTCTGGGTATTTCCACGGTGGCCTCAGTCAAGGCGGACAATATTGAATTGCTCGCGGGAAAAGATGGCACCACGTTGGGATTTTGGCGCAGCCGCATTCGCCGCAGCATCCTCGAGCACATTTACAGCCCAGCGTACGGACTTTGGAGCCAGCAAGATGCGCCGTTGCTGGCGGCCATGGTGATCGGTGACGAGTCAGCGCTTCCACGGCAGGTGCGTGAAGAGTTCCAGCAAACCGGTGCTTACCATTTGTTGGTGGTCTCGGGGATGAACGTTGCGCTGCTGGCGTTGGCGGTGTTCTGGATCAGCCGGCGGCTGCGCGCTCCCGAGTGGGCGGCGTCAATCGTGACGATTGTGCTGTGTGTTTTTTACGCCTACATCGCCGGCCTGGGCGCGCCGATTCTTCGCGCCGTGCTCATGCTCTCGGTTTACTTGTTAGGCAGGTTGCTCTACCGTGACCGTGCCGCACTGAATGCCACCGGATTCGCAGCGTTGGTGGTGCTTCTGATTCAACCTGCTGCGCTATTCGATGCTGGTTTTCAACTGACGTTCCTTGCTTTGCTGGCCATTGCCGGAATCAGTCTTCCGGTGCTCGATCGGACTTCGCGGCCCTATCGCCAGGCGCTGCGCTATCTGGAATCTACGAGTTATGACTTGCAGTTGCCGCCCCGGGCGGCGCAGTTTCGGCTGGATCTTCGATTGCTCACTGAGAGACTCTCCCGGTTTCTGGGCGCTGGTCTCACCCGGTTCCTCTTAATCGGATTGCCGCGGACCGCACTGGCACTTTTTGAGTTGTTCGTGATCTCCGCAATCACCCAGGCAGTGCTGGTTCTGCCCATGCGGATTTACTTTCATCGCGCAGCTATTGTTGGTCTGCCGGCAAACCTGCTGGTGCTGCCGCTGGCCGGAGTGCTTCTGAATTCCGCTGTCGCGGCCATTGCGTTGAGTTATGTGTATCTGCCCGTGGCGCGCGTCGTGGGTTTGGTGACTACCGCTGCTTTGCATTGGACGCTTCGCTGCCTGGTGTCGCTCTCGCATCTTCAGGTTTCGCAGTGGAGAATTTCGAGTCCCACTCTGACCATCTCGCTGGTAGCGATCGCCGGAATCGCGGTTGCAATGTTGGCCGCAAGAAAAAGACGCNNCCGTCTGCTCGCGCTGGCCGGAGTTGCGTTGCTGTTCTTGTCCGCGAGCGTTGCGGCATTCTGGCGCGCGACGCCGAGGACCGATCCCGGCAAGCTGGAAATCACGGCGATTGACGTAGGCCAGGGCGACTCGCTGCTGGTCGTCTCGCCCGACGGCCATACCATGCTGATTGACGCCGGAGGCGCCCTCGGTCCCACGCGCGGTGAGTTCGATTTTGGTGAGGACGTGGTCTCGCCGTATCTTTGGAGCCGGGGCTTCGACCACCTGGATGTCGTCGCGCTAACCCACGCCCACGGAGACCACATCGGCGGGCTGGCGCGGATGATTGAAAACTTTCAGCCTCAGGAACTCTGGGTCGGGATCAACCCCTCGACCGCGGCCCTGGACCACCTCTATCAAGCAGCGGCAGCCAACGGCGTTTCCGTCCGCAAACATGTTGCCGGCGAAGTTTTCGCCTGGGGGACAACCGAGATTCGCGTGCTTGCTCCGCCGCCGGACTGGCATCCGAAATCTCGTCCGATGAATGACGACTCGCTGGCCCTGCTGATTTCCTACGGCAACACGCGCGCCTTGCTGGCTGGCGACGTCGAGAAAAAAATGGAACGCTTCATCGCCACCGAATCGCCGTCGGCCGACTTGCTGAAGATAGCGCACCACGGCAGCGCCACTTCGACAACCCCGGAATTGTTGGCGGCAGTCCATCCTACGTTTGCCGTGATTTCCGTGGGATACCGCAATGCGTTTGGACATCCGCGCGCGGCAGTTCTGGAACGCTTGCAGGATGCTCACGTGAAAACCTACCGCACAGACACCTTCGGCGCAGTCACGTTCCTGCTGGATGGAAACAAAGTGGAAGCCAAGCCGGCGAGCTCTCGATAAGCGTGTTAAAAAAACAAAAACCTTACCGCTGATGACGCTGATTGCGCTGACAGTTCCTGGGCTGAGCGATGCACTATGTCCTACCCATGCTCGTGTGGCACCGGCGCCCTCGCCGGCGTGCTGTGGGTGGTCTGCTTGTTTCCCAATCTGTGCGTCATCAGCGTAATCAGCGGTATGATTTTGTGGCTTAGCTTTTGCTCGGCGTTTCGCCACCTTCTTCCTGAACCTCTTCCACATCAACATCCGCGGTGGCATACTCGGCAATGATCTGCCGTGCCTGTTCCACCTGGGCCGGATTCACTCGCACCTGCACTCCGCCCACGCCCGGATAGATGTTCTGGACCGCATCCAGGCTGCTGATAGTGGAGTCAATTCCCACCGAGGTCAAAAGCCCCTGCACCACCATGGCCTCAGACTCCTGTTCGGTATCAAAGACCGATACCAGTTCACCGTCAATTTTGGGTTCGTCGCTCATTGTTCCACCATCCTCTACTCGTATCGGAGCCCTTCAATGGGATCAAGTTGTGCGGCCTTTCGTGCAGGGTAATAACCAAAGAATACTCCAACGCCCGCCGAAAACAGGCCGGCAATGGTCATGATCTGCGCGGAGAGCTGCATTTCCCAGTGTAACGTGTTCTGCAGCACCAAGGACCCTAGCACTCCTGCCAGGACCCCCAGCGCACCTCCGATCAGGCTCATCACAACGGCTTCACTGAGAAACTGCATTTGGATGTCCCGTTCGGTGGCCCCAACCGCCAGGCGTATGCCGATCTCCCGCGTGCGCTCGGTGACGGAGATCAGCATGATGTTCATGATCCCGATACCGCCCACCAGCAGTGACAGCGAGGCGGCGCTCCCCAACAGAAGCGTGAACACGTTGGCAGCGGCGAGTTGCGTCCGTATGAGTTCCTCTGGTGTGCGAATGTTGAAGTCATCGTCTTCGCTGGCCCGCAGGTGGTGCCTTTCGCGCATCACGCCAATGATTCGTTTGGTGACTTCGGGTATTTCTTCCCTGGAAGCGGCGGAAAAGTACATATCGTCCAGCCACTCCTGTCCCGTAATCCGTTTCTGCGCCGTGGTCATGGGCATGACCACAAAATCATCCTGGTCCTGGCCTGTGGCTGAGAACCCTTTGGCCTGGAGCACACCGATCACTTTGAAAGGCACTGATTTAATGTTGATGGTCTTGCCGATGGGGTCCTCGTCCTCAAACAAACTGAGTGCCACGGTATGGCCGAGCACGCATACCGGGGCGTTCTTTTCCATATCATCCTGAGTGAACGCGGCGCCCAGATTGACTTCCCATTTGCGGATTTCAAAGTACTCCGGGCTCACGCCCCGGTATTGCGTGCCCCAGTTCGCGTTGCCGTAGATGGCCTGGATATGGCCGTCAACATTGGGAGAAACGCTCTTGACCCCCGGGACTTGTTCCAGGACCGCCTGACCGTCGCCCGCAATCAAGGTCTTCGATCCGCGGCTGCCGACGCGGACTCCATTGCGGGCACGGGCGCCGGCTTCCACCCAAATCAGGTTATCGCCAACCTTGCTGAGTTGGTCTTTTACCCGGCTGGAACCAGCATTCCCGACGGCGACAACACAAATAAATGACCCAACACCCATGACGATTCCCAGCATCGTCAAAAGGCTGCGGATCCGATTACGAATCAGCGCCTGGATCGCTTCTCGAATTATCGTGCTCAAAGACATAAACGAAAATCTCGCTTATTCATATCGCAGTGCCTCAATCGGATCCAGTCGCGCCGCTTTTTGCGCGGGGTAGTATCCAAAGAAAATCCCAATGGCCATGGCGATGGCCGCGGCCCCGGCGATGGCGCCGCCGGAAATCAGGATCGGCCAGCCTGCGGTGGAGGCAATCAGAAGCGACGCACCCACGCCAACAATAATCCCTACAGCACCGCCGAGCAGGCTCATCACAACCGCTTCTATCAGGAACTGCCGCTGCACGTCTCCCTCGGTTGCTCCAATCGCCATTCGGACGCCGATCTCGCGTGTGCGTTCCGTGACAGAAACCAGCATGATGTTCATAATGCCGATTCCACCCACCAGCAGCGACACGCCCGCAATGGACGCCAATAGCGCCGTCATCACCTGGCTGGCTTCTGACGCAAGGTCCGCGAGGTCCGCGAGATTACTTACAGAGAAGTCATTGGGTTCCTCGGAACGAATACGGTGCCGGTCGCGCAGCAAAGCTTCAATCTGCTGCTGAGCGGCGTAGCTGGCCGAGTGGGACTTGGCGGAAACCATTACAAAGCGCAGCCATGGTTGCCCGGTAATCTTTTTTTGCAGTGTGGTCAGAGGCACAATGATGATGTCGTCCTGATCTTCGCTCATCGCCGGTGATTGTCCTTTGGCCACGAGGACACCCACAACCATGAACGGCAGGTTTCCGATGCGAACGGTTTTGCCGATAGGATCAGTCACGGCAAAAAGATTCTTCCGGACTGTGTCCCCGATGACCGCGACGTTGGCTGCGGTCGTCACGTCATCCGAGGTAAAGCTCACGCCACTCTGAAAATTCCATGTGCGGATATCAAAATACTCCGGCGTGGTGCCGGTAATGCGCGTTCCCCAATTGTCATTTCCGTAGACGACCTGGGCCGATGTCTGGGTACCGGGCGCGGCCTGCGCAACGGCGGGGCATTCTTTGACCATGGCCGTTACGTCGTCCCGTACCAGCGTTTTCGTGGCGCCCCAGCCCAGTCTCAAGCCGCCAAGGTTCCTGGAGCCGGAGCTGACAAAGAGCATGTTGGATCCCAGATTTGCGATCTGCTGTTGCACCGTCTGATCAGCGCCCTGACCAATGCCCACCATGGCAATGACTGCGCCCACGCCAATAATGATCCCGAGCATGGTCAGGACAGTGCGCATTTTGTTGCGCGCCAGCGCCCGAAATGCCACCCGCAGTGTGGAAAGCAAATCCATGAACGTTCCTAGTCTTCCATGGCAGGCATCGTCTTCAATACTTCGGCGGCACTGGCCCGGTTGGGAATGGGCTCATCCCGCCGAATCTTGCCGTCACGAAAGACGATGCTGCGTTTCGCGAACTGCGCAATATCATTCTCATGCGTAACCAGAATGATGGTTAGGCCCTGGTCATTGAGTGATTGCAGGATTTCCAGCACCTCGACGGAAGTGCGGCTATCGAGGTTGCCGGTGGGCTCGTCGGCAAGCAGAATCGACGGCCGGTTCACCAGCGCACGCGCAATGGCCACACGCTGTTGCTGGCCGCCAGAAAGCTGTGAAGGAAAGTGGTCGGTCCGGTCGGCCAGACCTACCATCTTCAGAGCTTCCACCGCGCGCCCCCGCCGCTCCGCTTTGTCGATGCGGCTGTACAACGTGGGGAGTTCAGTATTCTCTAGCGCGGTCGTTCGTGCCAGCAGATTGAATCCCTGAAACACAAACCCTATCTTGCGGTTGCGAATTCGGGCCAGTTGATTTTTCTCAAGACCGGAAACGTCGATGCCTTCCAGCAGATGCCGTCCCGAAGTAGGTTTGTCCAGGCAACCAAGGATGTTCATGAAAGTAGACTTACCGCTGCCGCTCGCACCCATGATGGCCACGAACTCTCCGCGCCTGATCTCGATACTCACGCCACGCAGGGCGTGTACCTGCGTTTCACCCATGTGATAGATCTTGTGGAGGTCGTCAACCTGAATGACGATTTCATCCCGCATAACTTCCGGCGCAGGGGGCCGGGAAGCCGGGAGCGAGTTGGTTGGGGATGCGCTCATGAGGTCACTGCTATCTTCTATCTTCTATTTTCCGCGCGGAGCTCCCGGACCGCCCGGTCGCGGAGCGCTGCTTGATGAGCGGCCGCCTTGCGCCACACCCGTGACCAGATCATCTCCGGCCTTGAGACCGCCGTTCAGTTCCTGGACCAGCTCGGTAAAAGTATGATCAGTGATTCCAGTCTTGATCCGCACCGGCTCGAGCGATTTATCGGCAAGCAGTTTCCACACAACTTGAGTATCGTACTTCAACCCGCGACCCTCTGCGCCTTCCGCGGACGGGGCAGCACCACCCGGTGGAGTCCCTGCCTTGGCAATCGGTGAGCGCGGCCCGGAGGTTTCCGGGATGCCGTACTTCTGGTACAGACCACGGATCTCATCCGCGGACAAATCGGGTTTGTAACGCAGAGCGCCGTTGGGGACCTTAACAACATTCGCCGCCGTCGCCACCGGAATGCTCACGTAAGCGGTCATGCCGGGAAAGAGCTTCAGCTCGGGATTATTGAAGTCGATGATCGTGTCGTACGTGACCACATTCTGGACCACGGTCGAGTTCATTCTTACCTGTGAGACGGTGCCGGTAAATGTTTCACGCGGATAAGCGTCCACCTTGAACGTGACTTTTTGCCCGGAGCGGATCTGGCCAACGTCGGACTCGTCGGTCTTGGCGTATACCTGCATCTTGGTCAGGTCCTGGGCGATCGTGAACAGCGTAGGCGCCTGCAAGGAAGCCGCGACGGTCTGGCCCACGTCAACGTTGCGGGCCACGACAGTACCGTCAATCGGAGCGCGAATTGTGGTGTAATCCAGGTTCGTCTGCGCCACTTGTACGGCGGCTACCTTCTGTTCAACCTGCGCCCGCGCTTGGTGCTCCTGGGCCAGCGCCGCGATGACCTGCGCGGCCCCACCCTCCGCATTGGCCTTGATCAGATCGAGAGACTGCTGACTGATGACACCTTGTTTACTGAGACTCAGATTGCGTTCGTAGTCCGCTTTGGTCTGAGCATCGCTGGCCCGGGCCTTCGACGTGTTGGCAACAGCTACTGCCAGACTCGCCCTGGCATTTTCCAGGTCCGCCTTGGCCTGCGAGAGCGCACCTTGAAACAACGGAGGATCAATCTGCGCAATCAACTGGCCCTTAGTCACGTGTGAATTGAAATCAACATACAGCTTGGAGATTGTGCCCGATACCTGGGAGCCGACCTGCACGGTGATGACAGCATTGATGGTCCCGGTGGCCTCGACCACCTGTTTTATTTCGCCACTCTCAACCTTGGCGGCGTAGTACTGCACCGGCCCTTTGCCCTTCAGCTGAAAGGCGGCGAAGATGCCTACGCCCGCCAGCAGCAGGACCATCACGGCTACTCTTTTCTTCGTTAGCTTCACTTTTCCTTCGTTGTCGTTTGAGGTTTAATCGGGGCCTTAAGGCCTTTAATGATACCAACCAAACTCCGATTCTGCTGGATGTCAGGGCCTCTTGCAGTGTACAATTCAATTCCCCCACCTTTTTTGAGTATCTTTGCGCCTTGAGACCCTTTGCTCCATACCGTCTGTTTTGCCTTGCTGCCTCATTGGTGCTGGCTTGTGCCGGCCAGAAGGCCCCCGATGTTCGGCCCGAACCTCCGGTTTTCAATACGCCCACTCTGCAAGCTTCGCCGTCTTCCCATGTGTTTCTGATTGTTCTGGAGAACGGCGGTTACGCCACGGTAACGAACAGCGCGAATCCCACGACGTTCATGCCCAACCTGATTGGCTTGGGAAACACTTATGGCCATGCAACCAACTACATCACGAACAGCGGAGGTTCGTTGCTGGCGTATCTGTGGCTGTCGTCGGGATACTGCCATTCCGACCCCACCAGCACCGCGGATTGTCCCCATCCGCCTTTCCCAGCGGGCGTAACCGGGCTTCACTCGTTCGGCTGCACCGGGGGCGCTTGTATTAATCCGGCAACCCAGGATTTCTGGCCGATCACCGACGACAACATCTATCGCGAGATGATCAACCACACGCCGACTCCCATCTCGTGGAAGCTGTATGCCGAATCCATTCCGTTTGCGGGCTATACCGGACAGCGCACGAATCCGCCTGATCCTTCTGCCGCGTATGATCCTCACCACAACGGGCCGCTGTGGTACGCCGACGTGGGACGCGATCCCGCGCAAAAACAGCAACAGCTGAACATGGTCCCGTTTACCCAGTTCACAACGGACTTGCAAACGAGCCAGCTTCCGCAGTATTCCATCATCCTGCCGAACGATGACCATGATGGTCACGATGGCACACCACAAGCCGCTGATCAGTGGCTACAGACGAATGTTTTTGGTCCGCTATTGAGCCAGCCGTTTTTTCAGCCTGGTGGCGATGGCGTGTTGATCGTCACGTTTGACAATAAGGATGATGACGGGCACGGTCTGGTCTACTGGGCCGTTATCGGTCCCCAGGTCAAACCCGGATACATCTCCAACACTCTGTTCCACCACGAAGACACCCTTCTGACGATCCTGCAGTCACTGGGAATCGCAGCACGCCCCGGATACACGGCTATCGCTACGGGCATGGGAGAGTTCTTCGGCCCGTCGGCGCCGACCGCCGTGCTTTCAACCAGCACCATCGGGTATGGGAACGAAACCGTGGGAGTTCCCACGGCGCATACAGTTACGCTGAGCAACACCGGAAACGTTCCGCTGGTCATTACTTCTATCGGCATAACGGCAGGCGCAACAGACTTCAGCCAGACCAATGACTGCGGAAACTCCGTTGCTGCAAATGCTTTTTGTACCGTCACGGTGACGTTCACGCCGTCCACCGCGGGAGCGCGCGCCGGAACGCTTACCTTTAACGACGCAGTGACACCAGCCCAGACCGTCGGTTTGTCGGGCACCGGCGTCAATCCGCAACTAGCTGTGACCAAGCAAGGCAACGGAACAGGAACAGTAACCAGCAACGTTGGCGGGATCAACTGCGGCGCCACCTGCTCGGCAACCATCACCAGCGGAACAACGGTAACGCTCACCGCAACTCCAGCGGCCGGTTCGACGTTTGCAGGATGGAGCGGCGCTTGCTCCGGCACACAAACATGTACAGTAACCATGATCGGATCGCAATCGGTTTTTGCGACCTTCAATCTGCAACAGACCTTCAGCCTGACGGTGACGAAGCAAGGCACCGGAACGGGAACAGTAACCAGCAACGTTGGTGGGATCAACTGCGGCGCCACCTGCTCAGCGACATATAACAGTGGAACCGCGGTAACGCTCACCGCGACTCCGGCAGCCGGTTCGATCTTTGGGGGGTGGGGCGGCGCCTGCACTGGCACACAAACGTGCGCGGTTACGATGAACGCAGCGCAGAGCGTTACCGCGACCTTCACCCTGCAGTCGGTGGTGCGTCCTCCACCCGCGCGGCCGCTAGGGTCGGGAATCGATCCGACTAACGCTCTTGCCGCAAATCTCGCTGGACTCTTTTTGATGAATGAAGGCTCGGGCTCCGCGGACCTGGATTTGGTCGATAACCAGACCGCCAGTTTCGCCGGGACTACGTTGCCCACGTGGAATGCGGCTGATCCGTCGATCGTCGTCAACGGCGGAACTTCTCTCAGCAGCTATGTCAACGCGGGTACAGACCTGACCTTCGATCAGCTTCCGATAAGCAAGATCACAGTAGTCGCCAAGGTGTTTGTGAACACGGTTGCGCCTGCCGGAATCGCGGAGAAGAACGACGGCAACATCGACTCCGGTTTCATTTTCGGGTGGGACTCAACTGGCGCTCTTAAGCTGACGGTAGAGAAGAGCACAACTAACATGCGAGTTGGCACCGCGGCGGGCGTGATCACTAGCGGCCAGTGGATGCAGGTGGCTTTTACCTGGGACGGCACGGTTGCCAACGGTTCGGTCGCACATCTGTTCCTCAACGGCGTAGAGCAGACCAAGACAAGTTCCGCAGACGGCACCGGTACTCTGGGATACGCCAAGGCCACGAACCAGCCGTTCCGCATCGGCAATGCCGGCTTTGACACTATGGCCGGCTCGTTGAATGGAAAAATTGCTTATCTCGCCGTGTACAAAGGCCGCATCTTGACCACCGCCGAACTGAATCAACTCGATGGCCAACTCCCAATCAGCGCCGGAGCCATCGCCGGCACAGTCACGCCCAACGGCCCTCCCACCACCATCACCACCACGAGCGCAGGACAAAATGCACGACTGACTTTTGCGGGAACGTCCGGCCAGAACGCTTCGGTGCAGATCACCGGCAATACATTGGGATCGACTACCGTGAGCTTGCTCGCGCCCAGCGGAGCCACAGTGTCGTCCGCGACTTCGTCCAATGCCAGCTTCACCATTCCGGGACAAATACTGACAGCGTCGGGAACTTACACCGTATCCATTCATCCGAACAGCACGGCCACCGGCAGCATTAAAGTTGGCGTTACACTCAATAACTTACCGTCACGCCCGATAGCGGCCACATTGGATACGACAAATCTGCTGTCCACCAACCTGTCCGGACTGTTTCTGATGAATGAAGCCAGCGGCGCCACCGACAAGAACCTGGTGGACGCAGGACTGGCAACGTTCTCCGGTACCGGCGTACCTACGTGGAACACAACGGACCCTTCGGTCGTGTTCAAAGGCGGAGCGTCGTTGAATAGTTATCTCAACGCGGGTACGGACCTGATCTTCGATCAATTGACCACGAACAAGATGACGGTGGTTGCGCGCGTGTTTGTCACCACCGTGGCAGCGGCGGGTGTCTGCGAAAAGAACGACAACAATGCCGGCGACTCCGGTTTCATTTTGGGATGGGACTCGACCGGCGCGCTCAAGCTGACGGTCGAAAAGAGTACAACCAACATGCGCGTTTCATCCGCAGCCGGAACAATCGTTAGCGGCCAATGGATGCAGGTCGCTTTCACCTGGGACGGCACAGTTGGAAACGCGTCGGCCGCACATCTGTTCGTGAACAGTGTTGAGCAGACCAAATCAAGCTCGGCGGATGGCACGGGTACTCTGGGGTTCGCCAACGCAACCAACCAGCCCTTCCGCATCGGCAATGCCGGCTTTGATCCCATGGCCGGTTCGCTCAACGGAAAAATTGGATACCTTGCGGTCTACAAAGGCCGAATTCTTACCACGACTGAAATGAACCAGCTCGACTCGCAGCTGCCTGTTCACTAGGAGCAAAGTGGAACGGCATGACGAAGACCACTACCGGACGTTGGTTGGATCGTCGCCTGGCTCGCAAACAACAATCGACAACGTCACGGAATTTGAGAGATCTTCTTTGCCGTGTCCAAGACAAACTGCGCCTCCTCTTGTTTTGGCCCATCATCCACGGCATGGACTGCTCGATTTCGAATCGTCATTGCTTCGCGTACGGCCATCCACACGTTTGTATCAATTACGCCGACATGCTCAAGTGCACGGGCAAGGTCGGTCGCTACTGCTCGCGGTCGCACTCCCACGTTGTGCCGGTTAGCGAGTTCTCGCAAGAGATGTTCCAGGATGACCGCCGCCACAGCGGTTGCTCCGCGCGGAGAGCCTGCAGCTAGCAATTTCTCTGCCTCGGCGAATCGGTCCTCTGTAAGAGCATGGGCAATAGCCTCACGAAGTCGAGACCGACTGGTGTCAAAATCTGCCGAATACAAGAGCACGCGTTGTGAAGCAACATCAAACGGCAGCTGAGATAGGTCACTGGCGAGGAGAATGGTTGGTTTGCGCATCGCTTCTGCAAAGCCTATCTCATAAAGAACGTTAGGATTCCGACCCGTGACATCGGCAATGCAAAGTCGCGACTGTTGAATGGCAGCGCGAATCTGTTCCATGACGAAACCGGTTGCCGGGATTTCATCCGCTCGGACGGATGAGAGACCTGCGTCCTCGACTGCCGGAACAATTAGATCGCGATAAATTCGGTCGTAGACCTCAGAAAAAGGCATCATTACGAAACAGAGTTTTGACGTTGTTTGCAGCAGAGCCGCAGAAGTGTCCCGATCCGGGACTGATTCGGCGCCGCGGGGGGGGCCCTCCTCGAATACGTCTGGCCGAGAGCGTCGCAGACGTGCACCCGCCCGCGTGTCCAGCTTGCGCTGCGCCCCTAAGAATAACTCTTCCAGGACCTCGTCCCTCACATGCCCATGTGAGGATAGACTGACAATGTGTATCCGATGTCCGAGAGCGGCTTCGATCTCATCGGGCGGCACGTCGAACTGAACCACGTAAGACATCCTCTCGAACTGCCCCAGGCGTGATCTCACTACTTCACGAATACTGATGAAGTCCGGATCCGTTAGACTGTATCCGATGAAAAGAGGTGTCCGAGTGATTAACATCGCAGACAGATGTGTCGCGACAACTGGATATCGATCCAGAAATGTTTCGTAATCGTGTTGCGTAAGTGTTATGTGCTCTTCGTGGCGAAGGTCGCCATGCATCTTGATGATACTGGTGGCCGTTTGGCCCGCATGAAACGGAAGTTGCAGCTCACCGACCAGAGATCGAAACGGCCTGCCTACCGAAGCACATGCCATCTCAAGTAAAAGATCGAAGTTAGTGGTATAAACCGTGTCGAACGGTAATTGGGAAAATGCGAGTTGCGATTTGCCGGGCCGAGCATCATCCACATGGAGGGCCCGCCGAACGGCTTCGATTAGCTGAACACGGCCAAAGCGGCGCTCGTACTCTTGCGCCACGTGCGGTCCCGATAGCTTTGAATCCAGACCACCTTCCGAGGCGAGTCGCGTGGTCAAAGCCGGCCAATCTGGCATGCTGCCGTCCAGCACGATCGCGTTCTTCGAAAAACCTGCACCTACAAAAGGAATGCACCTTCCCTCAGCGATGTCTGCGAGCAGAGGAAATGGGAGTTCGGATACGTTTGGCATCGCGACCATCTTAACTGTCCGCGCTACTCCGGGTGGAAGATCTTTAATCTTCTCCGCGCCGAGTTACCTGGACAACCGGAGTTGTCTTTCTTTGGGCCTCGTTTTCCCGCAGAAAAGCATGATTCACTGCAATCCCTGAGAGTATTCCCGGACAATTCTGGAAATTGAGTCTAGAAACCTGAGAATTTTCGCACAGAGGTAGGCAGTCGGTATAAAAAACCCGATTCCAACCAATTCCATAATAAGCAATCGGATTGAGTAATGGATACCCAAGACTTTAAGTCCAAGCGGCTCATGCGGATACGCAAATGCCGCTTGAAGAACGTAGACGGACAGGATATCGAACACTATTGTGCTGATTGAAATCAACGCGGGCAACACAAAGAGAGTTGCCAGAGCGAAACGCAAAAACCTCGAAGCAAAGCTCTGGGGTTTATCTAGCACCTGTTCTCTCTTCTTTTTATCCAGGGTACTTATCGGGTCATCAATATATGTTGACGTTGCAAACACGAGAAAGGATGAGATCCCGTAGTACACATATTTGCGAACCTCCTGCGATGCCTCGAGTGTATCCATTAACAGCGAACCGATGGCGTGGTTTTCTCGCCGAATGCTAAAAAACAGCCAAATAGAGCACACAAACAACGCTAGTGTTCCTAGAACTGCTAAATCACTCACACCAACGTGGATACCTAATAATGAGATTGTAATGACGCGGCTCTCCACATACTGCTGAAGCACTTTCCTAATTACCTCATCCGTGACAGGGTTCCCGGGGAATATCTCCTTCAAAGGGAAGCGTCTGTACCATGACAGGTAAGCGTTCCATTCCGTAATAAAGATCGAAAGGGAAGCGATCGTGGCAATCAAGAAAGCAAGTCGGGTTCGATTGATAGCTTCCCGAGCTCCCTGCAGACGAACCGTTAGGACCGAGGTTGTAAGATCTTCAGCAGGTGCTCGCTCAACCATGGTAAGTCCTCCCAAGACAAAGCGAGAAAGATAGTCTAAGATCTATCCAAAAGCAATGAAATTATTTTGGCACCCATGACTACATGCTTATCAAGCACTCTCGCTCCAGCGTGCTTTTCGATGAGTGGTTGATTTCTGGTCTTCTGCTTACCGAGGCGTAAGCGAGCGCTTTTAAGTTGTGGCCGGTGCAGAGTTCGTTTGTTTACTCATTCCCAGAAGCATAAGCTCGCTAAGAAATGGCGCCTGTGCAAGTCAATTAAGGAAGTGGGTCTGCGCAACGCGAGGTGAAGAGAAAATGACGACGACGGCACTCATCGTTGAGATTCTGGTGGTCGGTGCAATGGCTCTCATTTGGATAGTTGGAGCACTTGGACTTTGTGTGCATCTTCCAACGCCGGAGAGAGCGCAGGTTCTTGTGGCGACAGTGCACGACTTTATTCCACTGCTTGCCCTGCCGCTTTTTGCAGTGACGTATACAGTGGGTTGGGTTATCAATTTTTGCTCAGAACGAGTTTTAAAGGTTTTCTTCCAGCGCAAAATTCGTGATCGCCAGTTCGGCGACGAACCTGACGAGTATGAACTGGCGCGAGTGAGCGTACTCCAACGGGGTTCGGCGGATCTCATTCGCGACTTTAATCTAGACAGACATATCATAAGGGTAGCCCGTGGCGCGGTGCTTAACTTTGGAATAACAGCGACCGTCTTTATCGGATATGCGCTCCGGGGTTATAAGATCGCTTGGTTGCTGGCAATCATATGCTTTGCTTTCGCGGGTCTCTCTTTCGCGCAGTGGTTTACAAGGTATCGGTATCACTACGCAAGGATAAATCGGACCAAGAACATCTTAGTGTCGAACCCGGATCCGCACGATCAGGGAAAGGGAGCAGCTTCCAATCTTTAGCGCCCACTCAGAACAATGAATTGGCCGCAACAGGGGTCGATGTTGGCGCAATATGGACTGCGAACAACCCGGTGCTGTAGCGTCACTTGTGGTCGATGCGCTGCAAGGTGAGCGCCAGTGATCCCCAGAACATGTGTCCGCGCATTTGTAGTGGGACGTGCGCGGCATCGTCGGAAAACCAGATCCAAATCTGCCCTTTGTCTTTCAGCAGTCCCGAAGACGCTTCCGGACGCACGCGTACGGCGTAGAACGTTCCTGCCGGCGTTTTGATTTGTTCCCGTGCTTCCACATGCAGGTCTACGGTGACGGTGGCTCCGCCGTTATTCAGCGGGAACGAATACGTCTTGCCGGGTTGCAGCGGGAACGTGCCGGCGTAATAGATGGCTGACACCACGTCCGTAACGCAGCCGGAGATGTCGTGTTCCTCATGCCGGGAATCTTTTTTCACCAGGTTTTTTTGTTCCAGCACGGACTTGTTGTGCTGATAATCAAAGGTGATGTTGGTATCCACGCGGCGCAAGCCTTCTTCCGCGTGCTTGCTGATGTTGCGCGAGCACATCGTCGTAGGGTCCAGGAACGCCTCAAACGTGTCGTGCACGTGATAGAGCGCGGCAACCGAGCCGGCGGCGTCCGCTGTGCCGACCACGCGCGCTTCCTGTCCGGCGCGTTCTACTCGCAGAGTTGCTGTGCCGGCGTTGAAGATGCGCCACTCGGCGGCGTAGACATAGGTTTGTCCGAAGGGCAAATGATAATTAGGGTCAGGTCTGGCCAGCGGCGGACTGGCTGGAGCGTTGGCGGAGTTTTGCTGTGACGGCGCCCCAGTGGGCGTCCCCAGCAAACTTACGCCGAACAGAAAAGTGAAACTCGCCAGTAGATTGCGCAAGAGGATGACTACGTCCACATCATTCTTAGAATCATTCTTAGAATCAACACGCTCATCACCACGATAGACCCTATCAATGCATTGTACTCGCGGTGCCGCATGTAAAGCTCTCGCGAGAATGTTGCTGCGCCGCCGGCGTCGTTTCCCGCGCGGTACGGCGTGAGCCGCGGCCAGAAACGCGACACCTGCGCGCAGTATTCGTCATAGCCGGGAAGATTAGCACGCAGATATTTCTCTTCCGCCTGGACCACCGGCACATAGACCAGCAGGAACATCGCGAGCGCTCCCAGGCCAATCCACCAGTTGCGCGCCGCTATGATGAATCCGATGGCAATCAAAATCGACCCCAGATAAAGAGGATTACGGACGTACGCATACGGCCCAGTGGTGGCGAGCTGCGTATTTTTGCGGATGTGTCCGGAAGCCGCGGCCCGCACCAGCAATCCGGCAAGCACCACGCCGCCACCCGCCAGCAGCGTGAGCCATCGCGGGCGGGCAAACCACACATATGCCGCGGCGAACAGAAAGCTGACTGGCACGCGCATACGAGTGGCAACTCGCGACCAGCCCGGCATCAGCGGCTCCCCAGAAGGTGGCGTGCAGCGGCGATCACTTCTTCAGCGCTGATTTTGAGCAGCCCTTCGTCCGCGTGGCGGTGATGCGAAAAAGTCGTTTTGCTTTCCGGATTGCGCAATGCTACCGCGCGTGTTCCAAACGGGCCGGTGCGGACCGGATCCGTGGGGCCGTACAATCCGACAACCGGAATGCCCAAAGCCGCGGCCAGATGCAGCGGCCCGGTGTCTCCGCCAATCAAAAGACGGGTGCGGCGAGTAAGCGCAATGAGCTGTCCAACGCTGCAACGGACAACGAATGCGTTGCCACCACTAGCTTGCACCACCGCTTCCGCCAATGCTTCTTCACCCGGCCCGGCGTTCACCAGCGCTTTCACATTGTGGCGCGCTAGGGCCTTCGCGACTTCGCCAAAACGTTCCGGCGGCCACTGTTTGGCGCCCCAGCCTGCTCCCGGATTCACAATGACAAAGCTGGCAATGCCCAGGCGCTTGATCTCAGCTTCCGCCCAGGCCTCGGCGGAAGCGTCTTTCGGAAGCTTGGGTGCGAGCAGTTTCAGTCGAGTCGAGCCGAGATATTTTTGCAGCGCCTCAGAGGCCATTGCATGGTCTTGTTCGATCACGTGGTTTCCCGACCGCGAAAACCTTGCTGAATAGAAAAAACGGGCCGAAGGCTCACGCGGATCCACAAAGCCCGCCTTCGTCGCCGCTTTGCTCCAACGCCCGAGGATGGCTGACTTGATGGCGCCCTGAAAATCCAGCGCCACATCATACCCGACGCGCTGAATTTCTTTGAGCATGCCACGGAATTCGGTGATGGTCGAGGGATGCAGTTTGCGCTTCCGCCATCTTGCGGTGTTCACGGTGTGGATCAGATTGACCACAGGTTTTTGCGGGCTCACCGCAGCATCCGCCGGCGTTCCCTGCGCTGCGAGAAGCTCGGTCCATTTTTCTTCAATCAGCCAGCCGATGGTGGCTTGCGGCAAGGCGGCGCGTATGCCGGTGACCGCCGGCAATGCATGAAGAATGTCTCCGAGCGCGCCCATACGCACGATCAGGATTTTGGCCATTCTCCCTTTCTCAGCATCTCGGTGGTGGAGTGGTCCTTGGGGTCGCCCACAATTTCCACGCGACCACCGCAGGCGAGCACGGTGTCCCGCTCGGGAACGCTTTCCCGTGAGTAATCGGTGCCTTTCGCGTGGATATCAGGACGCAAGAGTTGCACGAGGTTACGAACGTCCAATTCATTGAAGATCGTGACGGCGTCCACAACTTCCAGCGCCGCCAGAATCTCCGCACGCTCCTGCTCCGGCATACGAGGACGGCCCAGACCCTTCAGCTGTCGAGCGCTCGCATCGGAATTTACGGCGACGATCAGCCTGCCTCCCAGCGCCTTGGCCGCGCGCAAATACCGGACATGCCCCACGTGCAGCACGTCAAAACAGCCATTGGCCAGAATGATCTTGTCTCCGACGTCGCGCCATAGCCGGGCCCGTCCTGCCAGTTCCGCCGCCGCCATGACTTTGCCCGTGGTCTGCGTCACTCAGCCTCCCGTGACCACGCGCAGCAGTTCCTGCTTGGTCACAGTAGCTGTGCCGCGCTTCATCACCACGATTCCTCCGGCGTAGTTGGCCAGCCGCGCCGCCGTTTCCGGATCGGCCCCGGTGGCGAGAGCAGCGGTGTAAGTTGCAATTACCGTATCGCCGGCGCCGGTCACATCCGCGACTTCGTCGGAGCCGTGAATCGGTATCACTACCGGCTTCTGCGCGCGTTGGAAGACCACCATGCCGTCCCGGCCTCGCGTGACCAGCAGCGATTGCAGTTTCATTCTCTGCAACACTGCTTTGCCTGCGGCCAGCATGCGAGCATTGTCATGGCCGATTCGTATACGCAGGACATCTTCCAACTCGGATTCATTCGGCGTAGCAGCCGTCACCCCGGCGTAAGCCAGCGTGCGGTAACGCGAATCGAGCGTGACGGGAATACCGTCGAGCGCGCCACGGGCGCGAATGCTGTTGAAAATTTCCGGCGTCGCCGCGCCGTAACCGTAGTCGGAAATCAGGAGCGCGTCCGAGGCGCGCACGTAGCCGCGAGTGTGAAATGTAAGCTCCTGGGTGGCGGCCCGGTCGAGCGGAGTTTCAGGTTCATGGTCCACGCGGACTACCTGCTGCCGCGGCGAATGCGCCGTGCCCGCAAGGATACGGGTCTTGGTCACGGTACTGCGTCCTTTGATTCGGCGAATGCCGCTGACAGAGATATGTTTCTGGCGAAAAGCCCGCAGCAGAAGCCGCCCAGCCTCGTCGTCGCCGATTACGCCGACGGGCAGAACGTTCACGCCGAGATCAGCCAGATTGTAAATAGCATTGCCCGCGCCGCCGGGCGCCACGGTGCGATCACGATGCCGGAGAATCAGCACCGGCGCCTCGCGCGACACACGCACGATTTCGCCATAAATGAATTCGTCGGCGACCAGGTCTCCCAGCACGGTAATGGTGAGCTTGGAAAAGTCTTCGACGATCCTGACGAGTCTGTCTGACGGTTTGGCGGCCTTCTGCATCCGACTCAGATTTTCTCACGTTGCGGCGAAACTTGCAGCGACCTGCGCTCAAGAAGCCCCAATCCGTCTCATTTCGTCTGTGTTTTTAGGGGATCAGTGAACAGCGCGTGATAAATGAGATGCGTTGCGGAATCTATCTGCCGATTCAGTTCCGCCTTGGGAAGAAGTACGGCTTAGGGCGCCGGTGCCACACGGGTATGGGTAGAACCAAGTGCATGGCTCAACCTAAGGAACTATCAGCGTCATCAGCGGTAAGGTTTTCGTTTTTGTTTCACGCGCTCTTCCGGCGTGACGCGAGTGACTCTGATTTCACTGATACGCGCTGACAAAAAACAGAGCAGGCCGGAAGAGTACAATTCCGCCATGCCCTCTCGAAGACTTCTGTGCCTGGCTTTGTCGCTTCTCTTCACCGTATCCGCGTGGCCGCAGTCTACCGCGGAAGAGACTTTGCGGCGGGCGAATGAGTCTTACGCCAAGGGCGACCACGACCGGGCAATCCAGGAATACACGGAATCCATACGGCTCGAGCCTAACTATGCGGCTTTTGTGGGACGCGGCAACGCCTACGACGACAAAGGCGACCATGACCGCGCCATTCAAGACTACAACGAGGCCCTGCGGCTTCATCCAAGTGACGCCATGGTGCTCTACAACCGCGGGCTGGCGTTTGCGAATAAAGGCGACCACGACCGCGCCATTCAGGATTACAGCGAGGCCATCCGGTTGAAGCCCGGAGTCCCGGAGATGTTCAACAACCGGGGTCAGGCCTACGCCCGCAAGGGCCAGCCGGACCAGGCAATAAAGGACTACGGTGAAGCGATCCGGCTGAGACCGGAGTTCGAGCAGGCCATCTACAATCGCGGCCTCGCGTACGAGCACAGCGGCGACACCCAGCACGCGATGGAGGACTACAGCGAAGTCTTGCGACTGAATCCGGCCGATGTCGGCGCGCTCGTGGACCGCGGCGTGCTATACGCAAAGAAGAGAGAAAACGGCCTGGCCATCAAGGATTTAGAAGAAGCGGTTCGCCTGAATTCTAAAGAAGGAAGTGCTTTCTACGATCTGGCGCAGGTGTACGACAACCAGGGCGACTATGAGCGGGCCGGCGCGAACTATACCGAAGCGCTCAAGTTGAGTCCGGGAGATGATGCAGCGTTGCTAAAGCGGGCGCGAATCTATCTGATGAAACTGGACTATGATCGCGCGATCCGGGATTTCAGCGAGATCATTCGGAAGAATCCCAACCATACTCACGCGTTGGAAGGACGCGGCATAGCGAACTTCTACGCCGGCCCTATCAAAGAGGCGCAGCAGGACCTCGACACAGCTGTGCGCGTGGGCCGGGGAAAGACCACTTCCGGCACGTTCGCAGTAGGGGCAAAAGGCATGGAGATGACGTTTACCAGCGGCCTGGATCCCTACATGGTGATCTGGAGCTACCTGGCGCGCACGAAAACTGGAGCCGATGCTCACATTGATCTGAAAACAGACGACCTGAAAAAGAATTCCGAAGGCCTGGATCTGAACAAGTGGCCGGGGCCGGTGATCCAGATGTTCCTTGGCAAGACCAAACCGGACGACCTGCTGCACGCCTCAGGCGATGACCCAAGAAGAAAGTGCGAGTCCAGCTTTTATGTCGGAAAATACCATGACATTCACGGCAAGGGCGATGAAGCTGTGACGCTGTTTGAGAGTGCGCGAGCTACCTGTCCGGCCGGCTTGCTGGAAAAAATGACCGCGCAGGCAGAGCTGAAACAGCGAGGAAAGTAGAACTCGGCTGAGGCTTCCAGAAATCAAGCTCATCGTACATCAGAAAACGGGCGGGTCAAGAGGCCCCCTATTTGTTAACGGTTCCGGCTTGCCGCGAATGACGCTCATTCTGCGCTACACTGGCCGGTGGATATTCACCGTCTCTATGCTCCGATCCTGCGCCACTTTCGTGCTGGCCGGATGAAGCGGTTCTCAGAGCTCTTCCACATCACCGCGGAAACCCGAGTGCTGGACCTGGGCGGCGGCCCATCCAACTGGCTGCTGGTGCCCGTGCGCCCGCGTTTGACCATCGTCAACAAAGACGAATCCATGAGCAACGTTGCCGGGGCCGTTCCGGTCATCGCCGATGCCTGTGATACGCGCCTGCCGTCGAAAAGCTTCGACGTGGTATTCAGCAACTCGGTGATTGAACACGTTGGCGATCGCGAGCGCCAGCGGCAATTCGCGCAGGAATGCATGCGCTGCGGCCATGGGTTTTTCGTGCAGACCCCGAACAAGTGGTTCCCCGTGGACCCACATACGTTTCTGCCGTTCGCTCACTGGCTTCCCAAAAAGATTTTCAACCGGCTGATGTGGCTATCGCCGCGGTTTCTCATTACCCGGCCAAGCCCGCTCGAACTGCCCGACTTTCTGAACATGCGGCTTTTGAGCAAAGGTGATCTGCAGGAATTGTTCCCCGGGGCGCGGATCATTCAAGAAAGGTTTCTGGGGATCAGTAAGAGTCTTATCGCGGTGTCCGTTCTTCCTTGTTCAGATCAGAAAAATACGTAAGCAGCGCCTCCGGCGGAAGCCTGTGAGCGAGCCACCTGAGGTAGCACAGCGAGCCCACGGCCCAAAGAGCCAACAGGCCCATCAGCGCCCCAATTCCGATCAACACCCAGCGCACCAGCATGGTGCATATTGTACCGCCTGCCTCCGGTTTCGCCCGGACGAGCCTCAGGTCGCGTTTCCTCGCTGGCTGTGTTGAAACTTGACCGATCAGCATATACTTTCTCCCGATATGAAACGCTACTCAACCGCTGTCTCTCTACTTGTTGTTCTTGGCTCATTGAGCGCATTCGCACAGGGTTCGTTCACCATAGGTACAGCCACCGCAGCGCCCGGGCAGAAAGCTTCCGGCTATATTGAAGTGCCTGCCGGAGTGGACGCCGCCACCAACATTCCGGTGATCGTGGTGCGCGGCGCAAAGCCCGGACCGGTGCTGGCACTGGTTTCCGGCGCGCATGGGACGGAATATGCTTCCATCATCGCAATTGAGAAACTGCTGCCGAAGATTGATCCCGCGCAGGTTTCCGGTACGGTGATACTGATTCCGCTGGTGAATGTCCAGTCGTTTCTGCAGAAGACACCGCACGTCAATCCGATCGACGGCAAGAGCATGAACCGCTTTTATCCCGGCAAACAAGATGGCACGCAGACCGAGCGTGCATCGTATCTGATCACCAAGCAGGTTGTAGAGCGCTGCGACTATCTCATTGACTACCACGGTGGCGACCTGGACGAAGACCTGCGTCCCTACAGCTACTGGCCCAAGACCGGGAACGACAAACAGGACGCGATCACGCATGACATGGTGCTGGCTTTTGGCCTGGACCACATTATTGTGGTCAGCGACCGTCCGAAGGACCCGAACGGCTCGCGCTATTTGGACAACACCGCCAGCACCCGCGGCAAACCAGCGATCGCCGTGGAAGCCGGACACGCGGGCACAGTCGAGACAGACGACGTGGCCGCTCTGGTCAACGGCACGCTGAACGTAATGCGCTATCTCAAAATGCTGCCTGGCGCGGCGCCGATGATCGAGCATCCGGTATGGATTGGGAAGATTGATCCGGTGACCAGCGAGCAGACAGGAATTTTTTATCCCAGCGTGCAGCGCGGAACGTACGTGTCGCAGGGCATGAAGATCGGATACGTAACCGATTATTTCGGCAACGTCGTTTACGAAGCGAACGCGCCGGCCGATGGCGTGGTCTTATATATCTGCGCAGTGCCGACCATGAAGAAGGGCGACACCGTTGCGTATGTCGGCGAGGTTACGAAAACACCGTAACGAATCGGGTGATCGCCCGTGATCGGGTGATCTGGTGATCGGAACGGCCCCAAAACGCATCGCCGCCAGCCATGGCTCTCAGATCACCCGATCACCAGATCACGAGCGATCACCCGATGGTTCTTCCTCAAGCTATAATCGGATATGGCGACACACCCGCAGCCCGCTTCGCAAAAGGAGCTGAAGCTGCTGACTGCCAAGTTCAAGCAGCTGCTGGCTAAAGTCGCCGAAAATCGTCCGCATGACGATTTGCAGATCATCCAAAAAGCTTACGAGTTTTCCCTAAAACATCATCAAGGACAAGTGCGTGCTTCCGGTGAGCCGTACCTAGTCCATCCGCTGGAAGTAGCGATTGTGCTGGCGGACATGAAGCTTGACTCCACGGCCATCACCGCCGGCCTGCTGCATGACGCGATTGAAGATACACCGGTCACTAACGAAGACATCCAGCGCGAATTCGGTGACCAGGTCGTCCACATTGTGGAAGGTGTTACCAAGATTGAGAAGATTAATTTCGCCAGCCGGGAAGAGCGTCAGGCGGAAAACGTGCGCAAGATGGTGCTGGCCATGGTGGATGACATTCGCGTGGTGCTCATCAAGCTGGCGGACCGTCTCCACAACATGCGCACGCTCAAACATCTGCCGGAAGAACGCCGCCAGCATGTAGCCCGCGAGACGCTGGATATCTACGCGCCTCTCGCGCACCGCCTGGGCATGGGCAAAGTGCGTGGAGAACTCGAAGACCTGGCTTTTCGATATGTTGATCCTATTGGTTATGACCAGGTGCGGGCTGCGGTGGAATCCCGGCGCAAAGCAGGTGAGGCATTTCTCGCGGGAATCGTTAAAGTCCTGGACAAGAAGCTGAAAGAGAACGGAATTGAAGCCGTGGTCGAGCGGCGCATCAAACGTCTCTATAGCATTCACCAGAAGATGATTCGTCAGCGGATAACCGTTGACCAGGTGTATGACTTGCTGGCGGTGCGGATCATCACTAAAGCCGTCAAAGACTGTTACGCAGTTTTGGGCGCGATCCATCAAATGTGGCGCCCGGTCCCCGGACGGATTAAAGACTTCATCGCCATGCCCCGGCCGAATCTCTACCAGTCACTGCACACCACGGTCATCACGGAAAGCGGTCACCAGTTCGAAGTACAGATCCGCACGGAAGAGATGCACAAGATGGCCGAAGACGGAATCGCCGCACACTGGAAATACAAAGACGGCGGTCCGGTCAGCGCCAAAGACGAACAGAAACTTTCCTGGCTGCGGCAGGTCGTGGAGTGGCAGCAGGACATCAAAGATCCCAGCGAGTTTCTCTCCAGCCTCAAGGTCGATCTGTATCCGGAAGAGGTTTACACGTTCACGCCCAAGGGCAAGGTCGTGATTCTGCCGCGTGACGCAACGGCCATTGACTTTGGTTACGCCATCCATACAGAAGTCGGACATACCTGCGTGGGCGCCAGAGTGAACGGCCGCATGGTCCCCTTGCGCTCCAAGCTGCGCAACGGAGACGTGGTGGAGATCCTTACTCAGTCAGGCCACAATCCCAGCCGCGACTGGCTGGGCTTCGCCAAGTCGTCCCGCGCGCGCAACAAGATTCGCCACTGGCTCAATGAGCACCAGCGCGAGCGGGCCATTGAGATTGGCAAGAAGCTGCTGGAGAGGCAAGCACGTAAATACCGCCTGGCAATGAAGAACTTTGATGACCAGGAACTGGAAAAGATTGCACGAGAGTACGGCTTGTCGTCACCGCAGGATTTGATGGCCGGCATCGGTTACGGAAAATTCTCGGCACGGCAGATTCTGGCCAAGCTCTCACCCGACCTTGGCGAAGAAGTCCCGGCGGAAGAGCAAACGAAAAGCAGCAGCACGCTGAGCACGGTGATCCGGCGGGTGTTTGGACAGAGCGCGGAGAGCTCGGCCATCAAAGTCAAAGGCTATGACGATCTGCTGGTCTATCGCGCGCGCTGCTGTAATCCTATTCGCGGTGAAGCCATTGTCGGTTACGTTACGCGCGGCAAAGGCGTGGCCGTGCATGCGATCAGCTGCCCGAACGTCACGAACCTGATGTATGAAGCCGATCGCCGCATTGCCGTTGAGTGGACCAAGCCGGCTTTTATCGGCAAGGGCAAACGCGATGGCCACGGCACGTATCCGGTCAAGCTGATGGTTTTTTGCGACGACCGCGCCGGCATGCTCAAGCAACTTACAGCGGTAGTCAGCGACGACAAAACCAATATCCGCAATATTGAAGCCCGCACCGCAGACGCCCAAGCCACAATTGACATGGTGATCGACATTGAAGACGTCAAACACCTGGAGCGGGTAATCAAAGGCCTGCGAAAAATTCCAGGGATACATGATGTGCAGAGATTGAACAAAGTCTAGAAGATCGGGTGATCGCTCGTGATCTGATGATCGGTTGATCGGAACCCCATCGACCCACGACGGCTGCCGCAGTTCCGATCACCAGATCACCCGATCCCTCCGCTCTCTGCTATTCTTTTCTTGATACTTAGCGGAGGCAATCATGAGCTTCACTCGCGACGTCGTTTCCACAACGAACGCGCCCCAGGCCATCGGGCCGTATTCCCAGGCGATCCGGGCCAACGGTTTTATTTTTGTTTCCGGACAAGTGCCGTTTGACCCGGCCACGGGCAACCTCGTTACCGGAACCATCGAAGAGCAGACCGAGCAGGTGCTCAAGAACCTGGCGGCCATTCTCGCCGCTGCCGGCAGTAGCTGGGAAAAAGTTGTGAAGACCACGGTCTTTTTGAAAAATATGTCCGAATTCGCACAGATGAATGCAACCTACGAAAAGTTCTGCAAGAACGCTCCACCGGCCCGTTCTACCGTGGAGGTAGCTCGCCTGCCGAAGGACGTTGCGGTGGAGATTGACGTAATCGCGTTGGCGTAGGGGCAAAACAAAAAGGAAAACAGACCGCAAGGGTCGCGAAGAACGCAAAGGAAAACACACGGTACTTCGCGTCCGTTGCGTCCTTTGCGATAAATGAATCGAGAAGTTCGGGCAGGGATGCGCTCTAGGCTTTGACCACTTTGCCGGACTTGATGCACGAAGTGCAGACGCGCACCCGCTTATTGGCGCCGTTGACCCGCGCGCGCACCGGACGCAGGTTCACGTTCCAGCGGCGGCGGCTCACGTTGTGCGCGTGGCTGATGGCATTTCCAAATTGCGGTCCCTTGCCGCAGATTTCACATACTTGGGCCATGATGACACTCCAGAAATTTAACTCAGAAGGGCTTAGCAGGACTTCAGAGCGTTGAGTAAGCCTCTATTTTACAGGCGCTTAGCGGATTTAGCAAACCGCCGGACAAGGCTTGCCGCAGATTCACGCAGAGGAACGCGGATCAGCGCGGGGTTACCGAAAATCTCAACGTAGAGACGGCCCGCACCGCACCGCCGCCCTCGGCGGTGTTCCTCGCGCAATCTGTCTCGACCGATTCCACATGGCTTATAAGTTTGGAAAGCAGTGAGCAATCTCTAAGTTTTGTCATTCCGAACCTGAGCTTGCGAAGGGGAGGAATCTGCTTTCCGCTGCGAGTGGAGATTCTCTGGCTGCCGGTTTTTCGCAAGGGCAAACATTCTCAAAGCCTGAAAAGAAAGCAGATTCCTCACTACGTTCGGAATGACAAGAGTCTGCCAAGCTCGTGTCATTTGAAACCTGCCTATATACTGAAAAATATGGCAGTCGCGAACCCTAAATCGGTCAAAGTAAACGTCACCACCGGCACCGGCATGGACATTGAGTGGACAGACGGCCACCAGAGCCACTACGTATTCCAATGGCTGCGCGATGCGTGTCCTTGTGCTACGTGTGAAGAAGCTCGCAAAGAGGACCATCGTCCTCGCGGAGTGCCGGCCAGTCAGCCGGCTACGGTGTTTCCGTTGTACAAGGAGCCGGTGCGGCCCAAGGAAGTCACTCCAGTTGGGCGGTATGCTTTGACTTTCAAATGGAACGATGGGCATGAGACCGGCATCTATTCCTGGGACTATTTGCGTGAGATGTGCCAGTGTGAGGAATGCAAGAAAATTGGGGCTCTCTGATATCTCGAACCCCGCGGTTTTTGCGGGGTGAGAGATCGCTATCAACAGCAGCAATCTTTACTTGTGCCGGTGCGCTCCCGTAGATCCTTCACACAGAGATCCCTCACCGGCAAAGAACGCCGGTTCGGGATTTTAGAAAAAAATGGACCAGCTTCTCGACAAACTGAACCCGCAGCAACGCGAGGCCGCCGAGGCCATCAAGGGACCTGTGTTGATTCTTGCCGGCGCGGGCAGCGGCAAGACGCGGGTGATCACGTTTCGCATTGCGCATTTGATCGAGAACTTTGGCGTGCCGCCTGACGCCATTCTGGCCGTTACGTTCACCAACAAGGCCGCGGCGGAAATGGTCGAGCGCGTGGACAAGCTGATCGGCGGGCGCATGCTGGCCAAGCCGCTGATTTCTACTTTCCATTCGTTTTGCGTGCGCGT
>PLJN01000141.1 GCA_003140235.1 Acidobacteriaceae bacterium
CGGCGGTTGGGACTCGTGCCCGCGGCCATTTCGTCCCAGGTCATCCAGCGTGACCGCCACGCCTACTATGTGGCAACGCTGGCGACCATCGCCTCTACGCTCGACAAGATTGCCACCGAAATTCGTCACCTGCAGCGGACCGAAGTCCGGGAAGCGGAAGAGTTCTTCAGCGAAAAACAAAAAGGCTCGTCCGCCATGCCGCACAAACGCAANNCATGAGCGCGATATCTCGCATTCATCGGCAGAACGCGTCATTCTGCCGGACTCCACGATTTTGACCGACTACCTGCTACACAAAACCGCCAACCTCATTGATACGCTGCTGGTCTACCCCGAACGCATGATGAAAAACCTGGAAAGCACCGGAGGCCTGGTCTTCAGCGGCCAATTGCTTCTGGATCTCGCCGAGAACGGCATGTCCCGCGAAGACGCTTACCGTCTGGTACAGAAGCACGCCATGCGCTCCTGGAAAGAAGAGCTGAACTTCCGCGAGCTGGTTATGAATGATCCGGAGATCACGTCACGCGTGCCTGCTAAGCAGATCGACCAGGCGTTTAGTCTGAAACGCCAGCTCAGGAATGTGGATAAGATTTTCGGGCGTGTGTTTTCTACATCCCGAGCGAAGCGAGGGATCTCTATGGCTAAAAAGAACAAAGCCACGAAACGTTAACTGTCTGAATGTACCCTGGAGACCTTGGTAGCGATAGGGATCCCTCGCTACGCTCGGGATGTTTAATACTACGCTCGGGATGTTTTTTAAAGCCGATTGATCATCGAAGCCACATACCCAGCCCCAAAACCGTTGTCAATATTCACCACGCTAACGTTCGATGCGCAGGAATTCAACATCCCCAGCAGTGCCGCCAGACCTTCAAACGCCGCACCGTAGCCCACGCTGGTGGGCACAGCGATCACCGGCACGCTCACCAGCCCGCCGACCACGCTGGGCAATGCACCTTCCATGCCCGCACAAACGATGAGGACTCGTGCGCTGTCGAGTATTTTCTTGTTGTTCAAGAGCCGATGGATGCCGGCGACACCGACGTCATACAGATGCGCGACTTCATTGCCCATAATCTCCGCAGTGACAAGGGCTTCCTCCGCGACAGGAATATCACTGGTTCCGGCGGAAATAATCACTACGGTCCCCTTCCCATTTTGAGCTGAATCTTGCTTCAGGACGATTGCCTGCGCCAACTCGCGATATTCCGCTTTGCGAACCAATTTCTTGACGGCGCGAAAGTGCTCCGGCTCGGCCTTGGTGGCCAGCACATTTCCGCCTTGCGCCGCCATCTGCTTGAAGATTTTCGCGACTTGCTGCGGTGTTTTGCCTCGAGAGAAAATCACCTCAGGCATGCCCGTACGCAACCGCCGATGGTGATCAATTTTGGCGAACCCCAGGTCTTCCAAAGGCATATGCCGCAGACGGGACACCGCGTCATCGGGGCTGATGCGGCCGTCGTTGACCTGTTGGAGTAGTTGGCGTAATTGTTTGGCGTCCATGATCTAACATTCCGAGCGGAGCGAGGAATCCCTATCATCATAGAACGAGACGGGTGTTAGCGCAGGATTCGACTCACCTAACTTGACTCCGACGCATTGCCTCCCTATGCTCTGAGCTTGCGCCGTCCCATGTTGAAATCATCCCAACCGAACTCCTGCGTATTGACCATCGCCGCAACCGGCGCCAGCGGCGGGATTTTCACGCGCGCCCTCTTGCTGGCGGCCGAATCTGACGCGCGCGTCCAAACCGTCAACTTCATCGCTTCTGACAATGCCCTGCGCATATTTGCCGAAGAGTTAGGCATTAAAGGTCGCAGTAACCTCGTCCAACAACTGCTGGGCAAGAAGTCTCCGAAAATCCACCAGCAGAACAACGACGATATCGGCGCCAACATCGCCAGCGGTTCCTACCCTACCGATGCCATGATCGTGATGCCGTGCAGCATGGGTACGCTCGCGCGGATTGCTCACGGCATGGCGCAAAACCTGAGCGAGCGCGCCGCCGATGTCTGCCTGAAGGAAAAGCGCCCACTAGTGTTGTGCGTGCGTGAGACGCCGCTGAACCGCGTCCATATCCGCAACATGGACCTGGCAGCGGAGGCTGGGGCCACAATCTATCCGCTCATACCGACTTTTTATAATCGACCGGCGGATTTCGAAGCAATGGCCCATCAGTTTGCGTGCCGCGTGCTGGCATTTATTGGTCTACCGCAAAAAGATGCATACCGCTGGAAAGGTTAAAGTGTTCCGCAGGAGAAGTTCTCATGCCACTTCATCGCACGAGCGGATATTCCATCGGGACCTCGATTGCCACTGTTATTGCGATTCTTTGCCTCTCCGGCCCTTCGCCCGCACAATCCTCTAATGCCTCCACCGCGAGCCAGGCGCTGTACTGCGTGAGAAGCACGAACTGGCTGCAACCTCCTCTCAAGAGCGCTCGCAGACTCAAGCTGGCATATGTTCGAGATGCCAAGGCCCACCCGGGCGAAGAGCGCTGGATATTGGCCATCTATCAGGGCGGATCGTCGGGGCAGGCCTTTGACCTTATCCGGAAGAAGTTTGATCAAATGACCGAGTTCAACCTGGTCAACAACGGTCTTTTCTTCATTATGAAAGGGAACTTCAATTTTGCCGGGCCCCCGAGGGGCGGCCTCGGGACCGTGGACGAACTGCAAACGAACATACAAAAGGCAATGCGCGGACGAACGCTCATTGTGGACACGCTGACGCTCCGGCGGCGCTCATCTGGAAGCGAATACCCTCAAAGCCATCCACAGCCGAAGATTCCTAATTAAGGCGGAAGAATTGAAGCCGGATTTTCCTACAATCGCGTGCAGCTCTTACGCAGATCAATGATCCTTCTTGCTCAGCTCGAAGGCTTTTCCGACGACGTCTATCGCCATCTGTTCCAGACCATACTCACGTAACTTTGTCTGGCTGGCCCACCGCACTTCGCTAACGTCGCTGGCTGCCTTAAGGCTGCCTCCTGTGCGGTGACAGAGAAAATCAACCAACACATAGTGATATTCAAAATTGCCATCTTCGCCTGGAATAATCCTGTCCACGACTTCGAGAAGTTCAGTCGCCTTGACTATCAGTCCCGTTTCTTCCAGCGCTTCGCGTTCCGCGGCCGCGCGAAGTGTCTCGCCTAACTCGACCACTCCACCGGGAAGCGACCACTCGCCTTGCAGCGGAGGCCGTGCCCTCCGCACGATCAGCACGCGGCCGTCCTCAACAATCACGGCTCCCACGCCCACAATCGGACGGTCAGGATAATCGCGTTTCATGGATTATCCAAGCTCAGTAGAAAAACGTCCGCGGCTGGACGTCAGTAAACTTCCATCCGTGGCCGCCATTTTCCGCGACCAGGCGGAGTTGGGCCTTCCGGCGGACCGGAGGCGCCGTGCTGTTGTTCTGCTCCAACTCCATTTCCATGTCCACGACCGTGATCCCTTTGCCGTCTTGCACGGAAGCTTCGCGCACGTGGAAGTGGATACGCACGGAATCGTTTTGGTCGAAGAATGCCGTAACCTGGTTCTTGAATGACTGGCCGCCGCTCATGTGGGACAGATCAAACGCATCGAGCATTTGCTTCTGCATGTGTCCCTGGAGCCCCTCGCGGACCTGGTTGAGAAGGTTCGTTGCAGTCTGAGCAGTAAACGCGGCACCGTCTTCCGGACTCGGCGTAGGAACACTCTGCCCCAAGGCAACACCGGCGAGACAAAGCGACAGCACAAACACCATCCAGCGATTCAGCATAGCCATCCTTCTTAGAATTGGATTTTCTTGCCCCACTCTTCCGCGAACACGGTGCGTGACGGATCAAAGCGTCCGCCATAAGGGTTATCCGGGCCTTTGCGACGGCCAATGGCCAGCAGGGCCACCACGCGCACGCGCTGCGGAATCTTCAGCAGCTCTTTGACTTTGTCTTCCATGAAGCCTTCCATGGGAGCAGTGTCGTAGCCCAGCGTTTCCGCCGCCCACATCATCGTTGTGTACGCGATCATAGTGTGCCGATTGGCCCATAGATCAAACGTCGGTTCCATGCCCGCGGCTTTTCCCGGAGCGCCGCCCAGAAAATTCGTTACGTTCCGGCGCGCCATGTCATGTTCCGCATCACCGCCGAAGCCGTGTTCCTTGGCCAATCGCAACATTTCCTCCAGATCGCCGTCTTTCCATCCCTGCGGATCGCCGCACGCGACGATCACCGCGCTGGCTTGTTCGACTTTGGGTTGGCCAAAGGAGGCATCGCGCAGTCTTTTCTTCTGTTCGGCGTCACGGACTACAACAAACCGCCACGGTTGCAGATTGTATCCACTCGGGGCTTCCAGGCCCGCGCGGATAATCTTTTCGAGGTCCGCGTCATGGATAGGAACGTCTTCAAAACTGTTGGTAGCGCGGCGTTCTTTGACCGCCTCGCTGAACGGCTTTTCACCGGCAACTTTGGCCATTTTCTCACTCCTTGCGACTTCTCTTAATTGTTGCACAAGCAAATCGGGACTCGCCAGAAATACCGTAAGATAATGCGTCACGCACAATGTCCCGTTCACTCAAAGCTCATGTTCTGCTGGTGCTGGTCACTTTGATCTGGGGCACAACGTTTGTGCTCATCAAAGCGGCGCTGCAGAACTCCTCTCCGCTGCTTTTCAATGCGGTGCGCATGATGCTTGCGGCCACACTGCTCGCCATTTTCTACCGGAAGCAATTACGTCAGTTGACCAAACCCGCCCTGTTGTCCGGAATTGTGGTCGGAATTTTTCTCTTCTTCGGCTACGCATTTCAGATCACCGGACTCAAGCTGACAACGCCTTCCAAATCCGCTTTTCTTACCGGCAGTTCCACCGTGATGGTCCCGCTGATTCTGGTGGCCTTGTGGCGGACCAGAATCCGTCTGTGGCGGATCGTCGGGATCGTCGCGGCCTTTGCCGGGCTCTTCCTGATGACCGTTCCCGGCGGCAAGCAAGGCCTTGGCGATCTGGCCAGGATCAATCTGGGCGACCTGCTTACCATCGCCTGCGCTCTGGGCTTTGCGCTTCAGATCGTCTTTCTGGGCCGCGCCACCCAAAAGCATGCCTTTGAGCAGATGGCTGCCTTGCAAGTCATCGTCGCCGCTCTGTTGATGGCCGCTGCGGTCCCTCTGCTCGAAAAGCCGCACTTCCATCTGTCGGGCACGCTGATATCCGCCACTCTGATCACCGGAATCCTCGGGCTCGCCGTGGGTTATTCGGTACAGGCCTGGGCCCAGCAATTCACCCCGGCGACCCACACGGCCCTAATCTTCAACCTGGAGCCGGTATTCGCCTGGCTGACCTCGTTCGTCTACCTGCATGAGCGGCTGGGACTGCGCGCCGGGGCCGGCGCCCTGCTGATTCTGGCCGGAGTCATGGTTTCCGAGCTGCTGGGCAACGCTTCGCAATCCGAGCTGGAACTCGCCCGCGCCGCACCGGATTATGGGCCGGATAACGAAAACCCCAGGTTTCGCGTCTAATCTACAGATGTTCCCCAAAAAACCGGGTAGTGGTGCAGTTTGAATCAAACTGCACCACTACCAAAAACCGATGGTCTTGCTGCCCCCGTGGCCCTTTCCATTTATAATTTGAGCTTCTGCCCTTACCCGGAGGTACCTGAGTATGAATGTCCGCTTTGCCGCTTTGATTGCCCGAGTTAAGACCCAACGAGTGCTTTTCACCGTGCTCACACTGGCTCTGGGAATCATGATTGGAACGGTGCTGACACGCAGCGGTGTAAAAGGAAATTCGACGCCGGACGCCGCCTTGCTGCCACTGCAATCGCCGCAACAGCTCAGCAACACCTTTGGACAGATTGCCAAACAGATGCAGCCCGCGGTGGTCAACATTAGGACCGACTCGCTCCCCAAGCAGCGCCGCAACACCGCGCCGGGAAACCGAAAGAAGGGGCAGGGCCAGGGCGACGATCCCTACCAGGATTTCTTCGATCGCTTCTTTGGCGGACAGGGTGGGGATGACAACCAGTCTCCTTTTCCTTCTCCCCGAGGTGAAAGCTCTCTGGGTTCGGGCGTCATTTTGAATGCGAATGGTTACATTGTCACGAATTACCACGTGGTTGACGGAGCGGACCGGGTCCGCGTAAAGCTCAATGACGATCCGCCGGGAGTCCTGCACGATGCCAGAATCATTGGCGCCGACAAGGAAACCGATCTGGCGGTCATCAAGATTGAACCTCCCAAGGACCGCACTTTGGTTGCGGCTAGATTGGGCGACTCGGAAAAAATGGGTGTGGGCGATTGGGTGCTGGCAATCGGCAGCCCGTTTGATCTCGAAGAAACCGTCACCGCAGGCATCGTTTCCGCCAAGGGCCGCACTCTTCCCAACAACCGGCAGTTCCAGTCGTTTATCCAGACCGATGCCGCGATCAATCCCGGCAACTCCGGCGGCCCGCTCGTAAACATGGCGGGCGAAGTCATTGGCATCAACACTGCCATCTTCACACAGTCGTATGGATATCAGGGTGTGGGTTTCGCCATGCCCTCCAACACCGTCCGCGAAGTCTATGACCAGTTGACCGGCCCGGACCACCGCGTATCCCGGGGGTCGATTGGCGTGGAATTCAATGGCGCGCCCAACCCGGCATTGGCGCGTGTTTATGGCGTAAAGAGCGGCGTTACCATCGCCGTCCGCCCCGGACTGCCCGCGGAAAAGGCCGGCATGCAAACCGAGGACGTCATCACCGCGGTCAATGGCAAGCCGGTCAGGTCCGGCGACGATCTGGTAAATATTATTTCCGGCGTCAAGCCCGGCACCAAGGTCCAGGTCACGTACATCCGCGATGGCAAAGAGAAGGAAGCAGCCGTAGCGGTCATGGACCGCAACAAGCTGTTTACCGAAGCCAGCGGCGACGACGATGACGCAGTACCCGTGGATTCCGGAAGGCCGAAACCTTCCAAACTCGGCATGAGCGTCCGGGCGATCACGCCGGAACAGGCGGAGCGCATGGGCGTTCCCGAAGGAAAAGGCGTGGTAGTTCAGGACGTAAAACCTGGCTCGTTCGCAGAAGATATCCAGGTACAGCCGGGGCTGGTGATCCTGAAGGTCAACCGGCAGCCGGTCAATAGCGAAGACGAATTCAAGAAAATTACGTCCCAGCTTAAAAGTGGCCAAGACGTGGTTTTCCTGGCCCGAACAGGCGGACGCGGCGCCAATGGCGGCACCGTCTTCCTTTCCGGCACGTTGCCGTAAGACCTTGGCCGCCGGGGCTTGCAGACGGTTACTAAAAAACCGCGAAAGTCGCTGTTTTCTGGTACACTTCCGTGATTCCTGGCAAGAGAAATTGCTGGCGGAGACGCACCAAACCGTGTGATGATAAGCACGCGCCACGGACTTAAGCTGTTGAGGTGATTAGTTTGCAGATTAGAAATGCTTTGAAAATCGGCGCGATTGTCCTGCTTTTGGCGGGCATCAGCGCGGCTAAAACCCGTACCACTAAACATTCCTCTCACCCCTCGGCGGGCCCCACGTCCAAAACGCTCCACAAGACTTCCTCGAAGACTTCGTCCAAGCACCATGCACAACGGCGCGGAGCATGGAAGCGCCACGGCCAGCAAGAGATCAAAGACGACCGTGCCTTGGAAATTCAGCAGGCGCTGATCCGCGAGAAATATCTGGATGGCACTCCCAACGGCTNNAGCCAGTGGGACAGCCGCACGCAGCAGGCGATGGCCCGCTATCAGTCTGATCACGGATGGCAATCCAAAGTCACCCCGGATTCCCGCGCGATTATCAAGCTGGGACTCGGCCCCAGCCATTCCGAGGACATGCGGCCTGCGGATTCCACGGCGACCGCCGCCACGACCAGTGCTTCCGTCTCCGGCTCGGCCGGCAGCAATCGCTACAAACGGTAATCGTTTCGTCCTATGCAGGCTCGCCTTTGAGCCTGCATTTTTTGCCTAAAAACGGCATTTGGGCCCACCATCTCTTCGCTCGCGGCGGTAGACTGAATGTAGCGCATGCTCTTTGCATGTACTGGATCAGGACCGTCATGGCCAAAATCACTCTTTTTGTAAACGGCAGCGAACACATTGTTTCC
>PLJN01000119.1 GCA_003140235.1 Acidobacteriaceae bacterium
GTTCTGCTGTCTGGAACGAATCCAGACCTCCCTGCAAGAGCTCGCTCCGAAGCGCCGCGACTTCCGTTACTGAGAATTTATCTCCCATAGGTCACCTCCGACCCGTTCACCTTTCACTAGCATTAGACACCGAGAACACCCAGTTAGTTGTACAAATTTGCTCACTTGGTGCACACATTAGTAACAGGACTGAAGTAATTTACGTGTGCTTTACATTTACATGAAAACAACGGCAGCGAGAGCGATCTGCCTTCACACAACTTATCCCACTCTCAACAAAACTTCATTCCGCTGTCTTTATTCCGCCATCTTGCTCAGGTGGACGTCGAAGTTTTCTTTCGGCAGCAGCGACGTCAGTTCAAATGCTTTGAACCGGACGCCGGTAATTTCCCGTTGCCGATACAGACCGGGCTCGCTGTCCACTACTTCGTGCGTTGCCGACCAGTTTTCCACGAACAGTTGCGCTGCGTGTGCGCTGACCTCCACGTTCGTGCCGGGCATGGTCAGCGCTTCCGCCGCGTAGGACTGCAGCAACTTGGGCCAGTACTTGGTCAACAACGAGTTGCTGGCAAATATATCGGCCCAAATGATGTGTCCCTTAACAGCTACTACGACACCGACAGCATTTTGTTCCCGCAATTGTTTCGCGACGCTCTCGTAGGATTTCTGCATGGGCCCGACAATAGAGTCGACTTCTTTCTGGATGATCGGGTTCTCGCGCACTTTTGCGTAGGAGGTTGTGCTGTCGAGCGCCCGGTAATAACCGTAGGCTGTATTGTCTCCGCCGCCCCTACTGCCGCTGCCAGGATCTGGTTTCGGTGGCGCCACCGTTCTCGCTGCCATCGCACTTTTCGAGCTCGCGACTTCGTTCCAGACTTGCTGTTGTTCTTTTTCCGCCATCACTTTTTTGCGGACACTCGGTTGCACCATGACGGAAGCATGAGTATCGAACTTGTCAGAGCTTTCCACCCAGCGTCCGTGTTCGACGCAGAATACGGAAAGATCCACGGGATCACTCTCCGCCGGCACAATGCGATCTTTGCCGACAACGCGATCTTGCTTTCCGCCGGTGACCACTTCGCCGGCCAGCAGGATCAGTGGACGTATGGAGTTGTTGACCAGCACCAGGCGATTGACTTCTGCTCCGCCGACGGGCCGGTACTGTGTTGTCGGACGCCGCCGCATCATGCCGGCGACTCTTCCGACTTCGGTGACGACGATTTCGCCCGACCGCATGCCTTCATCCAAGGTCAGAAAGCCGCTGGTATCGTGGATGGTCTCGGCGACAACCGGAAAGATTGTCAGGTCTCCATGGGTAATGGGCGACAAGAGTCTGTAATTGCCGGAAACCGGCCTTGCCGCAGTTCCTCCACCTGCTGCGCTGGACGGTTTTGCCGCCACCAGCACCAGCATGGTTGCCAGGGTCATTAGCGTTCCCCAGGCCATCAGGTTTTTCATATGTTGACTCCTTCTCACTTTTTCTCCCGGTTGTTATCGAGGAACGCGCATAGGCGGCTTTCTTGCAGGTAAAATTGGGTGGCGACTTCATATTGACCCATGGCCTCTGGCTCCAGACCGGCTGACGCGGTGCTTTCCGCTGTCCGCGAACTTTTTGAAAAAAGCGGTGGGGCGCGCTATGGTCTGACGGTCACTGTCTTCGGGCAGGTCCTGGAACAAGTCGCGGTCAAATACGCGCCTGGGGCGGCCGAGCCAAAGAAGCTGCAACTCTGGCAGGAACTTCGTGTGGAGGAACTGGCCATGGCCCGCGGATGCGCCGCCGGACACGAGATCGCCTGGCAGGACTTTCTAATCCGTTATCGGGAAAAGCTTTATGACATCGCCCGCGGCATCACCAAGGAAGATTCGAGCGCCCGCGATCTGGCGGACTCCGTCTATGCGGACCTTTACGGTACGTCAGAAAGACAAGGCCAGCGGCTTTCCCGGCTAAGTTCTTATATGGGCCGGGGATCGCTGGAAGGCTGGCTGCGTACCGTTTTGGCACAGGAGTTCATCAACCGTTATCGCAAACAAAAACGGCTGGTGAGCCTTGAAGAACAGGGCGAAGATGGCGTACAGTTTGCAGCAGTAGATACAACGCCTCAGGGACCAGCGGACGGCCGTTTAGGGGCGGCCACCGACGAAGCTCTGGAGCGGCTTACTGCCGAAGACCGGCTGGTGCTGGCTGCGTACTACCTGGACAACCGCACTTTGACCGAAATTGGCAGGATTGTTGGGGTACACGAATCCACCATTAGCCGCAGGCTGGAAAAGCTGCTCAAGGCCCTGCGCCGGCAAGTTGTGGCCGGTTTGCAGTCCCGGGGCATGGATCGTAACCAGGCCGAAGAGGCCCTGGAGGCCGATGTTCGGTACATAATGGTAGATGTGAAGAGAAAGCTGCAAGAAAACCCATCTGCTGCGTTCCAACAGAATAAGGGTTCTGATTAAAAATGGGCGGTATTTCCAATACGTTGCGTCAAAGGCTGGCAGCCCGGCCCGCACCCCAGGTGCATCCGGAAGCCGATATGCTTACGGCTTACGTGGAGCAGGCACTCCCGGCGGCGGAGCGCGACCAAATCGTGCGTCATCTGGCGGACTGTGCCGATTGCCGCGAAGTCGCCGCGCTAAGCCTTCCTATGCAGCCGGAGTTGCAACAGGCCCGCACGCTACCGTCCGGCGGGCGTAAGTGGCTTCTGGGATTGCGCTGGGCAGGGTTGGCAGCGACGGTAGTCATTGTCGCGGCCCTGGCTATCAAGCAACCCTGGAGAACAGGTTCCAATCAATTCGTCGGCTCAAACGCGCCCTCAGGGTCCAGCCAGCCACAGCCGGTGCCACCAACTACACCGGCGTCGGCGCTGCCGGACCAGCCGGTTGCGTCCACTACCAACCCGGTCTCGTCAGGCGCTCTGATGGTTGCCAGCGCTTCGGCGCCGGCCCCCAAGCGTGAAGCTTCCGCCATGGACGCCAAAACGAGCTACGTCAACGTTGACCGCTTCGCGGCCGGAAATCGCGACCAGGAAAAGGACGCAGATGACATCGGTGCCAGCAGCTTTGACGCCAGAGCATTGCCGTCTGTTCCGCCTCCGCAGCCCGGAGCCGGGAATTCGCTGCAATCGGTTTTTGCTACAGGACGGCTGAGCCAGGGCGGTTCGCAACCCGATTTGCTCGTCGGTCTTGACCGGTCGAGAGATCCCGGCGCAGGCCTGCAACGAGGTTCATCTACAACAGCGGGCAAGTCGAATTTTGTTGCCAGGCTGCATCTGTTCAAGGCGGCCAAAAAAGTCGTCAGACCGGTCATCACGGGCGGCGGACTGACCGGCAGCACCATGGGCGGAGATGGCGCGTTCAGCCTGTCTGCCGGCAGGAGCGACTCCACGGCTTCCGCCGGTCTGGCCCGGCCAACGGCCCCCGAAAAAGACAAAGTTGCGTCGTCCAGCGTTGAAGCCGCTGGCGGCCCCAGCAGCTTAAAGGAGTCGTCCGCGGCATTTACCGAGAAAGCGCGTGCCCCAGCGGCGACCACCACCACCGCCGGGGCCTACAGCTATGAAGTGTCTGCGGTGCAGTGGAAGGTGGCGGAAGGCAAGCTGCTGAAATCGGCTGCATCGTTCGATTGGCAGGAAGCTTATCCGCTCCACAACATTGCTTTCACCACGGTCACGCATCAAGGAAACGACGTGTGGGCCGGCGGCGCTCATGCCGCGCTGGTCCATTCGCGGAACGGCGGAGCCGCCTGGGAGAAAGTAAACATCGGCGACGCTGCCACAGGCGACATCGCGAAGATCACCATCGAGGGCGCAAAGATCACAGTCAAAACATCCACCCAGCAAACCTGGTCCAGCCAGGATGGCGGCCGCAGTTGGACGCTGGCGCCATCGAATTAAACACCTCAAACGAAGATCGTGAATCGGGAAAGAACCACAGCGTAGAGACGTGGCACTGCCACGTCTCACTCTCAAACGCAACGAGAATCGTTATGTCCCGAAAGAATCAAGGAATGGCAATCGCGAAGGGCAGGCGTTGTTGAGGAGCGACCAGTGAGACGCAGCAATGCCGCGTCTCTACGTCAACGTCTTTCCTGCTTTACTGGTGGTCCCCCGAGGGATTCCGCTTGACCGTGGGGCGGTCATCGTCTTTCTTATCAGGATCACTGCTCCCGGGAGCGTTGCTGGTCCGGCGCAGGCCTGGACGGTCGCCATCTTTTTCGTCTTTCGGTTTGTGACGGTTCTGTAGGGCGATCAGCCGGGCCTTAATGTCCTGAAATTCCGACGTATCAATGATGTACTGGTCGCGCGGCGGCAGAATGGAACCAATCTCGTGCTGCGACTTCTCCACGCGGTCCGCCGTTTGCGGATGGCTTTCGTAAGCCTTGGTGATCATGCCGTGTTTTTTCTTGTCCAGGGCTTCCAGCTTCTCAAAAAAGTTGATCATGCCGCCGGGATCGTACCCCGCCTTGTAGGCATACTGTATACCCAGATAATCGGCTTGCGCTTCAAAGCCGCGGCTGAATTTCATAAACGCCGCCGGTACCGCCAGCCCCATCACTTCGCTCATGCCAATCTGCACCAGCGGACCGCCTACAAAAATCAGGGGGATCATCGCCAGCTGCGTCAGCGTGCCGCGCGTGGCCTGACGAGCGGCATGGCAAGCGGCTACGTGTCCAATCTCATGCGCCATCACGCCGGCCAGCTCCGATTCATTTTCCGCCAGCAGCAGCGCGCCGGAGTTCACATACATGTATCCGCCGGGCAGGGTGAAAGCGTTGGGCTCTTCAGCGTCAAGCACCTTAATCGTGAACGGCAACTTGGAATCGGAACTGCGGACCAGGTTCTGGCCGATCCGGTTCACGTACTCGTTGACGCGCGCGTCGGTTACCAGCCGCGAACTCTCGTCCACCTGACGGGCAAACTCCCGGCCCATGGCGACTTGCTTATCCAGGCTGTACCAGTTGGCAAATCCGCGATCGCAACCCACGTTGCGTTCGCCAATGGCGTTCACGTCATTCACGCCGCGAAGGTTGTGAAAGGCCGCGTCATCGTCTTTTTCTTTCTGCTCGTCTTTTGGAGACTTGGTGTCGTCTTTCTTGCCGGGGTCCTGTGAGGATTGCGCCAGACAAACACTTCCCGCGAATGCGAGCATAAGGACAATGGTCCAACCCAAGGCCAACTTCAAGCAGAGAATAATGACTTTACGCAGCACGGATTCGCCTCCCGTTGCCAACTAGACTCCAGCGCGGCCAGTTGTCCCGAAAACAGCGGACAAGAGCGCAAGGATAAACCAGACGCAACTCTACACACAGGTGTGTCCAGTAAGATGCATTGTAGCCGAGGAAAGAGGCCTTTTTCTTGGAAATCCCGAACTAAGATGTGACCGCTAAAGGAGCCAAGGACGCAAACCAAAGCCTAGCCAAAGCCCGTGTGGCACCGGCGCCCTCGCCGGTGTTCTCTCTCGCAAGGGATCGGAAGCGCCTGGTTGCGAAGCCGGAAACTTATCCAGGGTTTTGGGAAGAATCTTTAGTGCGAGCTGGATCTTGAGTCAAAACCAGGACACCGGCGAGGGCACCGGTGCCACACGTGCTACTCTGAGCAGACAGAAGGGACCCATGCACAGACATTTATCACGTAGCTTCAAACGCCTCTACGAAAAACATCGGCTGCATGAAGTTATGCGAATCCGAAATGTCCCGGTCCTTGTCCATTGGTCCGTCTTCGTCATCTCCGCTCTTATGCTTCTGTATGCGGTCAAGCGGCCTCTGGTGACGCTGGTAGTGTTGCTTTGCTACTGGAGCGTGCTGCTCATCCATGAATGCGGACACATGGTCCTGGCCCAGCGTAAACACTGCAAAGTGTTTGTTATTGAGCTATATCCGATCTGTGGTTTTTGCCGGCTTCAGCAGCCGTGGTCGCGAATGGACCATTGTGTGATTGCGTGGGGTGGAGTGCTGGCGCAACTGCTGGTGGGACTCCCGCTTGTTATGTGGATAGCAGTATTTGGGGACACCCGGTCTGAAGCAGTCAACACTGCGCTGACGATCCTGGGAGGCTATAGCGTCCTTGTCGCGATGCTGAATCTGCTTCCGATTCGCCCTCTCGATGGTTCGATTGCCTGGGGCGTGGTCCCGGAATTTGTGCGGCGCTGGCGCGAACGCCGGAAGAAGCGCAAGACCAAGCGTACAACCGATTGGCGGACGTATTGAGACTCAATAAGCGGAATAGAATCGTGTGGCACAGCAGCCCTCGGCTGTGTTTTGGTTTTGACGTGGCATCGCGGATAACCGGCGAGCGCGCCGGTGCCACACGGCTGTGGGCGGCGAAACAGTTTGCCAAATACTAAGTACTAAATACTCGCACTCACCTCGCGTAGTACCCCTTGCGCACCTGGACTTTATGTCCTTCTTTCGACGTGATCTCGAGTTTGCGGAAAGTGCGGTCGTGGGCATTGTTGTCGGAAGGGTAGCCGATGTAGTACTGGTTGCGTAGTTCGCGGGTGATTTGCGCCAGGGCTTCCGTCAGCTTGTCATAATTGTTGACCGCGAACATGCGGCCTCCGGTGGCTTCGGAGACTTCGTCGGCGCGGGCGCCCAGCATTGGCGCGCGTCCGAAGAAAATCACGTAACAGGTGGTGTCGGCCTTCTGGGCGGCTTCTATCGCTTCTGCGAGTTTTACTTTGCTGCCGTAATCGATGCCCGTGGTGAAGATGACCAGGGCCTTGCGTCCGACTTGCGTGCGCAGGACTTCGTCGGCGGCGAGATAGATGGCGTCGTGCATGAGGATGCGGCCGCGTCCCGAGCCGCCGCGGGTGTTGGTGTGCGCGAGGTCCAGGCCGACACGCAATAGATGCAGGTCGGACGTAAGGTCTTGCAGCAGGTCCACCGTAAGATCAAAGCTGATGACAAATGCCAGGTCCGGTTTGCCCAGAAGTTGGCGCAGGAATTCCGTGGCAGCGGCCTTTTCCATGGGCAAGCCGCCTTGCATGGCTCCGCTGGAATCAATCAGCACACCCACCGTCAGCGGTTGCGTCGCTGGCGAAGAGAATTCCTTGATGGTCTGCGGGCGGCCGTCTTCCGACACTTGGAATGAGAATCTTGCCAGGTCAGGAACCAGGATGTTGTGATTGTCCTTGTCCTTGACAGTGAAGAAAACCTTTGTGAGATCATTTGACGCAACAGCCGGGTCGTCCGGCTTGGCGGCTTGTGGTGACTGGGCCAGAGTAGCGAGCGAAAAGGACAGCAGGAAGAGAACAATAAAGACGCGACGTTTCATTTGAGATCTCCGGGGAAAGACCGGAAGCATTATAGGAAATCAGAGTTCAAAGTTGTGAGAAATCAGCGCAACGGCAGTCGGTACATAGTACTTGTATTTAGCACCGTTTGAGTTGAGAACGACCGTGTGGCAGCGGCGCCCTCGCCGGTGTTTTGGCTTGACTGAGCACGTAGCTAACACCCAAGACCTTACCACTGATCCCACTGATCCCGCTGATTCGGCAATTTCATGAGTACCCACTGCGGATCAACGCGGATTGCGAGGTTTTTTGCTGTGAATTCTGCTGGGCTCTCTCCGCGTTGGGATTTTTTCCTTCCGAGGCGCCGAGATCCCTTGCCCGATCAGCGTTATCAGCGTCATCGGCGGTAAGGTTTTGAATTTTTTGGCTAATTGCTAGATGCTAATTGCCAATTGCCGCCTTCTCTGATATAGTCAGTAACGAATTGAAAGTGGCGCAAACGCAGCCGGGCAGTTGGAATTTTGTCGGTGTCCCGGTAGCAGCTGCAACCAGCCGAAGCAGTTTTTGAAAATCAAGCCAACAAAGAGAATCATTTCTCTGGCGTGATCATCAGATAAGAAAGCCACCTTAATAGCCCCAGGGCAGGACCTGCGGGGCAGTATTCGGGAACATTGATTCCTGAAGGGTTTAACGACCTCCAAATGATCTTTTAATCGAATTTAGAAAGTGCTCTGCTTGCGTCTGTGTGTTTGCAGAATAAGCTAGGCGGAGAACGCGGATGTTGCTCAGTCCGAGCGGGCAGGAAGTTAGATTTTGCGAGTGAAAGTTGACTCAAAAGACTCGCCCCGGATTTCCACATTGACAGGAAGCAATGATTCGCGGTATTTTTGAAAGGTTCGTCTCTAAAAGCTGGTAACAGCTGGAAGAGGCAACAAGTTTCGAGGACACCGGACAAATTGTCCGGCGGTGCCCTGAACAGCGCCGCTTAGGCGGAGAGCGAATCAGGTCTTTGACAAACAGGTTGAACGTGCCAGTCGTGAGATAAAACGAGGATTTAAGTCCGCGTGATCTCACAAAATAGGTAAGTGCTGTGCGATGAATTCCGTCCCGGTTCGCCGGGATCATTAGTCGCATGGCGGTTCCCACGACTACCCGTGTGGGAACATTTCAGGTTTCAAACGAGAGTTTGATCCTGGCTCAGAATCAACGCTGGCGGCGTGCCTAACACATGCAAGTCGAACGAGAAAGTGGAGCAATCCATGAGTAAAGTGGCGACCGGGTGAGTAACACGTGACTAACCTACCTTCAAGTGGGGGATAACCTCGGGAAACCG
>PLJN01000204.1:0-37465 GCA_003140235.1 Acidobacteriaceae bacterium
TCGTAGTACAGAGAGACACAGAGTAGAAGCAAGATTGGGCGAAGCTTAAATTAATTCCTTCCCGCGGCGATCCTCATGGATCGGCGTGCCGCAGAGGCTGAAGCCCGCTGTGCTGAGCCACGCTAACGGCACGACTCCGCTTCGCTAAAGTCGTGCCTTGATACAAATCGCCGTTCCTATCCCCACTTGGTTTTCCTCCGTGCTCCTCTGTGCCCTCTGTGGTTATGGTCTGTGGTTTGCGTTTGTGCTACATGTTGTTCTTGTGATCGTAAGAAGCGTTTTGTCATTCCAACTTGTCACCGTATAATTCGCGCTGTGTTGTTTCTGCGGTCGTCTGCTTAATTACGGTACGAGGTGGCTTTTTATGCGTTCGGCATTATTGGTTTTTATCCTGGTCATTGCGTCATTGGCCCTGGGACAGGATTGCACTTCTTATGTAGTGGTGAATGCCTACAACGACAAATTAGGTATCGACCTTGTGACCCTGAAGACCGGAGATTTTGAAGCGCGTATGGGGAAAATCCCGCTTACGGTTGTGAGTTCCATGCAGGACTACAAGAGCCGGCTGGTGGTTTTAGTAGAAGTTGACGGCGCGGCGGACAACGCAAAGATTGGCGATGTGGTGGACTCGGTCACACGCATGGCGAGGCAAGCGCCCGATGGCCAGCCGGTGGCTTTCGGTATTTACGCCGGGCACGCCGTGTTTACCAAGGGCTTTATCACTGATTCGGCGGAAAGGACGAAAGCCATCGCCGCTGTCCGCGAGGAAGCGGGGTCGCTGGGCAAGCGCGTGGCGCTGTTCGATGCGTTGAATCAGGCGCTGCAACTTTTTGGTCCACACCAGCCCGGGGACACTGTTCTGCTGGTGGGCTTTCCCTACGACGACAAGAGCAGCCACTCCGCTGGTGACGTGGAAAAGAAATTTCTGAACTCCGGCACACGCCTGATGATCATGCTGCGCGAAACGTGGAGCAGCAACAGCCGCGATTTCCTGTTCAATTCGCATTTGCCGGAAACAAAACTCTTTGAAGGCTTTCCCGAGCGGACCGGCGGGGCCTACAGCACTTTTGAGCCGCATTTCTTCGGCTGGAACTGGCGCGGATACCTGCTGGCAGTGAAAGTGCCCGCCGGACTGGGCAAAGCGCAGCCACAAAAATGGTCATTGCGCTTTCGGGGCGTGGCTGGCGATGTGTTTAAGAAGTCGAAACTGTTCTATCCGGAATTGCTGCCGGTGTGTAAGCAGTAGCATCTTAAAACCCTGATCCCGCAAAGCGGGAGAGGGGCCTCATCTGTGAAGAATCTTAGCCGCGAATTGTCGTGAATGAACGCGAATGAATCAGGAGAGTCTGGATTCGTGTTTATTCGAGTAAATTCGCGGCCAACAGATGTTCGCGGTCATAGGGCCCCCTCACTCCGTTCGGGGTATTAGAACCAACCCGTCCCGATAATTGATCACGATTTTCATCTTCCGCAACGTTGAGTATCCAACGATCCCCGAGACCTCCGTTCCCAGTTCCTTGCTTTGTGGGTGCAGGTCAACCGTGAGCAGGTCTTCGGCGGGTTGATTGTAGTTCGCGAAATTCAGGACTGCTCCCGCCACGCTGCGGACGTCGTTCACTTGTCCGCTGACGCCTTGGACTGTGATGCCGCTGTCACGCGCTTTTCCGACCTGACCGGCCAGGGCCGGAGAAATAAGGTTGGAGTTGGCGCCGCTATCGATGAAGAAGAGACCGTTGGCGTTGCCGCCCACGCGGGTGGGCATCAGGAGAAGATGTCCAAAGGTGAAAACGCGCGTGAATGACTGGGCGGACTGGGTGGCGTTCGTCTCTGCTGCATCGCGTGGTTCTGAAATTTTGGGAAGCGGGTTGAGTACGAGCTTGTGGTTGGGAAAGTCGATGGTGACCAGGTAGTGGTCAAAAACGTCGGCGCCGATGAGGCCGTCGGCGTCACCCAGGTTGTTTTTCAGCGAGACACGGACAATGCAGTCATGGAATTCAAGATCGCCGATGATGATCTTGTCCACCCATGCTGTGTAGCCGGTTACCGCGCCGCCGCTGCCTATCCCTTCGAGCGCCTGGTCGGACACGCGCCGGGCGCCAATTTTGTCCGCCAGTGCTTTCTTGATGACCACCCCCGAAGCTCCGGTATCGAGCAGCATGGTGCGGACGGTGGTCTCGTTCAACTTGACGCGCAGACCCAGCCCTCTGGGGACCATCGTGGGGCCGGGGTTCAGAGGCTGTGGCTGTGTGCCGCTGCGCGTCGGCGGCCCGAGCATGGTTTCCAACTTCATTTCTGTGTGGTCGACATCGCGCGCTGGGACCCAGACCGGGCGTCCTGCCAGCGCTTTGATGAGTTCCAGAAACTCACGCTCGCGACGCTCGCGCTCCAGGTCATCGCGAAAGTTGGCGAGATGTTTATCGAGCGCTTCCGCATTGTTTGGGTAGGGAAGAGTGAGGGCCCAGTAATAAAGAGCGTCTCCGTCTTCGGGATCAAGCTCGTGCGCTTTGGCGAACAGTTCTCGTGCTTTGTTGAGTCTACTTTCAGCGGCGTAAACGCGAGCGAGCCCAAGGACTGCGTGCGCACATTTGTCTTCCATCACCAAGGCGGATTTGTATTCACGCTCCGCTAAATCGAAAAGCCCGCGGCGGAAATACACATCACCGCGGACAGCATGGACCAAAGAGGACTGCGGCAGGGCGTCCAGGGCTTTCTGAGATTCTTGTTCGGCGGCGCTGACGTCGTCGAGTTTCAAAAGACTGCGTACCAAGCCGGCATACGTTGGGCCGGAGGATTTATCTTTTTCGATTATTGTCTGGTAAGCGGCCGCGGCGTCTTGAAATTTTCCCTGATTGAAGAGTATCTGTGGGGAAGCCGACGTGGCTGCTTCCTGGCTCACAGCAGGCTGGGAGAGCGCGGCAAGAGCCAGGATGATGATGGTCCGGATGGGCATAAGCAGGGAACTGCTGTTTCAGAGCGCAGGAGGTCTGCAATTTTGCAGCTGTCAGGCCGGAATTTAATCCCGCGCTTTCTTGGGTACGTATACCTCGAAATTCACCAGCCCGTCCCGATAGTCAATGCTCAGCTTCATTTGGACCAGGGTGCGAATGCTGATGAGTCCGGCGATCTCCGTGCCTTCGTAGTCGCTGATGCCATGGTCGAAAACAGGAAGATCATCACTCCGGACCCGCACTGTCCCGAACTGCAGGATGGCTTTGTCAGCTTCCATCACCTGCTTGACGTCGCCGCTGACTCCGCTGATGCTGTAGTTCCCCTGGTAGCTTACCTTGGTGATCTGCGCAGCCAGCTTGGGGCTGATGCTGGTAATCGCAGCCCCTGTGTCCAGAATGAAATTGCCCATGACCTTGTCGCTGACCTTTACCGGGACTACCAGGTCATGGCCAAATCTCCAGATTTTGGTGTAGCTCTGCATTTCGGGCGCGATGTAGCGGTCCTGCGGACCATCGGCATTCGCAGCGACATTGGGGTTCTTGGGAAGGGGGGCCAGCAAGAGCTTCAACTCTTTGAAATCAAGAGTAACGAGAAAATCCTCGAAGACGTCCGCGCCGATGAGACCAGCGTTGTCGTTGATATTACTTTTACTGGACACTTCAACGATGCAATTGTGAAATTCGATGCTGCCGATGGTGATCTTGTCCACCCATCCGACGTAGCTTTGCACCGGCCCCTTGTCACCGATGCCACCAAAAAATGAATCCGCGAATTTGACGACGCCAGCCTTCTCCGCCAGTTTATTGCCAATGGTAATGCCACTGGCGCCCGTGTCCAGCAGCAGCACGGCCGATGCGCGATTGTTGAACTTCACATCCAGCCCGAAGCCCACAGCGATGGGCGCCGATCCCGTCTGGCCTGCCGACGCTTCCGACCGGCCATACCGAGACATGCCGATCTCTGCGCGCCTGATTTCGCCGACCAGTTCCCACGGCTTTTTCGTGACGGCCGCTTCGAGAAAGGCAATCCGGCCTTTGCGCCGCCCGCTTTCGGAAGAGCTCTTCTTCAAGACCTCCAGCTGCTCGGCATAGGGCAGGCTTTCCATCCAGGATTCCTGAATTTGGCTGTCGTCGGGATCCAGTTGATGGGCCCTGGCAAACGCTCCCTTGGCTTGCAGGTGCATGGACACCATGTCATACATCCGGCCCATGCCAAACCATCCGCGCGCGGAGTTGGGATCCAATTGTAACGCCGTGCGGTAGCCGCTTTCGGCATCCAGAAAATGCCCGGTCCTGAAACCCACGTCGCCAAACGCCGCCTGGACGGCAGCCGATTTCGGCACGGCCACAACGGCGTTCTTGGCCGCTACTTCTGCTTCGTCTATCTTGCGAGCCCGCAATAGGCTTCTGGTCAGGCCAGCCTGGGCTTCGGCGGAAGTCGGATCTTTCGCGATAATTGCCTTGAAGGCTGCGGCTGCCTCCACGAACTCGCCTCTTTGGACCAACAGTTTGGCGGAGGTGATGGGGTCAGCTGGGACGGGAGATTTTGCATCGCCACCAGCGACAGGGGTCTGGGACCATGCGGCCGCGGACAGGCAAACGGCTAGAACTTNNACACCAGAGTTAATTGTGTTGCGTGTCTAGTTTATTCGGTGCCAGGAACAAGACAACTGAGGACCGCCGTTGCTGGCGGCCCTCGACATAGAGAACTTGCCTACGCTCATACTATGAGCAGCCTCTTGATCAGTCCCGCTCCTTGGCCCTTACAGCAGTTGCTTCAATCTGAAAGGTCCGCTTATTGGAGGGATCACCGAAGCTGCTGACGATGGTTGGTTTTCCCAACTCGAGCGTTACGCTGGTTTCCATCCTGAATTGCTGGGGTACGGCTTCGTGAGCAGAGTCTGCCGCGGCACCCGGCTCCACCGGAGCGAGATCCAGAACTTCCACTGTCATGCGCAACTCCACGGTTCGTTCGGTCTCCGATCTAACCTGGCAGTCAATGTTCTTTCCCACATCATTGCCATGGACGCGCGAGATGGTCCGCAGCTTTCCCACCTCATGTGGTTCCAGCAGAAGGGTATAGGTCCGTGAGTTCACTTTCTTTTCATCATTGAACTCATTGACCTTAATCTCCAGGTGATACCCGCTGGCGGTTGCTTTGCGCGACTTGCCCAGGTCGTCGATGATCTTTTCCACCAGGGCCATCTGCTCAGGGGTAGCCCGCACCACAATCGATTTGTTGGCAGGATTCATCGTCACGCGCTGAACTTCTACGATCGTGCGCAGGCTGTTTACAACATCCTGTAAATCCGTATTCGAGGAAATATTGGGAAGATAAAAAGTCTTGACGACTTGCGGCTCGAATTCGCGGCGTTTGGAAGCAGTATCCGTGGCGACAAAAATCGCCGTGCTGGTCACTGGCCGCCAGAATGTTCTGGATTGGAAAGCCACGATCTTGAGTGCGTCTTGTAGAGACACACCCTCCAGATCGACGCTAATGGAGTGCGGCATGTATTCCGGGTCAAATATCACGCTGATTCTTGCCTGCTTGCCGATGGCCTCGTACACCGCGCGGCTTGTGTCGGTGACTTTGAGTGTTATCCGCGTGCCGGGAGCGGGCCGCAATTCCACCACCCCCTGGGCCTGGGGAAAGTCCGTCGGACTATAGGTCACGCTCTTTTCGGTTTTTGTGGTCTGCTCCGGTGCGCGCTTTTCCGCGTTTTGCGCCCAGGTTGGTGGAATTGCTGAAAGCAGAATTCCTGCAAGCAGCGTAAGTGTGAGTGCAGAGCAAAGTCTCTTGATCATAAGTTTCAGTTTCCTTTCTCATCTTTATCTTTTGCAGGAGTGAGTTCCTTGATTTCAATGTTCTGAACGCCCAAGTCTCGAATGCTGATATTGGGTGCAGGCTTCAGCTGCGCGATCGCCGGTTCCGGCTCTTGCGCGGGTGTCTGGTTCGGGTAAAGTTTCTCCGGCTCGGGCGGGAGTGCGTCAGCCGAGAAACCCCCGCGGTTCAGATCAGCCATTTGCAGGATGGCTCTGTTGGTTTCGCCATTGGTCGGATTTTCGCGACGCGGATGTGCAAACTGAGTATTGGCCGTCTGCGGCGCGGGCGCAGACGTAGTGACGGTGCCAGGCCCGACTTCCAGCGACGGTTGTTGGACATCAACTCTGGCCGTGATACCTGGTTTTGCAGTGCGCGCCTTTGTGATTACCAGAGCCAACAGCACAACTGCCGCGGAACCGGCAAACACGAGAATCCATCCACGCCGCCGTTGCCGGGCGTGCGCTTTCAGGGTGGCGTGGATGCGCGTCTCCATCCCCGGGCGCGGCTCCGCGGTGGAGTACGACGCCAACAGGGAATCGAGCATTTCGTCGAGATGTTGGTCTTTGTTTTGTTCAACCATGTTTTGTTCAACCATATTCTGTTCAGCCATGTCTTTGTACCTCCAGGCTGGAAAGTTTTTCTTTGAGCAACTTGCGCGCGCGCATCAGCCGTGTGCGCACTGAGCCTTCCGGGATATTGAGGATCTCGGCGATCTCCGCGGAATTCAGCTCTTGCACCGTGGAGAGCTCCAGCGTGCGGCGCAGATCGTTGGGCAGAGCAGCGATCAGACGTTCCAGGACCTTTCGCACTTGCTGCCCGGCCAGTTGATCGTCGGCCGGCATTGTGCGGCCGGGAAGACGCCCCAACAGGTCATTCAAATCATTGCCGTCGTGCTCAGAGCCCGGCGAATCATCGAGCGAGAGCAGCTTGCGTTTCGGCCGGCGGTCGAGCGCGGCCGTCCAGGCAATACGGGCCAGCCAGGTCTTGGGACTACGAACATGCTTGAGCTGCCGGCCATATTTCAGGACCCGCAGAAAACATTCTTGCGCCGCATCTTCAGCGTCGTGGTGGTTGCGCAAAATGGAATACGCGATCCGGAAAACCAGCAACCCGTGCTGGGCGACCAGACTATCAATGGTCGGCGCAGCCTCGGCTTCCGCGGCCTGGGTTTCTTTCAGAATCGCCTCTCCTAGAACTGCTTGTCCGGCCATTTTGCCTTCCTGATTCGGCGTCTAAATGTAAAGACAGTCGAGGAACGCCAGGTGTTCTGATTTATTGCGCGAGAAAGGAGGAAAAACCTTTGAAACACAGAGGAAAGGAGGGAACGGAGGAAAAGATTGCCCAAAATGCCAGAATTGCCATAATCGCCGGAATTTGAATTGCCCGATTACCCGATTTTGGCAACCTGTCCCGGCTTGCCGTGGATTACCAATCTTCCTTCAGTTCGTCGGACGCTGCAGGCTGCCCAGCGGCGCTGCTGGCGCAGTCAAGGGATCATAGACAGGCAATTCCAGCACCACACGGGCGCCGCTCGGCTCAAGGTTCATGGCATAGATGTCGCCGCCATGTTCTTTGACGATCCCGTAACAAATGCTCAGACCCAGGCCGGTGCCTTTGCCCACGGCTTTGGTCGTATAGAAAGGATCAAACACGCGGCCTACTTCATCAAAGCCGGGGCCGGTATCGTCAAAGCGGACCACAATGCGCTGGGCTTCCTGCACGGCTTCAATACGCACGCGTTTTACCGGCATACGCTCCATGGCGTCAATCGAATTATTCAGCAGATTCAGCAGGATTTGCTTGAACTGGTCCTCATCCACGGCCACGGGCGGAAGATTGGGCTGGATGACCACTTCAACTGCAATGTCATTATTGCGGATGTGATACTCGCGTAGCGCGAGCACGTCTTCGAGCAGCGTCTGCAAGTCGGCGGATTTCTTTTCCAGATTGTTCTGACGCGCAAAACGCAGCAGGTTTTCAATGATGCGCCGCATGCGGTGGGCTTCACGCACCAGTTTGTCGAGCTTCTGCCGCGCCGGGCCGGAGGTGATTTCATCGGTCATCAGCTCGGAGTAGCCGATCACCGACGCCAAAGGGTTGTTCAATTCATGGGCCACTCCGGCGACAAGCTGTCCAATGGCTGCCAGTTTTTCCGCGCGCACCAACTGGCGGTGCAGCGCACCGTTATCAATGGTGACGGCCAGGTCTCCGGCGAGCAATTCGATTTTGGTCATTTCCTCCGCGGTCACACGAGTTACGTCACGCGGATCATCCAGGGAGATCCAGCCCACGTAAGCGTCCCGGTTGGATTGCAGCGGCACCACCAGTTCATTTCCATTTTGCCAGTGGGGATTCGGCTCAAAGTCCTGCTCGCTGCGCAACGGACCGTAGGGCGCAACCTGGTCCGGCTTCAGCAAGTAAGAATTCCGGCCCAGCTTAAGGCCAATGCGGCAAAACTCGGCAACCTCGGCTGCCTTTCGGGTGGCGGCCAGCTGCCGGAGCTGCTGGAGGGTTTCGTCGTCCAGTCCATTGTGTCCGGCGACGTAGAAGCTATTGTCGTCCGCGCTGAGCGTGATAGCCACGCGGCGGAAGGTGCTGGTTTCCGTGATGGCGCGGGCAATCTCATCGCATAAACGGTTTACCTCTACCCCGGTCAGCAATCGGGAAGTGATGCTGGAAAATTTCTGCAACTGCTGATTGAGCTTGTGCTCACGCTGGCTGTTGTCTTCGATGACGCTGGACTTGTCTTCCAGCAACGTCAAGATCATGCCGAACGCCACAAAAAACTTGGGAGTATTCCAGAGCTCGGGATTGATGTGGACGCCGGGAAAGTGCACATCGAGAAACGCGCCCACAGGAAAGACCGCCGCCCAAAGCACAAAGCCTCCGGCGCTGATGATTACGCCCGGAGACCAGCGGCGGTAGGTCTTCCAGAAAAGCCATCCCGTAACGAAAAAAGCCATGGTCAAGGTGGCCAGGAACCCGGCGTCATAGTCGTGATGCCAGGCCCGGTAGATCGACCACGTCCCCACAATGGCCGCGAGCGACAACCAAACCACTCGCTCCCGGGCCTCCCTGCGGCGTGTCCGCTGATCTGTACCTCGGCGGCGCGCGAACACGGAGAACAGCACGTTTCCGTAATAGATCACCGCAAGACAGAGCAGGTACAACCACCGGAAATCTGTGTTGAAGGAGTATGCCGTGGTGTAAATAAGAAGTGGCGGACACGTAAGGCCCAGGAACGTCCACGTTTTCCTGCGGTCAGCAACATAGGCCGTAAGCGAGGCAATGAACACAATCGCCGAAAGCTGCAGTGCGCCGACGTCGATGGCGTCAAAAACCGTAGGCCCTTTGCGCTCAAATGCCTGGGCCACGAAATGGATAAAGATGAGGACCCAGGCGACAATCCAGAGCTGCAACCGGTTCGATTTCACGTGGCGGCGAAGCGCAATAAATATCCCGACCAGCACGGCCAGGACCAGGATCGTCGGTAGCTTGAGCAACAGGCTTTCCATACTTCGCTTCGCCGAGCTTATCACGGTGGCCCACGCCCGGCGGTGAAGAAGCAGACGCACGGGTAACGGGGGTAACTGACCTTCCGTGCCTGTTTTTGTGGGATCGTTGCCGGCCTTCACCGTGTTGCAGCGATTATCTATACTTGCGACTTGGACGCTCTGCGAACGAAGTATTTAAGAATCTCCTCACCGCGAGTTTTCGCGGTCGGTCGCACTACCTTATTCATTGCGCAACGCGATCATCGGCTCAACGTGAGTCGCTCGTCGTGCCGGGATGAAGTTGGCAAGCAACAACGAAGCGAACAGCAGAAGCAGAGCGGAGACGAACGTCACTAGGTCGGTCGGCTTCACATCGAACAAGAGGTTGGCCAGGGTGCGAGTCAGCGCGAATGCCAGCAGCAATCCACAAGCCGCACCGAGAGCAAAGAGCCGGAAGCCCTGTCCCAGAAACAATCTCAATACATCAAGGCGGCGAGCGCCCAGCGCCATGCGCAAGCCGATTTCCCGCGTGCGCTGTGAAACCGCGTACGACATCACGCCATAGACTCCCACCGCGGCCAGGGTCAGGGCCAGGCCGGAGAATAGTCCCATCAATAAGGCATAGAAACGAGGTTGGGTGACGTTATTGTCGATTTGTTGCAGCAGGGTTCGATGACCGACCGGTTGTTCGGGATCAATCTCCGCGACCAGATGGCGGATTGTGGGAATCACAGCCTCTGGATTACCCGCGGTCCTGACCAGGACGTACATGTAACTCATTGTGCTCTGCTGGTAATCGGTAAAAATCTCAGGGCTTGGCTCGTTGGTAATTCCAAACTGCCGGCTGCTGCCTACGATTCCCACGACCGTATAAGGCTGGCCGCCCTGAGCTTGCAGAAAAACCTGCTGGCCCATGGGATCTGTTCCGGCGAAGAACTTTTTAGCGGCTATATCATTGATGACGGCGACTCGCGGCGTTGTTTCGCTATCGTTGTCCGCGAACCAGCGGCCCTGTTTCAAGGGAATCCCCATAGTGGCAAAGTAATCGGGAGTCACCACGTTCAGCACGGCCGCCATGAGTTTGCCATCCGGACCAACGGGGCGGCCCTGGATGCGGAAAGGCGTAAAGAAGCTATTGCCCTGGAGGGGGAGAGAAGTGATGCCGCCGGCAGCCTCAACTCCCGGCAGGGCGCGGGCGCGTTCCAGGAGAGTGCGAAAGAACCGCACGCGCTGGTAGTTCTCAGGATACTTATAGGTTGGCAGCACAAGCAGCGAGTTTACGAGAACTCGTTCGCTGCGGAACCCCGGGTCTACTTTAATCATGTTGCCAAAGCTGCGCATCAACAGCCCGGCGGCCACCAGGGACACTAGCGACAAGGCAACTTCACCCACGATCAGGCCCGTCTGAAAGCGGCGTTGTCCGCGTGTGCCCTGACCGCCGCGGCCGCCTTCCCGCAAACCATCCACCGGATTAGCGCGAGCGCTTTGCCATGCCGGCACGATTCCGAATAGCAGCCCGCACAGAATCGATAACCCGGCCGTGAAGAGCAATACCATGCCGTCCACGTGGACGTCGTCGGTGAAGGGCAGGCTGAAGGGCGGCATGAAATGCAGCAGCAGCCTGAGTCCTCCCACGGCGGTCAGAATGCCCAGGATTCCGCCAAAGCACGCCAGCAGTACGCTCTCCATCAGGAACTGGCGGACCAACCGCGCGCGCGTGGCCCCCAGGGAAGAGCGTACCGCCATCTCATGATGCCGCCCCAGGAACCGCACGGAGAGAAGACTGGCCAGGTTTACGCAGGCGATCAATAACACCATCATCACCGCGCCGAACAGGACGGCAATCAGGTTCCGCGAGCCGCCGATTGTAGCTTCGTGCAGATCCTGTATCTGCGCGGCCACGCCGGCGTTGGTATCTGGGAAATCGTGCTCCAGCCGGCCGCAGATGGATTTCATATCAGCGCGGGCCTGTTCGATCGTCACGCCATCTTTCAAACGGCCAAAAGCCTGAAGCTGGTAATTGGAACGGTTCGCCAGGTCGGCCGGAGCGAACGCCAGTGATTTCCAAATATCCACCGGAGCGGCAGGGAACTGGAAGGAGGCAGGCATGACCCCGACAATGGTCAAGCGCTGTCCGTTCATGGTGACCACCTTGCCCACAACCTGCGGATCGCCGCCCATCTGCCTTTGCCAAAAAGCTTCGCTGATGATGATTACATCGTCATGACCGGGCTGGCTCTCGGAATCAAGAAAACTGCGTCCCATGATCGGTTGCTGGCGCAGCATGGGAAAAGTATTGGCAGTCACCGACACGCCATTCACCCTGACGGCGCCGCTGTTGCCGGTATAGTTGAAAGCGGTGAACTCCACTCCCGCCAACGCACTGAAAGCCGTGCTCTGTTTCTGCCAATCAACATAGTTTGCAGGTGAAACCAGCGTTGTAGACAGCCCGCGTCTGGGATTGCTCTCCAGGATTGAGACCAGTTGCTCAGCCCGTTCATAAGGCAGGGGCCTGATCAACACGGCATTCACGATGGTGAAGATGGCGGTGTTCGCGCCTATGCCCAGCGCCAGCGTAATCATGCCGACGGCTGTAAATCCCGGAGACTTGCGCAGACTGCGCAAGGCATACCGTAGGTCCTGGATGAAACTGGTCATACCGCCTCTTCCTGCCTTATGGCTCGCTTGTTTTCTTAGACGGGCTGAGACGTCTGAGTGTTAGCGCACACCGGGGGTTTGAGCCCGATTTTGTTATGATGACGCAAGCCACTCTTTGGGCGGTTAGCTCAGTTGGTNNGGTTCGAGCCCTGCACCGCCCACCAGATCTTTCATTTCAGGCATTTCCCTCGTAATCCGATGAAGGTCCGCTACTCCGCTCAGGCGGCGCTTCAGGCCGCAGAGCAAGAGTCCAATATTGGAACGGGCGATGGAAAATTCAAAATTCCAAGACAGGTGTAAACAAGGGCCTTGCACTCTCAAGGACTAAGAGCGTCTTAACGGAAGCAGACGTGAACGCACCCGTCCCTGCCAAGTCTAGCGACAAGATGGCTCCCTGAGACAATTCTGCAGCACAGGTTTTTAGAGCATTCAGGAGTACTGTGCCTCTTACTTCTGGAACGAGAGGCTCACCTCGCAGAAGAATAACGCTGGGAGCGAAATCCCGAGTGTGCGCCAGGATATGCGAGAAATCCAGATCGTTGGTGAGTACCACAAACTTATTCTTGCGGGCGTACTCAAAAATCTCATCGTCGCTGGCGGTGGGGCGTCCCGTCGTGGACCAATGAAAAGCATGATGGCCGGCTTCGGCAAGAAACGACACCCAGCGGGGCGTCAGGTTCATGTCGATCAGAAGATCCATCAGCCTGTTAGTGTAACTTCGTGTCCTTGAGCAAGCCGGGCTGCGTAACCGAGCGCCTCGCGGATGTCAGCGTCTTCGAGATACGGGAAATCGGCCAGCAATTGTTCAATAGTGCGCCCAGCCGCCAGAGCTTCAACAACCATGCCCACGGTTACACGCATGCCCCTGATGCACGGCTTGCCACCCATGACCTTTGGGTCCATCGTGATGCGCTGGAATTCCTGCATGGGCTTAGTGTAACTCTAGCGGGAAGTGACTGCCAGAGCCATTGTTGAGGTGCGAGCCCTGCAACCGCCCCCCAGAACCTTACTTTTAAGTCGCCTTGTCCTCTCGGGCCGGGGTTGAGTACCACACTCACCGGTTGACGCGACGCAGTCCGCCGAACCGGGCTTGCGCGAATTCGGGACTGACTTTCGATTGTTCGGGTTCGGAGGCCGCTTCGAGGGAAGACGGTGCCTCGCGAGACATCAGCATTGACCCTGCCGGCGGCAACGTTTCCACATACATCACGGAAGGAAAATCCGGACCGGCCTCGACTTCGCGCTTCTCGATCACGCCCAACTCGCCGAAGTGATGGACCATGTGGGTGATCTGTTCCACATACGGCTTCTTCAGGCCAAGACTACGCAACCAATTGGGCCGCGCGTAGAACGCAGCGATTCGTTTCTCGATTGGCTGGCTGGTGTCGATCACGATTTGGTAGCTCGCATCACTCAGAATCGTATTCGGCACGCGTGACGGCCAGAAGGTTGGAATGAAAGCGTCTTCCGGAAACTCTGTACCTGAGTAGCCGGCGCGGCAGCTTGCTGTATCAGTTTGCCACGGCACGGCCATCCATTTACTGATATCGCCGGGGCCGCTGGCGGAAAGCGGGCCATCGTCTGCCATGATTGTTGGCTGCGTCAGGAACTCGCCATAGTCGGGTTCCGAGTGGCTCTCCGGCCGCCGACGCAAGCGGAAAGGCGCGCGGTACATTGACGCGTGTCGCATGGGCCAGGTCATCTCGCATCCAGGATGAAACGGTCCACCCATACAAAAGTGCAGAGCGGCGCGGTCCAGGATGGCTGGTTGGTCGGCCACGGCAACATCGCCGATCGACTCCGGATCGCGCGCGGAGGGATCGTAGTCGCCAGTGAAGTCGCCAGTCATCCATTTTGTAAAGGCCCCATAGATCGTCGCGGTGAAAGCAAAACCGGTCCGCGGGCTGGGAGGGCTGTCAAAGCTTCCGAATGCATCGCCATAGAGCGGAGGCCACTTGAGCGGTTCGAACGTGTTCGACCCAGGGTCGCGGAATGAATAGAAGATCTGACGGCGCATTTCACCAAAAGGATCTTTGGTTCCGTCCGGGGTTTCGTCCGGAGGCGCGGACAACTTCTTGAGTACATCCGGCCGCATGAAGTCGTTTGGTCCCATCCAGCCGAATTGAACGAAGAAGCCGGCATTGACCCACTGCGCCTGGTGAAACTGCCGGAAGATCGGCAGGATATCGTGTGTGAATGACGGTTTGCCCGGTTTCGGCAGCAGCGATCCGGTAACTGCGCCACGGACCACGTCGTACATCGTCTGCGGCGTCACCAGATCGGGCGAATAATTGGGCGGACACGTGACCACCCACGCTGGGTCAACAGGAATCGAGCGCCCGGCGATGCTGACGGTCGCAGATACCGGTCCATCCGAGGTATCGTCATGCCATCCCGGATTGTTCGCGAACGTAACCAGCGTGTATCCGGGCAGGGGACTGCCGGAAATACCTTTTCCTCCGACAAAGGTCAATCGGCCTTCTTCGTCCGTCCGCAACTCGCCGAGATATACCGTCTGTCCGAAGAACTTGCCGGTATTGAACGGGCTTGATCTCTGGTTCCTTCCGGACAGTGACCGCGGTCCGGGGTCGATTACCAGTTTCTCGCGATCTTTTCCCTGGACCGCGGCATTACGCCGTGCAGACTGAAGGCTGGAAGCTTCGGGCAAATCGAGCGCAGCGTCAAAGTCGTACCACGCCGCCTTCTTGTTCGCCACATGCACGGTCCACAGGATATCGGCTGTGGACGCGGTCAACTCTCCGACCACATTGCCGGCGCTATCGTATCCGTAAACACGAAAGCGCGCCGCCTGGCGTTTTAGCCGGCCCTCCGCATCGCGATAGCCGCCTGAAGGTGGAGCCGTAGCGTGCGGCACCTCAGGACCAATGAAAAATTCATCGCTATTCCCGACTCGCGCGATACCAATCGCCGGATGAATGCGTGCTTCAACTACCGAATCCAGGTTCATAGGCTTTCCTCAGGTTGTGCATTATATTCTCTTAGGTATAGGTTCTACTGCTGATCTTTAATTTTTTACTAGACCATGTTTCAAAAGCACGGTATGACACGCATTCATCCGCAAGTCACTCCCATTCGCTATTTGTGAAACATGCTCTAAGAAACGATCTATAGATGATGGAAGAGTTCGACGTGCTGGTGGCGGGCGGTGGGCCGGCAGGCGCAGTCGTGGCGGGCTGCCTTGCACGCCAGGGATGCCGCGTGGCTTTACTGGAGGCCACTGCATATGATGTTCCGCGGTATGGTGAGACCCTGCCGCCGGAGATCAATCCGGTGTTGCGTAGTCTGGGGCTTTGGGAAGCCTTCCAGGCCCTTTTCCCGCTTGAGTCATCGGGCATGATCTCTGTTTGGGGCGATCCACTTCCTGTAGAAGTCGATTTCGTTCGCAACGTTCATGGACCGGGGTGGCACATTGACCGCGGGCGATTCGACGCCATGTTAATGAAAGAGGCCGCAAGCGCCGGAGTGCATGTCTATTCCAGTCGCCGCGTCGGAGCATGCTGTCGCGAGGGTGACGGCTGGACCGTGGGTGAGTGCCGGTCGCGTTTTCTGGTGGACGCCTGCGGAAGAAACCGGCTTCGCATTGACGACGATGGCGATGGCGATGGCGAAGGCGATGGCAATATTGATCGCGAGACCGAAGACGTACTAGTAGCGATCGCACTCACGATCTCCTATTCGGGACACCGGCCGCGAGATCTCCGCACATGCATCGAAACCACTTCGTGCGGCTGGTGGTACACCGCTCCGCTGCCCGATGGGACAGCGATCGCCATGTTTTTTACCGACCCTGCCGTCTATTGTCAAGAGGGCATTGCGATTCACGACCAACTCCAGGCCGCTCCCCTCACGGCGCGCCGCCTCGAAGGCGGGCACATTCATGACTCACGTGTGCTCAACGTCTCTTCGTCCTGCCGTACGACTCTTTTCGGCAATGGGTGGCTGGCCGTTGGAGACAGCGCCTCTTCCTACGACCCGCTCTCCGGGCGCGGCGTTTTTAAGGCGCTCCGCCACGCTAGCTCCGCAACGGACGTCATCACCGCGTGTCTGCGCGGAGACACCAGCTCGATGCCGATGTATGCCACGCAGGTGCGCCGCGAGTTCGATGAATATGTGCGGCAGCGGCGGCTCTACTACGCGACCGAGCATCGCTGGTCAGAGTATTCTTTCTGGCAGGCGCGCACTAAGTGAGATTATCTTCGTCAAATTATTTTGGTTGGTTGATTCTTGGGGATGTCGCGACAGCCTATGCTATATTTCTCTTCAGGGAACCCACCTCGTAAGATTTTCTGAACATACTTACCTAACATTGAGGAGCTGACAATGGGCGGAGCCAGCGAGTTCATGGAACATATGGAGCATGCCGCGCACGGAGGAGGCCACGAGCATGGTCTGGCGGCCGGCATCGGCAAGTACGTTGGCATCACCATGGCGATACTCGGCGTCCTTCTGGCGTTGAGCTCGGCGCTGGTGGGCAGCCAGCGCACAGAACTCATCGCCACGATGGTGGAGCAGACCAACGCGGGCACGAAGTACCAGGCCCTCTCGACCAAATACCGAGTGCTGCTTGCCCAGTTGCAGCAGTTGCACTCTCTTACTCCCGATCCAGAACTCTTCAAGAAATGGGACGACGAGGTTGGTAAGCTGCAGGGCCAGGTTTCGTCCGCCGATATGGCGCGGGTCGCCCGGATCATCCGCCTGGAGAACGCGAAGAACTTAAATGCGGAGATTCCGACCCAGTCCGACATGCAACAGTTTGTTGTAGTGATCAAAGGACTGGAGAAAGAGCAGGAAGCGGCCCGCGAGTGGACCGAGTCCTACGACTCAGCGGTCGCTGCGCACACGCATGCCGCCCAACACTACGAGTGGGCGCAGTTGGCCAGCGAGATCGGCATCGTGATCGCCTCGATCGCACTGCTGTTCATGAACCGGCCGGCATGGTTCGGCGCCGTGGGGCTCGGCTTGGCCACATTGACCCTCGCAGCCATAACGTTCGTCACAGTGACGAGCCAACTCCATTCCGCGGAGAAGCTGATCGAGGAAAGTCGAACGCGATTTGAAAGCTTCAACAGCGACGTCAAAGGCAACGCCGCTGACGAGGAATTGCTCAAGGCCGTGGAGCATGACAAGCCGCCGGTCATCGACCCGAAGTGAGCTGGTTAGTAAGACGGTAAGCGGAGCGCCGACAAGTAGTACATCTCATCGGCGCCGAGCCCTGCCCCCACCATTTCTTGTTCATCACTTTCCGGTTACGGTCAAGTTAACGCTCATACTGCCGCTATGGCCCGTCGTGGCGCTGGTAGCGGTCACGGTGACCGCGAATTGCTGGGGCGAAAACGCGACCATTGGGGTCTTGTTTCCACCACCGCAACCCAGCAGTGCCAGCGAGAGCAACGCACCCGCAGACAGCAGCGCCAGTCGCAGCCGCATCTTCTTTGAGTTTCTCCCGCCAATTCCGGCGCCCACAATGAACAGCAGAGGAACGGCCAGTGCGTACAGCGGAGCGGTCGTACCGCCGGGCGCCAGTGGCAGGCGCGCGGCCGATGCCGAACTATGTGGCGTCTTGATAGTCAATGTCACATTGGTTTCGACCTGGTCCGTGGTCGGAGGGTTGAAGCTGCAAGCGACTCCTGCCGGCAGTCCGCTGCAGGAGAAGTTAAGCATGCCCTCCGCAGCCTTGGACTCAACGATAAAGGTCGTGGAAACGGAGCCTCCCTGGGCGACTTCCAGGTCCTTGTTTGTAGGTTTGTCTCCACCGCCGTCTCCACCGCCGTCCTCATTGATGGGTGGATCGATCTCGGTCTCGTCCGAAGCCGTGTGGCTGTGGGGATCACCACCCCCGGAAACCTTGGCGGTGTTGGTTACTTCTGACCGGATGTTCTTGGGCACATTTACGGTCAGGGTGATGGGCGGGTAGCTTGCGCCCGGAGCCAGGCTGTCGCTTCGGGTACAGGTCAGAGTAGNNCAAGGTGCAAGACCAGCCGGTTCCGCTCAGTGCCGTTGGCACGAACGTGTGTGGCACATCGGGCAAGGTGTCCGTCACTGTGACTGTGCCCAGGGTTGGGCCTGCGCTGGCGTCGTTGCTCACGGTGATCGTGTATGTGCCGTCTTCTTTGCGCTCAAAATCGCCGTGATGCTTCTTGGTGATGTCGAGACTAGCGGGCTTCACTGTAAGCGTCGCGGTGGCCGTATTGCCGGTGCCGCCGTTCGTCGAACTCACGGCGCCCGTGGTGTTAGTGAAGGTCCCGCTGGAGCTGGCCGTCACATTCACCGTCAGCGTACAGCTGCTCGCGGTGGCGATCGTGCCTCCCGTCAGCGAGACGATGCCGGTGCCAGAAGTCGCTGTAGCCGTTCCGCCGCAGGTGTTGGTCAGCCCGTTCGGCGTGGCCACCACCAGACCGGCCGGCAGAGTATCCGTGACCGCCACGCCCGTCTCGGCCTGGGCATTGACCGCCGGGTTAGTGATGGTCAAGGTCAGTGCCGACGTGTCGTTGACCGCAATAAGCATTGGATTGAACGCCTTGGCAATCGACGGCGGCGCTTCCACATTGAGCGAGGCAGACCCGGTTCCGCCAGTCCCGCCTTCATTCGAAGTTACGTGCCCGGTGGTGTTGTTCTTGGTCCCCGCCGTGGTTCCCGTAACGTTAATCGTGAACTGACACGAGCTGCCTGGGTTCAAGCTCGCACCCGACAGGCTGATGACACTGGTGCCCTGTGTCGCGGTTGGCGTCGCATTGCACGTGTTGCCCGTCAGGCCGTTGGGTGTCGCGATGATCAACCCCGCCGGCAGCGTGTCACTAAACCCGATCCCGGTCAGCGTGGTCGTAGTGTTGTTGTTCTGGATCGTGAACTGCAGCGTGGTCGTTCCGTTCAGCGGAATGCTGGCTGCGCCGAACTGCTTGATGATCACTGGCGGCGCTACCACCGTGATGCTGGCGTTCGAAGTATTACCCGTTCCGCCTTCCGTCGACGTTACCTGAACGCTGTTGTTTTGTACTCCCGCTGTGATTCCGGTTACGTTCACTATGATCGTGCAGGAACCGCTTGAGGCCAGGGTCCCAGTCGCCAAACTCACCGACCCGGAGCCGGCTACCGCTGTCGCTGTGCCGCCGCAACCGGTGTTCGTCAGGTTGCTGGGAGTCGCGACCACCAGACCTGCGGGCAGAGTATCAGTAAATGCAATGCCGCTCAGCGCCACCGTCGCGTTCGGATTGGTGATGGTGAAAGTCAGCGAGGTGCTTCCGTTCGCCGGAATCGACGCAGCGCCAAACGCCTTGGTGATCGTTGGCGGAGCGGCTATGGTCACGGTCGCCGTGTTGCTGGTCGCACCGGTGCCACCGTTGGTCGAACTCACTGCACCTGTTGTATTGTTTTTCACACCCGCGGTCGTGCCCGTTACATTCACCGTCAGCGTGCAATTACTGCTCGTAGCGATGGTACCGCCGGTCAGCGAAATGCTGCCCGATCCGGCCACGGCCGTCGCCGTGCCGCCGCAGGTGTTGGTCAGTCCATTGGGAGTTGCCACCACCAGGCCTGTCGGCAATGTGTCCGTAAAGGCCACTCCCGTCTCGGCCACCGCATTGGCCGCCGGGTTGGTGATGGTGAAAGTCAGAGAAGTTGTCCCGTTCAGCGGGATGTTGGCTGCCCCAAAGGCTTTGCTGATCGATGGCGGCGCTACCAGATCAACCGAAGCTGACGCCGTTCCGCCTGTTCCGCCTTCGGTCGAGGTCACGTTGCCGGTGGTGTTGTTCTGCGTACCGGCCGCTGTACCCGTCACGTTGATGGTGAACGTACACGTGCTGCTCGCCGCGATCGATCCGCCGGCCAGACTGACGCTGTTGCTTCCGGCCACCGCCGTGGGCGTCGCGCCGCATGTATTCCCGGTCAGGCCATTGGGTGTGGAAATCACCAGCCCGCCCGGCAACGTGTCACCGAATCCAACACCGGTAAGCGTGGTCGTGGTGTTGTTGTTCTGAATCGTGAACTGCAGCGTGGTCGTGCCGCTCAGCGGAATGCTGGCTGCTCCGAACGCCTTGATGATCACCGGCGGCGCTACCACCGTGATGCTGGCGTTCGACGTGTTGCCTGTTCCGCCTTCCGTCGACGTCACCTGAACGCTGTTGTTCTTCACCCCCGCGGTTGTACCGGTCACGTTCACCGTGACCGTGCAGGAGCCGCTAGCCGCAAGTGTTCCCGCCGACAAGCTCACGCTGCCCGAGCCGGCCACCGCTGTCGCTGTTCCACCGCAACCGGTGTTGACCAACCCGTTCGGCGTGGCCACTACCAGACCCGCGGGCAGAGTATCAGTAAATGCAATGCCGCTCAGCGACACCGTCGCGTTCGGATTGGTGATGGTGAAAGTAAGCGACGTGCTTCCGTTCACCGGAATCGACGCCGCGCCGAACGCCTTGGTAATCGTCGGCGGGGCGGCTACCGTCACTGTCGCCGTGTTGCTGGGCGTGCCGGTCCCGCCGTTGGTCGAACTGACCGGTCCCGTGGTGTTGATCTTAATCCCCGAGCTCGTGCCCGTTACGTTGATGGTGAGCGTGCACGTTGAGTTGACCGCTATCGTCCCGCTCGTCAGGGTCATACTGCTCGATCCCGCCACGGCTACAGGTGTTCCGCCGCAGGTGTTGACTAATCCGTTCGGGGTCGCCACAACCAGCCCTGCCGGCAGAGGGTCAGTAAACGCGACTCCCGTTTCCGCCACCCCGTTGGCTGCCGGATTGGTGAGGGAGATCGTCAGCGAAGTTGTGCCGTTGATGGAGATGTTCGCCGCACCGAATGCCTTGCTGATCGTCGGTGGCGCGACTACGTCGATGCTGGCCGACGCTGTTGTGCCTGTTCCGCCTTCGGTCGAGCTGATAGCGCCGCTTACGTTGAGCTTGGTGCCAGCCGCTGTGCCGTTCACGTTCACCGTGATCGTGCACTGCGCCAGACCTAACAATCCCAGACCGGACAAGCTTATGCTGCTGCTTCCGGTGACCGCGGTTACCGTTCCACCGAGCGCTCCAGCGCCGGTGCAGGTGATCGCGCCATTGGTCCCTACCACCAGACCCGCAGGCAGCGTGTCGCTGAATGCGATTCCGGTCTGCGTGGTGGTCGGGTTGGCGTTCTGGATGGTGAACACCAGCGTGGTCGAGCCATTCAGAGGAATGCTCGTCGCGCCAAACGCCTTGCTGAACCCTGGCGGCGATACGACCGTGATGTTAGCGCTGGCCGTGTTGCCCGGGCCGCCTTCCGTCGAAGTAACAGCACCGCTGACGTTGTTCTTGACTCCCGCCGTTGTACCGGTCACGTTTACCGTGATTGTGCAGGAACTGCTGGATGCCAGCGTTCCCACCGACAAACTCACGCTGCTGGAACCGGCAACGGCTGTCGCCGTACCGCCGCAACCGGTGTTGACTAGACCGTTGGGTGTGGCTACGACCAGCCCTGCGGGCAGAGTGTCAGTAAACGCGATTCCCGTCAGCGTAACGTTGGTATTCGGGTTGGTGATGGTGAAGGTCAGCGACGTGCTTCCGTTCAGCGGAATCGTCGCCGCACCGAAGACCTTGCTGATCGTTGGCGGCGAAGCTACGGTCACCGTCGCCGTGTTGCTGGCTACGCCTGTGCCGCCTTCGGTGGAACTCGGGGCTCCCGTTGTGTTGCTCTTGAGGCCCGAGGTTGTGCCGGTCACGTTCACGATGATCGTGCAGCTGGCGCTGGCCGCTAATGTTCCACCGGTCAAGCTTATGCTGCCTGATCCCGCTACTGCCGTAATGGTCCCCGTGCAGGTGCCGCCCAGACCATTCGGCGTGGCTACCACCAGGCCCGCGGGCAGGGTGTCGCTGACTGCAATGGCATTCTGTGTAACTGTCGCGCTGGGGTTGGTGAGCGTCAGTGTCAGACTGGTCGATCCATTCAGAGGAATGTTCGCCGCGCCAAACGCCTTGCTGATCGTTACCGGCGCTACTACCGTGACCGTCGCCGTGTTGCTGACAACGCCTGTTCCGCCTTCAGTCGAACTCGGCGCACCGGTAGTGTTGTTCTTCACTCCAGCGGTGGTCCCCGTCACGTTCAGCGTGATGGTGCAGCTCGCGCTCGTGGCCAGCGATCCGCCGGCGAGGCTTACACTGCTCGATCCCGCTACGTCCGTAATCGTTCCCGTGCAGGTGCCGCCCTGGCTGTTCGGCGTGGCTACTACCAGTCCTGCCGGCAGATTGTCAGTAAACGCAATGCCCGAGAGAGCAACCGTCGCGTTCGGGTTGGAGACCGTCAACGTCAAGCTGGTCGTTCCATTTAGCGGAATCGTCGCCGCGCCGAATGCTTTGCTCACTGTCGGCGGAGCAACTACCGTAATGCTGGCGCTCGCAGTATTGCCCGTGCCACCTTCCGTCGATGTTATCTGTACGCTGTTGCTCTTCACTCCTGCCGTTGTGCCGGTTACGTTCACCGTGATCGTGCATGAACTGCTGGACGCGAGAGTTCCCGCCGACAGGTTCACGCTGCCGGACCCGGCAACCGCTGTCGCCGTTCCGCCGCAACCGGTGTTGACCAGACCATTCGGGGTGGCTACCACCAGCCCTGCCGGCAGATTGTCAGTAAACGCCAGCCCGGTCAGACCAATGCCGCTGTTCGGGTTGGTGATGGTAAAGGTCAGCGACGTGCTTCCGTTCAACGGAATCGTTGCTGCGCCGAAGACCTTGCTGATCGTCGGCGGCGAAGCTACTGTCAGTGTGGCCGTGTTACTGGTCGCACCCGTCCCACCATTCGTCGAACTTATGGCACCGGTGGTATTCGACACGATCCCAGACGCCGTCCCAGTCACGTTCACCACGATGGTGCACGTATTGCCAGGAGTCGTAATGCTTCCCCCACCCAGGCTGATGGTCGTGGTGTTGGCGGTCGCCGTTACGGCGCCACCGCAGCTGTTGGTCACGCCAGGCGTGCTGCCTACCTTCAGCCCGTTGGTCAGCGTGTCGCTGAACGCGACTCCTGTCAGCGCCACTGTGTTGGCTGCCGGGTTGGTAATCGTGAACGTCAGCGTGGTCGTCCCATTTACCCCGATAGAGGTCGCGCCGAACGCCTTGCTGATCGTCGTCGACGCTACTACTTTTATAGGCGCCGTGTTGCTGGTTGCGCCCGTTCCGCCCTCGGTTGATGTCACCGCAGCTGTGGTGTTATTCCAACTCCCCGCCGTGGCCCCGGTCACGTTTACCGAGAAAGTGCAGCTACCGCCGCCCGCTATCGTTGCGTTGGCGAGGGCTGCCGTACCCGATCCCGCCACGGCCGTTGCGGCCGCGCCTCCGCATCCGGTCAAAGCGCTCAACCCGTTCGGCGTCGCTACAACCAGGCCTGCGGGCAGAGTGTCACTGAACCCAACACCGGTCAGGGCTGTCCCGCTATTCGGGTTATTGATCGTGAAGGTGAGAGAAGTAGAACCGCCGAGCGGAATGCTCGCCACGCCAAACGCTTTGCTGATGGTTGGCGGCGAGGCCACCGTTACCGTTGCGGTGTTACTGGTGGGGCCGCCCGTTTCGTTCGATGAATTTGCGGTGAAGAAAACTCCCTGGGTGGTGTTGGCTTGCGCTCCGGAACTGACACCGGTTACGTTCACCGAGAACGTGCACGACGCACCGGGCGCCAGGTTCGCTCCCGTAAGGATCGCCGTATTGTCGCCCGGGATCGCCACCACGCTTCCGCCGGGACATGATCCGGTCAAGCCATTCGGCGTGGCGATAATGAGTCCGGCCGGCAGATTGTCATCAAACCCAATACTCGTCAGCGAAATTGTGTTGGCTGCCGGGTTGGTCACGGTGAAGCTGAGTGCGGTGTTTGTGTTGAGGGCAATAACGGACGCGCCGAAGGACTTGGCGATCGTGGGCGGAACAACCACGGCGATGGAGTCGTTTCCCGAAGTTGCCGCAGGCGTGCCTGCAGCTCCGCCACCGGTCACAGTGGCCACAACAGTGAGAGACGCCGGAGAAGCTGCCGTCACATCAGCGGACATGAACAGCGCTGGGTAATCGCTCCCCGCGTTCACAGCGGTGCTGTTTGTGCAGGTAATTGTCTGCGTGCTGCTGGAGCAGCTCCAGCTGGCGTCTGTTCCGGCGCCCGCAGGCGTGGCCGATGGCGACAAACCGGTGGGCAAAGTTGCGCTGGCCGTGAGAATGCCGCCCGTGGGACCTCCGTTGGTGCTGGTGTTGTGTACGGTGACTGAAAAAAGAACGCCATGCTGACCCACAAGGGCCGCGCCGGTTGCCGGAACGCTGACGGAAACTGTGGGACGGTTTACCGTGAGATTCACGCACCAGCTATCCACGGTGACCCCAGGGTTTCCGCCATCCTCCGTTACAAACAAACTCCAGGTCCCGTTGCCCGTTACCGGTTGTGATAGAGAGCTGGCAAACTGGCTGGTGAGTGTATTGTTGCCGAGGGCTGTACCAGTGCCGGCCGGTGCGGCATAGCTGTTCGGCGGGTCGGGCGCCGGAGGTCCCAGGAGCGTTGGGGTAGTACACGCAACATTGCTGGGACACTTTGGATACACATAGTTTCCTCCCGATCCGTCAGGCTGGAGGCTGGCGTCAACTCCAGGCCCCCAGCTCCTGGGATGATACGAACCTGTAGGCAACGGCACGGACGCGCAAGGCCCTCCTGGATTGTTCTGGAAAATGTTTGACGCCGAAGCGGAATCGGTAAAGGTGAGGTCAACTCCCGACACCGGACAAGAGCCCGCTGTATGCGAGAAGAAATCCAGGTTATTGCCGTTGGGGCCGAGCAGAAGACTGTGCAGACCCTGCCCGGAGTCCGGCGAGTGGAAGTTCTTAAAGAAGATCGACGCGTCCTGCACTGTCCCCGGCAGACCAGTCACAATCACATTCGACGGATAAACCGTTGGGTAGGGGATGGGACCTGATATGGAGAAAGTGATCGCCGGGCCACTGGCCGGCTTGTTGCAATACTGAATCGTGCAATTACCCGTGGGACCGCAGTTATTGGTGACGGTCGTAGCATTATCGACTCGCACCGCGACCACATTACTGCTGCTCACACCCAGGCTCGACGTCCCGTTGTAACGAGCGCCAATACTGTGCGTGCCTTCGGTCAACTGGTTCGTAACCAGGACCGCTTTTCCGCTGCCATTCACCGCGATGTTGGCGCCGCCGGGAATATTCACGCCGTCCGACTGAAACGTAACGGTGCCGTTGGCGCCGATAGAGCTGCTGTTGGCGGTTACAGTTGCGGTAAGAGTAACGTTCGTTCCCGTCGTGACCTGAGTGTTGGAAGTCTGCAGCGTGGTCTGAGTTCCGGTCCCGGTGTTCAGGGTAAAGTTCAGGCAAACGTTGCTGATTGTCCCAACGTCCTGGCTGCGTTGGATGATGAAGAGCTGCCACGCGTCGTTGGGAGCCAGCCCGCCAAAAGTGCCTAATAGACTGCCAATTCCCCTGGGGCCGGCCTCGTCGAAAATCCCCGGAGCTGCTCCGGCAACCGCGGCAGTATTGCAAATGGGAGTCGTGCTGCAGAAATCATAGCGCGCCCCAGTCAGTACGTTGACTGTGGGAAGATAGGTTCCCGACCCAATGGCACTTCCGCCCTGAGTCGGGTGGGTTGCTGCATTGTCATCCAGGACGAAGCTGCGGGTGCCTAGAGATCCTCCGCCACCGGCATATTCCCAGATGTGCAGCGCCCGGTTGTTCGCGGGGCTGACCAATAGCAGTCCCGTGCCCGAAACATTGCTGCTGTTCTGGGTCCATGACACAGTTAAACCCTGGATCAGCTTTCCGGTCAGGCCGGTCACGTTAATGATCACGGGGTAGTCGGCGGCCGGATCCAGGCCGTTCGAAGTTTGCACTTGCGGGAACTGCACTGATCCGCCATTGCAGTACTGTCCGGCTTGCGGATTGGTGGTGCCCGTGATGGCGGTTTCAATCAGGGTCACGCTGCTGGGCCCGAAGCCACCATTGCCTCCATAGTTGGCCTGGATCGCGTGGCTCCCCTGGGTGGTGAATGTGGTCACACATACAGCGACTCCACTGGCATTGACTGTTGCGGGATTCCCGCCGGAACAAGTGATATTAAAGGGACTTGCAGGATTGGAAACATCGCTGAACGTTACGCTGCCACTGCCGGGATTCGGCGTGATGGTGGCGGTCAAGGTGACATTCCCGGTGCTGGTTGCCGGCGGCGTGATGGTTTCGCATTTCCCAACAAGCCCCGTGGGGCACGCGCCACTGCTGGTGGTGACCACGGTGGTAGTGGGCGCCGTGGTGGCTGGAGTCAGAGTTATGGTGACCGCCGGATTTGTGCCATCTCCGATCACGTTGTACGCCGTGGTGGTACCGAAGATGTACATGATGGGGTACAAATACCAAGTGCCGTTGGCGGAGGCGGAACTCATGCCCTGAAAGACGGATGCAAACGATGAAGTTCCCACGGCTGACAGCCCCGGAGGCACGCTATAGCCTGTGAGTGCGGTGGTGGTCCATGTGGCTCCAGCGGGAACGCCGAAGTGTCCTTTGAGTGTGAAATCCTGACGCAGGTCGTTATAAGAAGGTGCATAGGGAGAAGCATTCACCAGTTTGCAGTCGTAGGCAAATTGCGATGGAATCCATCGCATGGGAATCGCGCCCCCGTCCGCAAAGGTCACGTCCGTTGCTGCGGGAACGGCTTCTGAGCTGTTGTTGGCAATACAGGGTTCTGCCAAAAACGAGAATGCCCGGCCGTCAGGCGCCACCAGCAAATATTCTGACAATGAAAAGACCGAGGTGCCGTCGAGCGCAACGAACTGATCATTCACATGATGCAGGGTGACCGTGATCGAGCTCACGCTGCCGGTGAACCCCGAGACAACAATGGGAATCGGCGTGCCATTCGCGGGAACGAGGCCGCTGTTGTTTACGCCATTGACGGCGAACGTCGTATCCTGAAAAGTCAGCGTCTTAGCGGCTGAACCGTAGGTCGTCTGTGCCAATCCTGCTTGCGCCAGAAACACGCATAGACATAGCACGGCCCAGATGCGACCAGTCCCGACTCGGCCCCAGCACCAGAAAGCAGATTTCGCCAGTTTGTTTGAACGGTACTTTGTGAAGGCGCGGAGAACGGGAAGAGGGCCGGTGTTCGTCATTACGCAAACGCTCCTAGGGCGTAGTAGGGGAACGCCGCATGATTTTCAGCCTAACCAAACATGTAAGAATGATTCGAGGAAGTCCCTGGTTACTGTGCTTTTGGAGTCCCTAACTCCAAAGCCTTGCCGAGCTGGCCTACCAAGGTTATGCGGTGCCTGACCCGGTGTCAATTAGAGAATCTTGAGAATCGCCGTGATCGGGGCCGCACTGGCACACTCTTCAAGGGAAATGAAAGCAGATTCCTCACTACGTTCGGAATGACAAGGACTCGGCAGGCTCAGGGTCAGAATGCCAAGAGCTTAGCAGACTTTTCGAGCTCGAGAGCCCGGGCTAGACTATTCCACACTTCAGGCTGGATTCTCGATCCCCCGATTCGTCCCTACTCGTACGCCAAAGCGTCGATGGGATCTTTCTGTGCGGCTTTGAACGCGGGATAGATCGCGCCCAGCATGGCGCCGACAATAGCAATGATCGTCGCACGGATGCCCCAGGCCCAAGTGATCGGGAGCACCCGCAGTGTTGGGAACTTGTGCACAATGGCGGCGCGAACAATCATACTTACAATCATGCCGACAACAATGCCGGCCACGGCGAGCAACAGCGTTTCCCGAAGAATCACGCGCACGATGAAAGACTTGGATGCGCCCAGGGACTTGAGGATCCCGATTTCGCGCGTGCGCTCCATTACCGCCGTGTACATGGATTGAAAAATAACGATGAAGCCGATGACCACGGCAATCCCGATCACTACGTTGATGAAAATTGACAGCCCGGGAATATTGTCGGCCGACATGAGCGAAAGCCATTCCCGCATGGACATAATGTTGTAGTCCCCCATGCCGGGAATTTTCTTAAACTCGCCCACGATTGTGTCGGCGTTCCGGGGATCATCCACCTTCACATAAAACATGGAGGCCTTATTGGGCGCGCCCATGATTTCCTGCAAAGTCTTGATGGGGATATAGCGGCGCCCCCCGCGTCCGTGGGGAACGACCCCACTGATGCGAAATTTGTGTTTGAAAATATCCACCGTGGAGCCGGGGTGCACGTGATTTCCGGCGGCATAGAAGTCGTCCACGATCATGTCATAGGGGTCCTGGAACGGGCCGCCTTCCAAATACTGCAAAGGCCCGCCGACGGATTGAAAAGAATCCAGATCAACGCCGTAGATGATTTCGATGTTCGTCCCGGAGGTGACCTGCGTCACTACCGGCGCTACCCCAACTACATGCGGCTGGCTGCGGAGCACATCAGCGACCGCAATCGGGACGGGCGCGCTGCTGAAACCGTTGAAGATGGCTGACCCGGGAGGCCGCACCAGAATGTCCGCGCCTACGCCGGTTTGGCGCTGCGTGGCGTCATTCAAAATGCCCAGTGCCAGACCCACAATCAACAGGATCAATGTGACTTCCACCGCCACGGCCACAATGCTGATCACCGAACGAATCGGACGGTGGGCAAGGTTGGCCACGATCATCTTATTCATGGCGTGCTCGCAGCGATTTGGTCCCGGCGATCATTTTTGTTCTCGTTTGGGTTTCTGTTTTTTTTCTTTTTCTATGGTCTTGGGCTTGGACAGCTTCTCCGCCGTCGCTTTGTCGTCGAGATTCATCAACTCATATCCCGGCGGCTGGGGCAGCTCGAATTGTTTGTCTTCCACCGCGTCGTTGAGCGTCATCTTGGTGATGGTGAGACCGATCGTGTATTCCTCCACGGGGCGATCGAGTTCAATGCGGCTGGGGAAAGCGATACCGTTGTAGACCTTGAAAGTGCCGTAGCGCGCGTCGGTGACGAGTTTGGCATCGTGGTCGTAAATCAGTTGCCTGTCCACCTGAAGATTTTCCCGGTTAAATACGATCTTGCGGGAGAGATACGGCCCGCGGTTGTCCTTGCTGATCACAATGACTACATAGTCGTCCTGCTCGACGTCTTTGTGGGTCTTCGGATCTTTAACGACTTCAACGCCTTCTTCCAGCACGGCAATGTCATTTTGGGCATCGATCGGCTTGAACAGCAGAGCGTCCAGAATATGTTGCGGACGGGTGTTGTAAGGCGCTCGCAGGGCGGGATTGACCGTCACGTTCGAACCAACAATGAATTGGCTCCTGGGCGGTATGGAGATTTGAAAGGACTGGCCATTGCTGACCATTTCAAACGCATGATTACGCAACACCGGGACCAGGCCAATCAGCTTCAGCGTGTCGGGTTTGCGCAACAGAAGATAACCGGTGAACTCCGGATTATCGGTGATCTGGCCTTTCTTCTGTCCGCCAACGGAACTGGCAATCTCCACCACGGCGTTCATGGTCTGAAGCTGCGCCGCGCTGGTGTTGACCGTGTCAATCAGTTGTTGCAGGGTGGCGGTCTTCAGCACCGCAGTGCTGGTTTTTGGTTCTAGTATTCGCGTCCGGCCCAGTAAACATCCGGTGAGCGGCAGCAGTATAAGCAACAATATGGATGCCCGTAGGCGTGAGTGAATTTGCATTTCGTATGTTTGATTAGACTCGTGAATTCGTCATAAGTATATCCAATGATGGGACATAACGCGGGTTGGGAGGTGGGCTTGGTGCCTTTTGTGTCACTTTGCCGCGCTTTGACGCATTACGCCTAGCGTCCCACGGCCCGCCGGTACGCCGCCACGTTGGCGGCATGCTCGGCATCGGTGCGCGCAAACCGGTGATGGCCCTGGTTATCACTTACAAAGTAAAGATAGTCCGTGCTGGCCGGATGCATGCCCGCAACCAGAGACTGCTTTCCCGGATTGCTGATCGGTCCGGGCGGCAGCCCTGCGGACTTATATGTGTTGTACGGCGAATCAAACTGCAAGTCGGACTGATAAATCGTTCCGCGATACCGGTTGTTGAGCAGCGCCGCGTAGATCACCGCCGGATCGGTGGCCAGCACCATGCCTTTGGCCATGCGGTTATTGAACACGCCCGCAACCACGGGGCGTTCTTCCGGGGCCGCGGTTTCCTTTTCCACCAGGCTGGCCATCGTGACGACCGAATGGACATCGCGAGTTAAGCCAATTTCCCCGGCTGTCTGACGAAAACGGCGCACCATGGCGGCCGCCATGTCATGCAACGATTGGGTTCGGGTGAAATGGTAGGTGTCCGGAAACAAATAGCCTTCCAGGCTCGGCGCGGCCGGATCCAGATCGCGTACCAGTGATGTGTCAGAACGCACGACTTTGAGAAAATCGTCTCGCCTTCCCAGACCGGCGTTTTCCACGGCGGTCGCGATATCAAAAATATTGAAGCCCTCGGGCACCACCAAAGTATGGAAGTAAATGTCCCCACGGGCAATCCGGTTATAAACCTCGCGCGCGTCGGCCGGATGATCAAACGAGTACTCGCCGGCCTTGAGGGAAGCGTGCCCGAAATAGTGCCAAACCAGAAACGCCGTCTGGCTGCGGATGATCCCGGCATTCTGCAGATCAGTGGCGATGCGCCGTGCCGAAGACCCCGGCTTGAGTTGCACGAGCGTCTGCGTGGACGGGCCAGTGGGTATCAGCAACCAGTACGCCAGGAATCCGGCGGCAACGAGAACAGCAAGCACAAAAAGTCTGAAAATAAAACGGCGCATGAGTGGTTAGATGCCTGGTTCTCATTCTAACTGGTTCTCACTTTCCGCAGTCCCGATCCCGCAAAGCGGGAGAGGGACCCCTATCGTCTGAAAGACCAACGCTTTCGCGATGTTCGTCCGAATGCATATCTATGGTCTAAGACCGGAGTCTAAGACTGGCCGTGAGATTGTCTCACTCCGGTCCAGAACTCCGCGACTGCAAAAAAGATTGCAGAATCAAAACAGCAGCCATCTGGTCCACGGCCCGAGCGCGCTTTTGCGTACTGAGATCGGCTTCCCGCAGCACGCGATTAGCCTCCGCTGAAGTCAGCCGCTCATCCCAAAGATGCACCGGAAGATCCATCTTCTGCCGCAGCTCTTCCGCGAATTCCGATACTTTCGCGGTTTGGATTCCTTCCTCTCCGCTCATGCGCAAAGGATATCCCAGGACAATTTCCTGTATCTGATATTGGCGGATGACCCGCGCCATGTAGGCGAAGTCGGCGCGCTTGTTCCGGCGCTGGAGTGTGGCGATGCCCTGAGCGGTAATGCCCAAAGCGTCAGAGACGGCGAGTCCCATGCGTCGTGAACCGTAATCAATGGCCAGAATGCGGCCGTGAGCTTCCATGGAAAGATTATAAGGGGCAGTGAACTCCGGCCAAGACAGAGCGATCTTGCTCTAGCTTTTCCGAAACTCGCGTTCTTTCGCGTAAATTCGTGGCCAAATGCTCTTGGCAATCAGGTGGCGAGATCAGACTTTATTAAATGTATCTTCGGTTTTTTCTTCCTCGGCGCCGTGGCGGCGCAGCATGTTGGGCAGGGTTTGGGAAAACGCCGAGCGCGGCATGACCACGTCACAGCCCGCTTCGGAGGCCTTGACCTTCAAATCACCCTGGACGTGCGAGACAAAGCCAACGATGGACGTCCCCTTTTTGAATTTGGAGCGCAGTTTGGAAATCACCTGCAGCGGCTTCATGCTGTTGCTGTTCAAGTCCACAATGATCAGGGAAGGCTTGTCTTCCGGCAGTCCGCCGGCGCGTTCCGCCATTTCTTTTTCGCTCTTGACGAATTCCACTTTCACGTTCAGCTTGCGCGAGACTTCCTGAATTTTGGCGAGAAAGAAAAGGTCGTCGAGAAAAGCAAAGATCCGCGCCGGAGCATCAATCCGCGGCGGGGGCAGTGGTTCCAGACCTTCGTTGGGCACGCCGTTGCTGAAGCGTCTTCCCGGCTGGCCAGTGCCATTCTGGTTACGATAACTGTGGTCCATGGGACCGACAAAGGCGGGGCCGCGCCGTTGTCCGCGATTGTTGCGTTGATTACGGTTGTTGCGGTTGTTGTTATTACGGTTCTGACCGCCCAGGCCCTGGTTTTGTCCGCCTTGGTTTTGACCGTCCTGGGCAGGACCGCCGCTGAAACCGCGTTTCCGTCTCCGGGGTTTCCGGCTGGGCGGATGATGCGGCTGGTTCAATCCATCATTCATTTGCTATTACCTTGTTTATATTGCTCTTGTCGGACTCTGGTCTTCCGCCGATATCCACCGGTGGCCGGCGGACCCGCTAAGGGACCCTCGTTTTACTGTGCCTGGTTGGATGGTTTCCTGCTTAAAAAGTCTTCGTGAAATCTTCAGTTGTATCAGCGCCTAGTTTATGCGCGGGCACCCGCACCGGAATGTGGGGTGATTGAAGACACCTGCGATGTTATCACGAACGGGCGCTTGCGCAACCAAAACTTGGGTCAAAAAAAACTTGGGTCCATTCCGTGCCGCCAACCGTCAAGTGCTGTGCTCAAGACTGAGGGAAGTGGAATGGTGGGCGCTATAGGATTCGAACCTATGACTTCCACCGTGTGAGGATGGCACTCTACCGCTGAGTTAAGCGCCCACTGTGCATCAAAAAGCTGCCTACAGTGGGTAAAGCTTATTTTAGCAGAAGCCTGGCTGGCGTGCCCGCCGGTCGCCGTTCGTAAAGTTAAGTCAAGAAACAGGATGGTCAGAAATCCAGGCTTGGATTACACTCTTCTTGGTCACGGGCCGGCCTGCCTCCGCGGATCCAAAAGCCTGCAACTTTTTGCGGGCAAATGGGTTAGAGGGGATGTGAGCAGCTTGGCCTTAGAACAAAGGTTGTTCATGCCCGTGTCTACCAGTACGGTAGAGGCTATTTCAACGATGGCAGCAGGCCAAGCGGTTTACGAGTCATTGAGCGACGCGGAGGTAATGCTCCGCGCGGGCAGTGACGACGATGCGGCGTACGACTATTTGGTGCGAAAGCACCATCGGCCGGTGATCGCTTTTATGTACCGCACGTGCCATAACCAGGCGCTTGCGGAAGAGATGGCGCAGGAGGTTTTCCTGCGGGTCTACCGTTCGCGCAAGAGCTATGCGGCGGAAGCCAAGTTCACCACCTGGCTGTATCGCATCGCGACCAATCTGGCCGTGAACCACGCGCGCGACCACAAAGTGGAACGCAGCGGGAAGATGGTCAGTCTGGATGAGCCGGACGAGGATACCGGCACGACTTTAGATGTGGCCGAAACTGGGCTGAACGCGGAGGAGCAGCTCCTTCGCCAGGAACGGCTTCAAGCCATCAAGGTACACGTGATGGCGTTGCCGGAAAAACAGCGCGTAGCCGTCCTGATGCATAAATATCAGGAGATGGACTACAAGGAGATTGCGGAAGTTTTGAAATTGAGCGAGTCAGCCACCAAGTCGCTCCTTTTCCGCGCTTATGAAGCTTTGCGCGAGCGGCTGAAGGAATTTATATGAACTGCAACGAAGTCCGCGAAAATCTGATTGACTTGATGACGCCGGGGCAGGCCGCTCCCGCCATCCATGACCACGTGAGCCAGTGCAAGGCTTGTGCCGGTGAGTTGGAATCCCTGCGCAAGACCATGGCCCTGCTGGATGAATGGAAGGCGCCGGAACCTTCTCCTTATTTCATGACGCGCATGGGCGCGCGGGCAAGGGAAGAGCGAGAAAAGAAGGCGTCTGCAAAATTATTTGACTGGCTGCGCCGGCCCGCGCTGGCTGTGTCATTGGCTACGGTTTTGGTGGTGGGTGGGATTACCTATCAGGTGCTTCGTCCGACGCAGTCGATTGCTCCGGTAGCCGGAACGGCTGTGGGCGATCTGCAGGATTTGGAAAAGAACCACGACTTGTATGTGAATTCCGATTTACTGGATGAAGTTGCCGGCACGAACCAGCCACAGCAGCAGCCGCAACAGCCGAATCAAGAGTAAAAGGCAAGAAGCAATAACAATGAAGAGGGGAAGCACTGTGATAGGAACCAGGGTTGCACGTCTAACTTTATCGGCGCTGTTGCTTGTACCGGCTGCTGTCCTGGCCGCTCCGCAGCAGCAACACCCGGGCGCGCATGGGCAGGCCCCCCGTGCCAATAAGAAAAACCAAGGGAACGATAAGCAGGAGCACAAAGCCGGTGACTGGCTGTTGAAGAACCAGAACCTGCCTCCGGAGCAGCAGGAAAAAGCCCTGGAGAACGATCCGGGATTTCAAAAACTTCCTGCCGAACGCCAGACACAGCTAAAGGAACGGCTGCGTAAATTTAACAGCCTGCCTCCCGACGAACGTCAGCGCGCAGTGCAGCGCATGCAGTTCATGGACAGTCTGACTCCTCAACAGCGCGAGCAGTTCCAGCAGGCCAACCAACAATTCCAGGCCCTGCCCGAGAACCGCAGGCTGATGGTGCGCGCCGCGCTGCGCCACCTCAAGCAGATGGACCCGCAAGGGCGCGAGCGGATATTCCAGTCAGACCAGTTCCGCAAAACCTTCTCCCCGCAGGAGCAGGGGCTGCTGAAGAGCTTGTCTGAAATATCTCCGCCAGAGAACGGCCAGGAACCGCCAAAACAGTAATTCTTCGTTCGTGGGTTCGTTCGGCATCGAGCAAGCGGACAATGGCAAGCATGACACGTCCTTGGGCCCACGAACTCCTCGCTTCGTGGAGACTCTCTCGCGGAGTCTGAAAGTTGCATCTCGCACAGATATAGACACATACGCAATGATTAAGGAGCGATATCAAGGACTTCGAGCTTGGCATACAAAGCAATGATAGGGTTGGAGCTGCGTGCCATTGAGTTCAGGATCCACGCTTTGTCCGCTGGGTCCTTGGAGTACCGCGTCCGGTACAGCATTTGCCGGAACTGAGTGAACCACAGATTGCGGTTTTCGATGGACGCATAGCGCAATTCCAGAACTTCTAAATACGCAATCATTGCTCTGTCGCGCATTCGTCCAGGCGGGGCCAACGCCGCTAGATCGCTCAAGGCATCTGTTGCCATGCACAAGTATTCATCGGGAGAATCTTCGCTGTCCTCTTTCCAGCCGTCCAATAGTTTCAGAGTATCTTGAAAGTGCTGAAGCCATTCGTCCGTTGACCGCTCCTGGAGCGTCCACATATGCTCTTCAGCCGGTTCACGATTACCATGGTGCAGCCATTGCAGCGCTGCAAGCACGGCTTTGGCGCGTGTGGATTTCCATAAAAGATGCGGTGTGTATGATCCAGCGTCTGCCAGGGGCTTTGTCTCTCCTTCCGGAATAGGCTTGAACCGGTCGCCCGTGGGATCGAGTTTAAGAACAAGAGCATTGAACTGGGTTACAGATCCTGAAACGTTCTTCGCTGGCACAACATTGTCCGTGCAACGTCGCCCACGCACATGGCGGAGGATATAGTTGCGTAAGGCGGCCACGAATGCTGGCGCCTCGGTCATCTCCGGACTGGCATTGGGAACCAGCGTTCCTTCCACGGCCCCAAACGAACGGTCCGAACCCGAAACACGATCGAGCATTCCGGCAAAAACGTTCAATAGCACCGTGCGCTTCTCCGGAGTGACCTGCAGTGCCAGAACAGCTTGCAAAGCAGGTGGAACTTGCATAGGTGAGTCTATGGCGGCGATGAGCCCCTTCAGGAAAACGATATCATCCTCGTCCTGCCGCTGTTTGGGAGTGAACGCGCGCTCGAACACGGCACCTGCGGTCCGGTAGTAGGCCGAAACGTCCGGGGTGATGATCTCTGAGCAATCCGGATTGGGAAGAGTCAACGGCTTCATCTCTTCAAACATGCGCAACGCTCGCCCAGGATCGAGCGCCAACATGGCCTCAATGGCCCGGGTCTGTAAGGTCAAGGTCTCAAGCCGGTTTGCCCGTACTTGTCTGGTGGGGAGCGAGTCCTTGTGGTCAGCCCACTGTTGATAGGGCAGTGGGGCGCGACGGCCAGACCAGTATGCCTCGTCAATCAATTCCTTTTGCCACTTCTTATCAGTGACCAGTTGCGAACCGGCCAGCCGCAAAAACGTATCCGCGCCGAATTCTGGAGGTACGGTGCGAGCTTGCTCAACAAGGGCCACAGCCTGCGGAGAGTGTTTCGGCGGAGTGTCGGCATTCGGAGCGGGAGTCTGCAGGAAAAGCAAAAACAATATCGGCATAGAGAATCTCTATTGTTAGGAAATATTCTAGGCCATTTCATGAATGATGTAGGCCAAGGGTCCATTCGCGAGCTTGTCATTCCGACCTTGAGCTTGCGAAAGGGGAGAAATCTGCTTTCCGCCGCGAGTGGAGACTCTTTGTCTACAAGCTGCCGGGGGCAAACATTCTCAAAGCCTAAAAAGAAAGCAGATTCCTCACTACGTTCGGAATGACAAGAGTCTGCCCAACTCGGAATCAATGTTGGTTTACGCTATCAGTGAAACCATCTAATCCCAAGTCTTGACAAATATACGCATATACATATAACAGTATAATCACGTGTGAAGACCAAGAGAAAAACCGTTAAGAAAGCCAGCATCACCGAAGGCAGCGGCAACGTGTTTGCCGATCTTGGACTGCCCAACGCCGACCAGGAACTGCTGAAAGCGCGTCTGACTCTGCAAATCTACCGCATCATCAAAGACCGCGGCCTCACTCAAACGGAAGCCGGTAAAATTCTCGGAATTCCGCAGCCCCACGTATCAGCTCTGGCGCGCAATCGGTCCGGCAATTTCTCCGTGGGCCGCCTGATCGACTTCCTGACCGCTCTAGGCCAGGACGTTAAAATCACCGTTACGCCAGCACGCAAACAGCACGGCCAAATGTCTGTCGTGGTGGCTTGATAGCTCAATGTTCGGCATCTGTTTGCTAAACTCAGCTTTATGGAAGTCCTTTTGACACCTGAAAAGGAAGCCAGACTCAACCAGTTAGCTGCCCGGAGCGGCAAGAGTACGGCTGAGTTGGTGGAAGAAGCCGTGGATCGTCTATTGGATTACGAGACCTGGCTTATCCAGGAAATCGAGAAAGGGCTGGCCCAGGCCGCACGCGGAGAACTCATTGAACATGAAGAGGCGGTCGTCCGCGTCGAGAAGAGACTGCGAGAAAAAGAAAATCAGCCCCGTTCCACTTTCAGTAATGCAGATATAAGCCCAGGTAGAGCCCGCACGCCAGAGTGAGCATCATCAGCACAAAGAGCAGGGCCGCCTGGATGATCTCGGCTCTACTGATGCGGATTGGGCGCAGACGCCGCCGGGGTGAGTAGATGACGGGTTTTCTCATATCTCTTGTGCTCCATCCCGCCTGGCCAGAAGCCTGGTGGAATTCAGGATGAAAATCAGCTCTGAAGTGACGTGAATGAAAGCCGCGAGTAAGGGGTTCAAGAAACCGGCGGCAGCCAATCCAATACCGAACAGATCGACGATGAGTGTTCCATAGAAATTCTGCATGATGATTCCGCGGCAGCGGCGCGCAATGCGCAGTGCGTCCCGCAGTTTTAGGAGATTGCTGCCGATCAACACCACGTCGGCGCTCTCGCGGGCCACGTCAGTCCCCGAGCCCATGGCAATGCCAACGTCTGCCTGGGCCAGGGCCGGGGCGTC